>JBLICU010000069.1:0-17774 GCA_047632435.1 Cyclobacteriaceae bacterium
AGAATTGAGCTTAAGAAATGTACTTCCAAAAATGAATGATGCACTCACATAGGTACGCTCTGTACCGGCATTGTATTGAAGTAGATAATTGGTTCTGATTCTTTCTTGATTGACATCTTCTGCATCTTCAGAGATACAGCCTGACCAAATGATTGAAGTTAGGATTAATATCAAACAAAATATTGATGATCTTTTCATAGTTTAAAGTTAGTATGAGGATTGCTTCTTAAACACCTTCGGCATCAAAAAAAAACCACATTATACCTATATATAGGTATTGTTTTTATTATTTATTACAAATCTACCCCAGGGGTCAATGTATTGTAAAGCTTTATTCTATGAGTGGGAGCTATCATCTGATGAATGAGATCATTAAGCAAAAATTAAATAAATCATCGAATTATTTGCACTTCATAAAGTTTAAAATCGCAAGCATGGGTCACTGCTAAAAGGTGAATCTAAGAGTCAATGACATAGCAATAGGTGAGCTAAATGTGGACTTTACTTATCTATTGGATAGATTAATTGATTTTGAATACCTAGTTGGAAAACAATACTGAGTAATTTGAGTCATCCTTTAGTTGTTAGTCACTTTTTTCTGCGTTTTTTTCTTCCTGCCAATTCGTTAAACGAATCTAATAAGAAGTACGTGCCAAGAGTGCCGGTAGCCCCTCCGGTGACAAGCAATGCCTGACCAAATTTATCATTTTCACGTCCCAGCATCAGACCACCGGCTATGGTGATAGAATACCCAAGAGTAGAGACAAGTATTCCTGATTGAAAGCGCTTTTGTGTTTTCTTCATTCTCAGATCAATCGCATCCACTTCATTAGCTATGGACATCAATTCCATTTTCAAGGAGTCATAGGCATTGGACTGACCAAAAACGCCTTGCGAAATAGCAGAGAGTATGAGTGTTATAAAAAATCTGTTCATCTTATTTATTCAACCAATTTTTAAAATCTGATACTTTTTCACGGCTTACTACTATTTCATGTTCCTGGCCAGACTTCAGAAACAGTTGTAGGCGCTGTTGAGAATATTTTTTCAATACTTCCACCACATTAATATTCACAATAAACTGTCTACTCACACGATAAAAAACCATAGGGTTTAAATACTGCTCGGCAAGTTCTTCCAAAGTGTAATCAAGCAAATATTTTTTCCTTTCTCTATCAACTATATATACCATTCTCTCGCTGGAATAAAAATAAGCAATAGAAGAAGTCTCCTTATGCACAAGTTTGTTCCCATGCTTTCCCAAAAAACGAGTTTTAAATTGATTTCTGGCTGAGGCCAGTAACTCACCTATTGCCATTAAGTCTCTAGGCAGTACCCTGTTTTGAGTATGGTATTTATCTAACGCTTTAGCCAAACCCTCCTTGTTTACCGGTTTGAGCAAATAATGAATGCTATTGATATCAAAAGCCTTTAACGCGTATTTATCATATGCAGTAGTGAAAACAACGGGCACTTCTAATTTGATTTGATTGAATATTTCAAAACACACACCATCAGCAAGTTCTATATCCATAAAGATCAGATCTATCTTGGGAGGTTCGCTTCTAAAAAAACTCACAGTAGACTTTATCGTATCTAGTTTCTGAACAACATTTATACTCAGACTAATCTCTGACAATAAAAGAGACAGCCTCTCGGTGGCATATGGCTCATCTTCAACTATTATTACATTCATTTATTTCCAAGCTTAATCAAAGGAAGTTTTACACTAAAATATTTCCCATCGTTGGAAATCTCTGGTAGCACTATTCCTAAAAACTCATATCTCAAACGAATGTTTTCCAGACCTATACCAGATGGTTCGGCACTGGTAGATTTAAGTCGAATGCTATTGCGCACAAGCAGGTATCCATTTTCGGAAATTATCTGAATATGCAGTGAGTTATTTCTAGAAATTTCATTGTGCTTTATGGCATTTTCCAATACCATTTGCAGTGCGGAAGGAACTATCTTAGAGGACAAATCTTCTTCTCTAATTTCAATTTTAACATCCAGATTATTTTTAAATCGCACCTCCAACAAGTAAGTGTACGATTGTATGAATTTTATCTCTTCCGCCAAGCGGATTAAATCCCGATCTTCCTGCAAAGTCAGGTACCGATAAACATCCGACAATCTTTGTAAAAACAAGGAAGCATCATCTGTATTAATCTTAATCAAGCCATCCAGTACGTTTAAACTGTTGAATAAAAAATGAGGATTTATTTGCCTTTTTAGGGCGTCATAGCGCGCATTCACCACTTCTCTTTTTGCAGTCTCTACAGCAACTTGCGACTCTACTAGCCTCCCACGATAAGTAACGATCACATGGATGCAATTCAAAAAGAGATTGATCCTGAATGTGAATCCCAGTGCTAATTTCAAAGTCAACATCGTGAAAGGTATTCCAACGAAATATTGTGTGCCTATTGCAGAAAGAGATATTAAAGTGATCCAAAAAACACTTGCAACGAAACCAACTATCAATGGGTAGTAAATGGATTTTTTGAAGCTTTTACCATCCAAGAAAATCTGGATAAACCTATTCCCTTCCCAGATTAGAAAGATGAGTAATGCGAGAACGAAAAAAAGAATGACTTCAGGAAAACTTGTGGGGATGAGTTGGTCTCCTTCGGTGAATTTGATGTTGAGATAGGAGTAACCCGTCAGTAAAAAAACATAAATAAACCGATACCGGGAAGCAAACATATCTTTCAAGAAAAAATAAAAAAGGAAGCGCTATCAAAAGCACTTCCTTAAATTAGTTAATTGACATAAATTAAGGCAATATAACCTCATCTATTACATGTATTACTCCATTTGTTCCTAACAAGTTTGTACTTGTTATGGTAGCATTGACTGATCCCAGATTCAAAGCTGCATCTGTATCTGTGATGCTAAGGTTGGCCAAGTTTAGCGTAAATGTGCCTCCTAGTGAGGTTACACTAGTGCTTGAAAGGTTAGCCAGGTCAGATGAAAAAATTCTAGCTCCACTTATCACATGATACTTAAGGACGGCCTCTACAGTTGGAATACCTACAGCCGCTACTAAGGCCGCAAAATCAGCAACTCCAGCCAGGGTGTATAGTTTCTCAAATGCCGCGTCAGTTGGTGCAAACACGGTAAAAGGAGCTCCATCATCACCACTGTCACTACTAAGGATAGTCACCAAATTAGCAGCCATTGCATCCATTTCTACCGCGGTTAAGGCTGCCACAAGCTGACCAAATTCTGCCTCGGTTGCCTGGGATGCTGCCACAGCGATCTCCACGATGTTATTGGTAGGAGGTATAAGGGTTCTGTTGATAACGTGCACTACTCCGTTATCAGCTGCTATGTCAGTCGCTATTACCTCTGTTGTACCATTCAAATAAATACCGTTTGCGTTGATACTCAAATAAGAAGCACCACCCAGAGATGGCACTGCACTGCCCGTTCCCAATGCCGCTACAGCTGCTTGATCCGCTTTGATGTCTAACACGTGATACAATAAGATGGGTGATAAATCTGCCGCTTCCAAACCATCCAGAGAGGTAATACCCGCTGCTGCAAAAGCATCATTAGTAGGTGCAAATACCGTATAGGTCTTAGTCTTGTCTATGAGTGTAGTCAAAAGATTTGCCTTTACTACGGCAGCTGTGAGTGTTGAGAAGTTCTTATTAAAATAAGCTGGTTCTACAACTGTATTGACAATACTCGCTTCAAGTGCTGGCACCAAAACTGCGTTGACCACATGCACCACTCCATTTAGTGCTACTACATCCGCCGTTATCACAGTTGCCGCATCAATAGTTACAGCTGAGCTGGTTACACCAATAGTTACTTCCTCATCATTCAACAAAGTCCCAACTTTTTGTCCGTCAGTAAGTCCACTTGATAGTGCCGCTGTTCCAGAAACTACGTGATATTGTAGTACCCTTTTAAGAACGTCTTCAGGTATATCATCTAGGTTAGTCTGACCTGTAACACCTAATAGTGCTGCAAAAGCAGCATTTGTAGGAGCAAAAACAGTAAAGTTTCCATTTGCATCACTCAATGATGCAGTAAGGTCACTAAACTTAGTCAATGCCGAAACAAGAATACTTAGATCACTGTTTCCCTGGGCTATTTGAACGATAGTCTGTGTAGGTTCGGGATTGGTGTCCGCTTTAGGATCATCTTCATTGCAGCTCATTATAATGGCAGTCAATGGTACCATAAGAAGGAAAGCCACCTTTCTTAAATTTTGAATGTTCGGATAACAGATTTTAATTTTCATGATTTTTAAATATTTGGTTTATAAAAAGTGAAACCAATATTCTTAAATAATGGCTAATACATTATTCCTCAAATGATTAAAAAATGACCTCAACTGTATTAAAATATGAATGAAGCGAATCAATCAAAACCAGAATGCCTATCAGTCGGCATTCAAAGATCATTTTGTATAAAATCAAATTTGACGAATAAGCGAAAAGAGACTCTAACACTCCTAAAAAGCCCACATGAGCGTGTTTATTAGGGTATCCATCTGACTTGTGAAGGTCTCTCTATGCCCAAAAGAAACTAAAAAATTTCTCAATGAACATAACATCCAAATAGCAACACAGTTGATAAAAGAGCTTTTGCATAGTAGCCGGGTGTTGATTCAGGTAATTACCGAAGACTGAGGAAGTAAAAGTAGTCTTTGGCCCAAGTAACTAATTTGTATAAATTTTTTTGGTGGAAGTCTGATACCATAAAATGAAACGTTTTCAAAAAGACGAAGAAACATAAGCTGAAACCGACAATCCCATATTTCGGCTATAGTGAAATGCTAACCAGCAAAACTACAATTAGGAATTTACCTAAAAATGTTTTTAACTTTACAATACTGCAATTAGGAAATAACTAAAATGGGAAAATATCAATTAGGAGAATTTGAAGAGATCGTGATGCTTACTGTAGGGGTGCTCTATGGTGATGCTTATGGTGTGTCCGTCAAAAAAGAAATAGAAGAACGTCTGAAAAGAAAAGTGAGCGTGGGTGCGCTTCAATCTGCATTGAAAAGGTTGGAGGACAAAGGATATCTCTCTTCCAGAGAAGGAGAATCGACTAGCGAACGGGGAGGTAGACCGAAACGCTACTTTTCGCTGACAGCTTCTGGCAAGAAAGCCATGGCAGACACACGGGCAACCAGAAACGAACTTTGGGAAGCTATCCCAAGAGTAGCTTTAGACCTCAAAATCATTTAATCTGGATTTTATGAATAAAACCCACCACCCTCCTCAGCTCCTCCTCCGCTTCTTCCGCTGGTTTTGCCATCCGGATTTGGCTAAATGCCTCTTCACAACAGTCAGTGTCCTCACCGACCGTTCGAGTAATCAACTCCACCTCATGGAGGTGAATTCATAGAAGTAAATTCAAACTTTTAAATGATGTTCATTTGATAATATTACCCTAGCCGGTCACCTGTTTTCTCAGAAATAAAGAAACTCACACTACCAACAACCCGTGTTCCCTCAAAACATTGATGGGTTTGGTATACCAAAACAATTCAAAATCTTCATGTTGCTTTTCGAAATCTGCTTTGAGCTGAGCAAAAGTGATCGGAGGTTTTTGAGCAGGTGATAAACGCTCAAGTTGCAACATCAGCCACTCTGCTTTGTTTTTATCCAATAAAATCTGAAAGCTTTCCCTCCTATCGTGAAAAAGTAATTCCATCATCGGGCGGCTGTTGCCTTTTTTCATTTTATCAAAATGAGTTATAGTTGGCATGCCGCCGAGCCATATTATTTTCCCTGATTCTTTGGCCAAAAAGGAGTTATCGTCCCTGAGACAGGCGGTTATAAAATCCTTATCGATGGTGGTTTTTGGGATCTTGAAATCAAACCATTCTTGCAGCGGAAACTCAAAACACAAGCCATGCATGAAGTTGAACAGTGATTTTTTCAAACCAAAACTAAATCGGTCGTGATCTATGCCCGTGGTGTCTTTGAACTCAATATCATTGTTCGCAAAGGCATATTCCTTTTGGTCAGGTATGATGCCATAATCAGAGGGATTGAGCCCAACAGGACTATGTGCCGTGAGCGCAAACTGATGCCAAAATCCTGACTGGATGATATTCAGCTCAAACATCTGGCGTACCATTTCCAGACTGTCTACCGTTTCCTGAATGGTTTGTGTAGGATATCCATACATGAGATAGGCATGAACCATGATGCCAGCTTCTGTAAAATGATGGGTCACCTGTGCCACTTGCTCCACCGTGACTCCTTTGTCTATCAAGGCCAACAAGCGGTCAGAAGCCACTTCAAGACCACCAGAAACAGCGATGCAACCGGATGCTTTCAGTAAGAGACAAAGGTCTCGAGTAAAACTCTTTTCAAATCGAATATTGGTCCACCATGTCACAGTTAACTTTCGCCTGAGAATCTCAAGTGCTATTTCACGCATCAAAGCAGGCGGAGCAGCCTCATCCACAAAGTGAAAACCTCGTTCACCCGTTTGCGCTATCATCGTTTCCATCCGATCTACGAGCGTCTTGGCAGCAATCGGCTCATATAACTTGATGTAATCAAGAGAGATGTCACAAAACGTACATTTTCCCCAGTAACAACCATGCGCCATGGTGAGCTTGTTCCACCGGCCATCACTCCACAAACTGTGCATCGGATTGGCTATTTCAATGACCGAAATGTACCGATCAAGCAACAAATCAGCATAATCGGGCGTGCCAACCTCACTTTGTTTATAGTCATTCCTGGTGGACTGATTGTGGTAACTAACCTCCTCTCTTATCTTCAAAAATGTCCGCTTGAAAATATGGTGATTTGGGTTTTCGGGTGAAGGGTCTACCACATTAGACCAAATCAATTCGATGGGAAGCTCCCCATCATCCAATGAGATAAAATCAAAAAAATCAAATACTCTCGGATCGGACACTTCCCGCAATTCGGTATTGGGAAACCCACCGCCCATGGAGGTTTTGATGTTGGGATAATGTATTTTTATATGCTGCGCACAGCGAAAAGCACTGTACAAATTGCCTGGAAAAGGCACTGAAATACACACCAGTTTAGGGTGAACCAGTTGGATCCTTTCATCCAGAATTTTCAGACTGATCTGATCTATAAAAGAAAGCTCTAAGTGAAGCTGGGAATAAAGCGGATCAAAGCTGTTGGCACTTCTCCCCAATCGTTCGGCATAGCGGCTAAAACCGAAATGTTCGTCTATGCATTCTACGATAAAGTCAGAAAGATCTTCCAGATAAAGTGTGGCAAGATGCTTGGCCCTGTCCTGCATGCCCATTGAGCCAAAAGCCCAGTCCAGCTCATCGAGCTGATCAAATCGGGAAGCTTGCGGCAGGCCATTTTCTGAACAAATCTGTCGGGCAAAAGTGTGATTATGACCTTGTAAAAAGCTGATAACGGATGAAATTGTTTGAAGGTAATCCTCCTTTAAAGCACAGATTCTTTGCGCATTTGGCGAAGTGATTCTCCCATTTTCCTGCGCCAAATCAAATAAATGATTGAGGTTGTGCTTGGAGAAAAGTTCAAGAATTACCTCTATTCCCAAATCCATTTGAAAGGATCCAATTCCTTTTGTATTCAGAAAACCTTTCAGGTAAGCGGTAGCCGGATAAGGCGTATTTAGCTGCGTGAAGGGCGGAGTAAGGATGAGGATGTCTTTCAAAAAATCAATGGCTTATTTTGGTAATGCAAGATCATACTTTTGATTTGAAGATTTACCTAAAAACCAAACAACAACTGATCACCAATCTATCGGAAAATAGTCCTTCAAAAATTTACCGCACCAATGTTTACCCGTATTGATCCCATCAAATAATGGATCCATCACTCTGGCCGCTCCATCGACAATATCCAAAGGTGGTTGAAAGTCATGTAATTCTACTTTCTTATTGGCCAGCTCTACTGGATCTTCATCCGTCACCCAGCCAGTGTCCACTGCATTCATATAAATACCATCTTTGACAAAATCAGAAGCGGACGTGTGCGTCATCATATTCAAAGCCGCTTTGGCCATATTCGTATGCGGATGTCGGTCTTCTTTTCTAAATCGCTGAAACTTCCCTTCCATCGCTGACACGTTGATGATATGTTTCATGCCAGTGTTTTCCTTTCGCATGAGGCGAGAAAGGCGGTTGCAAAGCACAAAAGGAGCTACGGCATTTACTAGCTGCACTTCCACCATTTCTGGTGTTTCAATTTCACCCAATTTTAGTCGCCAGCTGTTGGTTTTTCTCAAATCTACCTGCTGCAAATCTGCATCAAGTTTACCTTCTGGAAAAATTTCTTCTTTGCTCAGCGAATTGTCAAAACTGTAAGGAATCTGCGATAGTTTGGCTGAAGACCTGATGCCTATACCCGGTTCGGGCGCATGCCAGCTGACAGGCAGGTTTTTATTTTGATCCTTAGCACTATGTACCGTTAGCTCTCGAAGTTCTTTCAAACAAAAATTATGATCAGCGAGCAAATCCTGTGCATATGGCGACAATTTTTCAAATGGCTTTTCTTCATTGGCCATCAGGTGCTGGTAAAAACCTGCCGGCCTCCGAACTGTTTGTGCGGCATTATTGATCAGAATGTCCAATCGGTCATATTGCAATTCAATGAAATTACAGAAAATCTCTACACTTGGAATGTGTCTGAGATCCAGACCATGAATCTTTAACCTATGTCCCCATTCGGTGAAATCCTCCTCTTTTGAAAAGCGCAAAGCTGAATCCACAGGAAATCTGGTAGTCGCAACGACCGTCGCTCCTGCCCTCAGCATCATCAAAGTAATGTGATAACCAATCTTTAATCGGGAACCTGTAACTATTGCTACTTGCCCCGTTAAATCAGCCGTTTGAAATCGTTTGGCATAGTTGAAATCGGCGCATTCTGCACACATGGTATCATAGAAATGATGCAATTTGGTATAGGTTTTTTTGCACACGTAGCAATTTCTTGGAGAATTCAATTCACCCAATTGCTTGGCCATCAGATCAGAAATACCTAAAAGTTTAGGCGCGGAAAAAATGCTTGCTTCTCGTGCCGCACGGATTCCTGTTTCCTTGCGTGCATGTTTTTCCTGCTCTGCTTTTTTTCGTTTAACTGCTTTCTCAGCATCTTTTTTTGCTTGCTGAAAAATCTCTTTTTGTGGCCTTGATATTTGACCTGCGGCTTTCATCAATGAAATTCTCGTTTCTTCTGGCAACTCAAAAACTTGACTTAGATCTGAGGCTAAAACCTGTAAAACCCTCACACACTGAACAATTTCGTCTGGATTAGGACGATTTTCAGCATCCCCTTCTCCTGTCAATACTTCTTTCATTTCAATCTTGAAACCTACTTATTTCTGCCTATTTCAAAAGGCGAACGCAAAGATATATTTAATAAATTCTTCACGAAAAAGGTGTTTCAAACGGTCTTGAAAAATATAAGAGAAAAATTATTTATTCATCCCTGAGTGTATCCACCGGATTTGCACCAGCCGCCTTCAAAATGGTGAGACTGGTGGTTGAAATTCCGATGATGAATATTACCAATGCAGAAAGGAAAACCGGAACAACACTCATTGGAATATGTATTGCATAAATCAAATCAAGCAACCAGCGCGTTCCGAAATATCCAGCCAATGAACCCATTAAACCGGCTAAAATCAGGATTATAATAAACTCACGATTTAACAGCATAACCACATGGCCAACCGAAGCTCCAAGCGCCTTTCTTATGCCTATTTCCTTTGTCCGTTTGGCAATGTTCAATGATGCTAAAGAGAAAATACCGGATGCAGAAAGTAAACCTCCTAGCACAGTCAAAAACAAAAATATTTTCTGGAGATTTCTATTTAACCTTTGAACATCAGAACCCAATATGTCCTCCTGATATCTGCTCTCATAGGGCTTAGAGGGAAAATTTTGCTTCCACACCTTTTCAAGCTCTTCATTGGCTTTTTTAAGATCACCGGCATCCGCCCTCACAACAATCTGACGCCATCTTTGGGGAATAGTGGCATAAAAAATGAAAGGCTCAGGTTCCTTTGATCTATATAGATTATCGACAAAATCTTCAATCACCCCTTTGATCCTTCTTTTTTCGCCCCTGATATCAATGATCTGACCAATGGGATCATCCTGAATTCCTAATTTTTCCGTAAACCGTCGACTGACCACCGCTGCATCCTTATTTTCATTGGCATTATTATAGTCTATCGGGCCACCTTCTATGAATTTGAATTGCATCGTTTCAAAATAGTTTTCACCAAATTCCAGGTGCTGTACATCATATTTCATATTATCAAAAGTTATAGGATTAGGGTATGCGCTGAAACCGACATGGTGTTCGGTTGCTGATATTTCCTTAATCACTGGAATAGCATAGGCTTGTCCAGCCATTCTCTCATAATCTTTACTATCCTGAATATTGATAATCAGTAATTGATCTTTATCATATCCAAAGTCTATCACATTCTGATATTCAGCATTTTGCATAAAAACAACCCCAGCAGTTAATACAATAACTGAAATTGCAAATTGGGTTGAAACCAGCATTTTGGTTAAAAAATTGGTACCATTCACTTTCATGTTGCCTTTCAGCAGGGTCGCGGTGTGAAATTTCGTACTGAAAAACGAAGGGTATAAGCCCGCAAGAATTGACGCAATAAAAACGATAATGATTAATGTGACAATCAGATTCACTCCATTCAAATCATCCATACCGTACGGCATTTCCCACATAGCCACAAACTCTGGCACAATAATGATAGACATTAGGTATCCGACTACTAGCGATATAAGAATAACCATCAGAGTCTCAATCATGAGCTGGGTAATTATCTGCAATCGATGTGCACCGACGGACTTGCGAATACCAATCTCTTTCAGTCTTGTGGAAGCCATCGCAATAGAAGTGTTCGTGAGATTAAAACATGCGATAAGCAAAATCATACCGGCCAACACTGAAAAAATGATCAGTGGTTCTTTTTGCATTGGAATATTCAGATAACTCCAGGTAAGCACATCCGGATCTACATTCGATTTGAAAGGCTCTAAAGTGTATTTAATAACCTCTTGTTCCTTAAATGCCTCATTCCTTAAGGAAATATATTTTTCTAACTGAATGGCAATTTGTTCGGCGTTTTCTGGTTTGTTGAGTTCAAAAAAAGTTGCCGGCACATTCCAATCTTCCCAAGGCTTGGAATCCATATTTCTCATTTCTTCAAAATGTTCAAACCGAAGCAAAATCTTCATTTGAAGTGAAGAATTTATAGGTACTTTGGCCAAAACACCCCCAACTACCATTTCTTTCACCACCCCCCGAGAAAAACCGAATGTCAACACCTTGCCAATCGGGTCTTTATCCCCAAAATATTTAAGTGCCGTTTCTTCGTCAATATAAACGCTATGCCTTTCCTTGAATGCCTGATAGCTTCCTTTGACTATTGGAAAATCGAACATTTCAAATATGTTGCTATCCGCAAAAACAACATTTTCCGCAAATGCTTTTTGAATCTTTGAATCAATATCAACGTAACTCACACTCGCGCCTCCAAAGGCATTCCCAGCATATCTCAAATAACTTTTTATACCGGAGATATCCTCGAAAGCCATTGGTCCTACCAATATAGGGGCACTAACCCCTTGTCTCAGTTCTCCACCACTTAAAACCACATGAGCATGTGTACGAAAAATATTCTTGACCTTTTCTTCTTTATGGAAGGAATCAAATTCCACATTGAAGGCAATGAAGAGATAAGCTGCGATACAGCAAGCCATGGCGATTCCTAAGCCAAGAGAATTGATGATTACATAATTCTTATTTCGAATCAAAGTCCTGAGGGCTACTTTCAGATAGTTTTTAAACATTTCGCAGAAGGTTATTTGGGTAATCTAAGAATTTCAAATTTCATGCCACAGACGTATTTTACTGATTTACAAACAATTACATAAATAAGATAAAAGATAAATAGTTCAAATTCGAACATATTTCAAAAATTCGAACATATAATCACGAGACACTGGACGGAAGGCCCTGAACCAACTTTCACCATTACGAAAAAACACAAAACCCTTCGCTACAGTCAGTGTCTCCCCTGACTGCCCATAATCTAATCAAGCCAAATTACTTAAATTAAATCTACGTATTTTTACTTATTTATTACTAAGTATTACGTAATTTTGATTTTCCATAATGTGCGTAATCATCCCTGCAACCATTATGGCAATGATTGACGAACCAAACACTAAAAAATGCCACAGAAATGGGGAGAACCACATAAAACAATATGCTCCTACTGCGGGGTAGGTTGTGGGATTGAGGTACGGAAAAGTGAGAAAGGGAGAATCTCATTAAAAGGTGACGAAAATTATCCAGTCAACAAAGGCATGCTTTGCTCCAAAGGGATGAACCTGCATTATACAGTAATGGATCAGACTGATCGGATTCTGAAACCACAAATGCGATGGAGTAAAAGTCATCCGATGGAAGAGGTGAATTGGGAAACAGCTATCAACCGTGCGGCGGCCGTTTTTAGTACATTCATCGAGCAATATGGCCCTGATAGTGTTGGGCTTTATGTATCTGGTCAGTGCCTCACTGAAGAATATTATCTAGCCAATAAGCTAGTCAAAGGATTTATTGGTACTAATAACATCGATACAAATTCCCGTTTGTGCATGAGCTCAGCCGTAGTAGGTTACAAAGAAACATTGGGCGATGACACTGTCCCGATTTCTTATGAAGACATAGAGCTTTCGGATTGTGTCCTAATTGCTGGTGCGAACCCTGCCTGGTGTCATCCCATTCTTTTCAGAAGAATAGAAAAACATAAACTCGAAAATCCAAATGTAAAGATAATTGTAGTAGACCCGAGGGTTACAGATTCATGTACTCTGGCTGACTTGCATCTGCAAACTCGGCCTGGCACAGATTCAATTCTTTTCCACGCGATTGCCAAATACCTGATCGACAATGGACTTGTGGATGAGAAATTCATACAAGAGCATACTTCGGGGTTCGACGAACTAAACAAGGAAGTACGAAAAACAACTTTAAAAGAAGCCGCCTCTATCTGCGATATCCCTGAGGATCAAATCATCAAAGCTGCGCGATTGATCAGCCAGTCGAAAGGGTTCATCACCATGTGGGCGATGGGACTTAATCAAAGTGCGGCTGGAGTCAATCAAAATCTTGCTTTAATCAATCTCAACCTGCTCACTGGTCACATTGGCAAGCCAGGATCTGGTCCATTTTCACTTACTGGCCAGCCCAACGCTATGGGTGGACGAGAAGTTGGAGGTATGGCCAATTTGCTGGCGGCACATAGAAATTTGGCCAATCCAGAACATCGAAAAGAAGTCGCACACTTTTGGGGAGTAGATCAAATTCAAGCCACTCCAGGCCTCACAGCTACAGAAATGTTTCAGGCACTCAAAGATGATAAGATGAAAGCCATCTGGATCATTTGCACCAATCCGTCAGTGAGCATGCCAAATGCTCGATTGATTGACGAGGCGCTTTCCAAAGCCAAATTTGTCATCGTTCAGGATATTTCTCATAGAAGTGACACGGCCAAATACGCTGACCTACTTTTACCTGCTGCTGGTTGGTTGGAAAAAGAAGGAACCATGACCAATTCTGAAAGGAGGATCAGCCACCTACCAAAGGTTATTGATCCTCCTGGAGAAGCATTGGCCGATTCTGAAATTCTCATTCGATTTGCCAAGGCGATGGGTTATAATGGTTTTGAATACAATCATGTGAGCGAAGTATTTGCCGAGCATGCACGATTAACCAAAGGCACGAGTATTGATATTTCAGGACTTTCATACAAAAAATTGGAAGACTTAAAATCAGTGCAATGGCCAGTACCAAACGAAGCATCTATCGGTACATCAAGGTTATTCGAGGACGGGAAATTTCTAACGCCAGATAAAAAGGCCAGATTAGCTGTGAGCGGACCAGTGAATGAAGTGGAGCCATTGACTGAGGACTTTCCATTGATACTTACGACAGGAAGAATTCGTGATCAGTGGCACACCATGACCAAAACGGGCAAAGTATCCAAGCTCAACAAACACATTGAAAAACCCACTTTAGAAATTCACTCCTCTGATGCCGAGAAAAGAGGGCTAAAAGAAGGCGATCCTGTGGTGATAAGCAATATTCGCGGGGAGGTTCGTGTCTCTGTTCAAATCACTGATTCCATCAAAAAGGGTGTCGTATTTCTACCCATGCATTGGGGTAAAAAACTTACTTCTGACCTTTCCAGAGCCAATAATCTGACCAGCGAAAACTTTGACCCGAAATCAAAACAGCCAGGGTTAAAGTACTCCGCAGTAGAGGTAGAAAAATTCACGTCAAAGCCTCAAAAAATTGTAGTAATCGGTGCTGGTGCAGCGGCTTATAGATTTGTAAATACCTACCGTGATTTCAACCAAACAGATAAAATTGCTGTTTTTTCAAAAGAAGAATGGCCGTTTTACAATCGGGTTTTATTGCCGGAATATATCAATGAAACTAAGAATTGGGAAGATTTACTCAAATACACCAATGAAGAATTAGAAAAACTCAAACTTGATCTTCATGCGTCCAACCCAATAAAATCTATTGATAGAGAAAAGAAAATCGTGTTTGACGGCAAAGGCGAATCGCACATCTACGATACCTTGATCATAGCAACTGGCAGTCGTGCATTTATTCCGCCCAATGCTCCTTTCCACTTATCCCGGGTGTTTACCATGCGCGACAAACAAAATGCTGACGACCTAAAATTGCATCTAAACTCAAAAAGCCATGTTCTGGTGATCGGGGGTGGCTTACTCGGGCTGGAGCTTGCCGCTGCTTTAAGTGAAATAAACATCCTTGTTGCAATTATTCAATTAGGATCAAGGCTCATGGAAAGGCAATTGGATCCGGTGGCTAGCGCCATGTTGCGGGAATATGTGGAAGGACTTGGCGTGAAAGTTTACACCAATGACCAGGTGGAAGATATTCGGGAATCAGGATCAGACGAACTTTTTGTTACCCTCAAAAGCGGTAATACATTCAACACCAATGCAGCCGTCTATGCCATCGGTACCCGCCCAAATACAGAACTCGCAATTGAAGCAGGTCTGGATGTGGGAAGAGGTGTGATTGTGAATGATTTTCTCCAATCCAGCGATCCTGATATTTTCGCATTGGGAGAGATAGCAGAACACAATAAAAAACTAAATGGGATCACCGCGGCTGCAGAACAGCAAGCAGATATTTGTGCCAGATTCATAGCTGGAGATCCCAGTAGTAGTTACTTTGGCACCACACCCATGAATATATTGAAATTTCCAAGTCTTGATTTATGCTCTATCGGATTGGCAGAGATACCAGTAAACGGAAAGAACTACAATGAAATCACCTTCTTGGATCGTGAAGAATTGTATTATAAAAAATGCATCATTCACAATGATCGCCTGGTCGGAACGATCCTGATGGGTGACAAAGCTGAGTTTGCAGAGTACAAGGAGTTGATCGATAGCGGAACAGAACTATCCGAAAAAAGGGTACAACTATTAAGATCGGGAAAAGCACCGGTTCCCATTAAAGGAAAACTGGTCTGTTCTTGCAACAATGTTGGTGTCGGCAATTTGCAGGTGGCAATTGGTGGAGGTTGCAGTTCATTAAACGAACTTTGTCAAAGTACAGGTGCAGGATTGGGGTGTGGCAGTTGCAAGTCCGAAGTAAAAAGAATCCTGGATAGTCAGCTCGAAGTGATAGTATAAATTGGATTAGATCAGGAAATTTAGAAAAGAATGGAAGTAAAAGATTTGGTAAGGGTATTCGTCAAAGGCGGGATTATTTCCCCAGGTGATTTCTTAAAAATCATCCTAATAGCTGAAAAACTCGGCGCTGAATTTCTTCATTTCGGATCAAGGCAAGACATTCTTTTTTCCGCCAAGGAAAAAAGTTTGGAAATTCTGGATAGCACCTTTAAGTCAATTCATACCGAATATGAAATAAATGAATTTGAGCATCAAAATATCAGCAGCTCATACGTCTCAAAAGATATCTTGCCGGGTAAAAAATGGTTGGCTTCACACATCTATCACTACATTCTTGATAGCTTCGTATACAGACCAAAGCTGAGAATCAATATCGTGGATCCTTCCCAAAGTCTGGTGCCTTTGTTTACTGGTCAGATCAATCTGTTAGCTTCCAATCAGGAGAATTATTGGTACATCTACTTCCGGTTCAGACGGTTGCAAGACACACCATGGCAAATGCCCTTATTGGTTTATTCGGAAGATTTATCAAAAGTAGCAGAGGCCATTGAGGTGCTCAATTTTTCTGATATTGACATGAATTATCAGGAGTTATTCACCTATCTGACTGATAATGTAAAAATGAATACCCAACCTGTCACAGAAGATTTAGTCCTTCCTGAGACTAATTTTCCCTACTATGAAGGCATCAACCGATTACCGGATAGTAAATATTGGCTTGGTTTATATTGGCGAAATAACAAATTCAAGCTTACGATTCTTAAGGCCATGATGGAACGATGCATCAACACGGAAGTGGGCATTGTTTGTCTGACACCTTGGAAATCCTTTATCCTCAAAGGAATCATGGAAAAAGATCGCATAGGATGGGAAAAGCTGATTGGCAAATTTGGGATGAACCTGCGCCATTCATCACTTGAATTGAACTGGCATTTGCCCGCTTTGGATCAAAAAGCACTTGACTTAAAGTCTTACCTTGTTCGTGAATTGGACCAACAAGATATCAGCACCTATGGATTGACTTTCACTATCAAAACATCTGATAATATTATCTTATTCACTTCTGTTGTCATAGAGCGAAATATCGAAGATGCCAATCAGGGTGAAACTTATAATCTACTTTATAGCAACAATTTCAACCCTAATGTGACCGACTACATGACCTACGCCAGGGAAATTGACAAAAGCGTGTTGCCGGCGATGATTCTAGAGCTTTCACTCATGTACTTTGAAGGACTCACAGATGAAAAAGTGGTATCACAAAAGGTAAAATCTATCGTAGACCATATTCAAAAAGATTTGTATCAATGTCAATCTTGTCAAACCGTATATGATGCCGAATATGGAGACTCTGCTGCGGATATAAAACCTGAAACAAATTTCCAAAAACTACCTGCAAACTATATTTGCCCCACATGTGGCAAACCAAAAGATAGTTACCAAAAAATGGTTTAAGACCTTTTTAGGTCTTTCGGGCTATTTACATTTTTTAGAAAATTTCCATCAGACACCTTGATGACATGTGTATTGCATCCCTTTAGCACATTCTGTAGTCTGAGGTTTCCTGAATTGATAGCTTGTAGAAGGGCTCTGGAAGAGCTGGGGTTATAAATAGATAGGGTTGTTTCCAGAAACTCACTCGATTCCTGTTGATAGGTGACTATGTCAAAACCTTCCTGATTTTCACTGATCAAATTGGAGATAGCATCGGCTGTAAGGTTGACCAAATCACACGCTGTAACCAACCAGCTAACATTCGAACGAAAATTCATGGCTGAAACAATCCCACCAATTGGGCCACTATCGGGATATTGATCAACTATACTAGGGTAAGTTTTCGAAAGGATTTGATCCTGTTTTTCATTACACGACAAGTAAGTCGGAATATTCATTCCATGCATCAAATCGTATAAATGTTGGTATTGGGGTTTGCCGTTTACCTCCATCATGTATTTATCTTCACCCAATCGGGTGCTTTTTCCTCCAATAAGTATTAGCGCGTTAAGCATATCCAAAGCAACAGGATTTTGGGGAAAGTTGAATGCAG
>JBLICU010000070.1:0-17423 GCA_047632435.1 Cyclobacteriaceae bacterium
TCTCCAGGCAGGGCGGAATCGTGATGGAGAAAGAGGATCATTTCCGCTTCGATATCCAATTTTGTTTCAAAGGAGTAGCCTCAACTCCAATGTCGGAACGCCTTATACCATCCAGGTAATGCTAAGTGGAGAGGAAGTACTTTTCAATAGAATAGAATGTAACATTTATCAAAACAATATTGATGAAGCAATATCAGACCTAAATGCGCTATTTGCGAAACGGTATACAGGAGTAAACAATGTGGCTACAATGGAGTCCCTGAGAGCATTTTTAGGTGCAGAAAACAATCCTGATTTCTCCGACTTCCTGGTGTTGTTCAATGTTTTGATTCTCGAGAAAAGAAAAGAGTTTATTGCACAAAGTATGCGTTGGTTTGATGCCAAAAGGTGGGGGTTAACGATAAGGCATGATTTGGAAAATGGTCAGCTCGATTCTTTAGATTCCAATGATCCAAGGTGGTTATTGCAAATACCCAGCTCTGCTGTGCAGGTTGGGGGCCTTGAAAAAAATGAAAGATGATTTTGAAAACAATATTATCACTGTGCGGTCAAGTGAAAAAAGCTATTTTCGGGTTCTCAAAACTGGTATTTGAGATGAGTTTTAGCAGCCACATCGGCAAACAGAAAGAAGAAAAATCCACTTTCTCTGCTTACCTTCTGGTTGTCCTAATGGTTGCCATATTCGCATGCTATCCTTCAGAAGAATTGAATATTGAGGAAAATGAAAATGACAAATTGTACACTGAACTTGATGACTATATCAATGATAACTTCGTTGATAAGTTCAATATGGCTGTCAGGTATAAATACCAAGATAATTTTGTGGGGGTAGGCCAAAGAACCGTTCCCGTTGAATTGGAAACGGTGAGGCCCATGCTCGATTTTCTTGAAGAGTATTGGATAGGCCCGTTTCTCGTGGTGGAAAACGGTGAGGAGTTTTTTAAACTTCATGTCCCAGCCGAGGTTGTTTTATTAGGGGGATTGATTTACGATGGGGGCGGTGTTACCCTGGGTTTTGCAGAAGCAGGATCCAGAATTACCCTGTTGAATGTCAATGGACTTGACTTTGATGATGCTGATTGGATACAACAGCAGTTAAATATTATCTATCATGAATTTGCTCATGTGGTTCATCAGCGGTACGGATTTCCAACTGGCTTTGAGGATATCACTCCAACTGGATACACTGGCCCTGGTTCCTGGTTCACCCTTACAGATGAAGATGCACTTGAAAGAGGATTTGTGACACCCTATTCTACTCAGGAAGTAGGTGAAGATTTTGCAGAAACGGTGGCGTTTTATCTTTTCGATGTAGACTTTGAATCAAAATTTTTGACCTTGGAAGAAAACTGTGCGGAAGTGGCTTGTGAAACAAGAAATGAAGGTCGTGAAAAAATCAAAGCAAAACTAGCAAGTGTCTCGGATCACTACGAGAAAGTAACGGGTATTAACTTGGCCAAACTTAGAGAGGCCACACAATCTGTAATAGTAAAATGATAAATAGTTGGCTGAGAACATATCTGATCATTTTGACCTCTTTTATTTGGTTGGCTTCATGCAATGATGAAGACTCTCAAATACCAAGCGTAGAAGAGAGAAAGGCCGCAGCAACCAAAGAACTGGTGGATGAGCTGACGGGTTCGGCCAATGGCTGGAGACTTGACTATAGACCGACACCAAGTGCAGGCACTTTTCTCATCATATTGAATTTTGATGAAAATGGACAAGTGAGAATCCAATCGGATGTAGCAGTCAACGAGGGGAAGTTTTTGGATCAAACGATCTCCTATCGCATCGATCATGATTTGGCTACAGAACTTATTCTCGAAACATATGGCGTGTTTCATTACCTGTTTGAGTTGAACCAAAACAGCTTTGGAGCAGAGTTTGAGTTTCTTTATCAAGGTAAGTCGGGAGACAATCTGATTTTCAGAAGCAAATCTGATGGTGTAGATGAAATCACCACCTTGATATTCTCGCCTGCCGATGCGTCATCTGCAGGACTCATATCAACAGAAATCACAGAACAGTTGGCAACAGGAGGGTTTCGACTGGGTGAGCTGGCAGGCATTGGTGCTAATACAAGCTATCAATGGTACCTGCCATCCGATGACATTTCTATTTTTGGTTCTTTCGATTTAGGCAACAGAAGGTTCAAAGCTCATGGTGCATCCAAGGGTTATACATTTGATGAAGTATTGAACTCCAACCAGTCGACAGAAATTCAATCGGTGCACAACATTTCATTTATCGATGAACAAGTTGTTTTAGGTCAAGCCGTTTCTTTTTCCTTAGATGGGAAAAACTATTCCTTTTCCACGATTTCTCCTTCCAATTTCGTTCAAAGTGATACAGCGTATTGTGTAGGACAGAGTGATAAATCCACATCATTCGATGCAGCTCTGGGTGATATAAGTTCCATAGAAATGAGAAGCACAAACTATGTCAACTATTCTCTTTTCTTTGATGAAGAAGATGAGTTTTATGCACAGAGCTACGTCTTTATGTACGATGAAAATGATAGTTCTTTGGCGGAAACGTTAGAAGAAAGTTTCGAAAACATTGAGCTCTTTTTGTTGATATATAATTCTACTCCCAGAGGATATTCCGATGGCACTTTCACAGGATTGGGCTTTTTATCTTTCGACGAAAATGATGACCTTCAATGGTATCTCAGGGAAATGAATATCCTTAAGCAGAATGGTAATTATTTGGAATTCGAGCTTACAGATGGCACATTCATCAATGTAGCCGACAGCCTTGATGAGAGAAATGCACTCTTTGATTTGACAGATCAAATCTTTGAAGGAGGTAAGCTATATGCTTCAGAAGTGCTTTCTTTCGAAGATTTGTATGAAGTGTATAATCCATGCAACGATTATCACTTTTATCTTTTCGAGTAGATTTTTAGAAATATTATTTCACCACTAGGATCCGGATAAATTTGGTATTCGTAAATCAGCCTCTTATTTATATCCCAAGAAGTTGATCATTCTTTATAAGGCTGCTAAATGTTACTCACTCGAGTGTACCCGAATGGGTGCGGTAATGGTCTTCAAGAAATTTTTGCAGTCTTTCTGGTTCTGGAGTACCAACCATCACTAATTTGCTTTTGCCTTCACTGACATATTGTATTTCCACTGCTTTAGATCCTTGAATGTTGTAGAGCATCCCCTTTGGAGTTACTCTGATTCCAAGTCCGTAGTACCACGTGATTTTTATTATTCATGATTCCACTAAATGATCAATTTTGAACTTGATTCTGATTAATCCAATTCCATAAATCAATTTGACAAAAGCTCCGTCTATTTCAATTGTTAGCTTATAAAAAATTGCACATATAATGGCAAAGAGAGATGCGAGCACAACAAAAGGAATGAATGGTAGCGGATTATTCCCCCATTGATTAGCATATGCCAAACAAAGGAACAGGAGGACAGGAGCAAATATTCCATCTATAATCCATCCGATTTGTGTTTTTTTATATTTCCTAAACCAAACAGAAACAAATACGACACATCAATCAAAAACAGCATTCATTCACTCCATTGAGCTAACCGATTTTCAAATGAATGTAATAGAACGAAAAGCTTTAAGACAAAACGCTTTCTAAATATCTCTCACTGAAGTGGATCTTTGCTAGTGAGGTGGACTGAGAGCGTCCTCCCGGATTATACAAAAGGATTTACACCTTAACCCCCGAAGTGATAAAGCAATATCAAAGTTGCTGTAAAAGCTGGTTTTGGATTTCCTTTGATTTCCATTTTCGCACCAAATTCTGCTTTGGTGATGCCTCTCAGATTGGTCAGTTTATCTAGTTTGGCATGTAATCTCAGCTCACTTCCTACCGGCACTGGCGATCCAAATTTCAGATCATTCACGCCGTAGTTGATCATCATTTTTAGGTTTTTGGCTTCCAATATTTGTCCCCAAAGATGTGGAACCAAAGAAAGGGTCAGATAACCATGCGCTATCGTAGTGCCGAAAGGTCCCTCTTTTGCCTTTTCTTGATCCGTATGAATCCACTGATGATCCAGCGTAGATTCAGCAAATAGATTGATTTGACTTTGAGATATCTGCAAAAATTCAGAATGACCAAGTTCCTTTCCTACATACGTTTCGAATTCATCGTAGCTTCCAACAACAATCATGTTTAACTTTTTAGATTAAAAAATTTGCTCGAATTTAAACCAAATATTAATGACCCGGTAACATAATCATTGCTTTCAGGGCAATCGGATCAATTAATATCGATTTTCATAATCTTGCCATCTGTGCCGACAGCATATCCATAACCAGATACGTGCATTTTTACTGACCAGTAATTTCCGCTATCCAGATTAACCCAATGTTTACCAAAATCAAGTGAATAATCAATCCCCGCAGGTCCACAGATAATGGCCAACTTTTGACCCTTAATATTTATCAAGTCAGATCCATACAAAGGGCCTGTTGTGAACGGCTGATTTGTTGGAACTGAATTGAGCCATTGATCAGATGTGAGAAACAAATTATTCGTTTTGGCTTCCATCTGACTGAGGTCACCTCCGGCTATCATTCCAGTAGTCTTATCCATCATTCTTATGGAAAATATGCCAGCCATTTCTCCTTTAATCATTGGGCTATTTCTCGACTCCCACGATTCCCCAAAATCAGAACTAATCAATATTTGAGAAACCCCTCCTGCTCCAGTTCCAATGAAAGCATTTCCTCCTTCCGTAACAGAAATACAGGTGCCACTCGCCGCGAATCCTCCTTCACCCGTTCCTGCGGAAGGCAACTTCTCGGGATCAATTCTATCCCAGGTTTGACCACCATCATCTGTTTTTAAAATAAATAGCTCATTGTTAAATGAATCACCAAACGCAAGTCCGCGCTGAGCATCCCAAAATTCAATGGTATTTAAAAATCCCTTCTCATAGGGCATCACATACGATTCTGTAAAAATATTTGTCGGCGTATCAAATAACATAATTCTGGATGAAGAACCCTGACCTGCACTCATCAGAATGATATGATCTGCATCAAAAGCATGAATATCCCGAAACTGAAGCGTATCAGAAGGGTGTTGGAAAATTTGCCATGTCTCACCCTGGTCTTTGGTTCTACCAAATGTTGCCTGTTGGCCACTGACCCATGTCACCTTTTCATCGACAATAGACACTGCTTGTAGCAATGCATCTGTAGCGTTGGGGAGTAGTAGTGTAGTTACTTCTGGCACTTTTATTTGACAGGATAAAACTGTGATTAAAATCAAGTAGGAAAATTTCATATGATAGTTAATTGGGTTTTTGGTATTTTTTTAGTTGAAGGATTACGTTCGCCTATTAATCGTCAGCGCTAGTTTGTCAGGTCAAAAGCTTTTTAAATATCCCTCACCTAGATGAACCCGAACTAGTGCGATTAACAAAATAGATCTAATCTGTGACATCAATTCCCGGTTTTGTTGCGGGTATAAGCTACTGATTCTTCAATCATTCTGGAAAGTATGGACATGTCAATATCTGCGAGCTTGTTAATGTACAAACAGGCTTTACTAGTTTTGAATTTTCCCAAGGAAGGCAGGAGTTCTTGATATCTGCTAAATCCAGACAAGATATAAAGGGTAAGGCTTTGTTTGCGTGGTGAAAACCCGGTTAGAAACCAATCTCCCTCCCGTTCACTTTCATATTTGTAATGGTAAAGGCCATAACCAATGATGCCAACTCCCCTCATGATCTGTTCTCCTTCATGAGCTCATGAATCGCAAAGGCGTCCTTTCTTTTAGTTTCATTTTCGATCTTACCCAAAAAGGCGACTACACTTGCATTGTTGGGTTTTGTTTTTAATTCCGCCATAATATTGTTTTTAATTCTGTAACCTCAGATAAGGCTCTCAGGGTATGAATCGGTTAAGAGTTTTTTATTCGATTCAAGCATCGGGAATTAAACCCCACTGATGGGACTAAAAATAAATAAATTCCATCAAAGCATCTTGATTCTGAGGTGGATACCTTTGCCTCCTCATTAGTATTCAACATCTATGTGGCTCTTGCTTGCCATCGGTTCGGCATTCTTTCTTGGTTTTTATGATATTTTTAAAAAGCTTTCGCTAAATGAAAATGCCGTAATTCCTACCCTATTCTTTTCAACCGTATCGGCCTCTCTCATTATGCTGGTCACGGTTTTGATATCCTCTTTCGGTTTTATTAGCTCCACCAGTTGGATGTATGTACCTACTGTCAGTTTAGATGGACATCTGAAAATTCTATTGAAAACAGTGATTGTGCTATCAAGTTGGATTTTCACTTTTTTCGCCATGAAAAACCTGCCTCTCACCATTCTTGCTCCGATTAGATCCACGGGTCCACTTTGGACTTTGTTGGGTGCGTTTTTAATCTTTTCAGAAAAGCTCAATGCGCTTCAGCTCATCGGTGTTTTAGTGATATTCACCTTCTTCTACCTGTTTTCAACAGCAGGAAAGCTTGAGGGTATTACTTTTCGCAACAACAAATTTATTTGGTTTTTAGTCGCAGGAACACTTTTTGGCTCTTGCAGCGCATTGTATGATCGATTTCTTCTTAGGCAAATGGATGTGATGGCTGTGCAGGCCTATTTCACCTTTTATCAAACCATACTTTTGATTCCCATTTTGCTTTTGCTGTGGTACCCAAAAAGAGGAATGAATACGCGTTTCCAATGGCGGTGGAGCATTCCTCTCATTGGAATTTTTTTACTGATCGGAGATTACTTGTATTTCTACAGCATTTCATTACCAGATTCACTGATCTCAGTAATCAGCCTGGTTCGTCGATCCAATGTGATCATTGTATTCCTTTTTGGAGCGATTGTTTTCAAAGAGAAAAACATTCGTAAAAAGGCGATTTATCTTACTGGAATAATTCTAGGACTGATATTATTGATTTTGGGTAGATAAAAAAAATACCCCAGTTCTAGGAACGGGGGCTCGTCATATACACCTTTCATCGACCATGAAAAGTGCAGATGAGACATGATTTAATTTCAAGTATACTCGTAAAATTCCTTCAACGTAGCAGCAACAAAATCATTGATAATTGTCGTAGTAGTATCGACGTATTTATCATGGTCACATGTTGCCGTGTTGGTCACGTCATCCATACTGTCCGTAGTGAAAACTATCCCATAATATGCCGGAGTAGAAGATGCGCCTGTTGCTTCTTTGAATTTTTCGTCCTTAAAAACCCCAGGTAGTTCTACAGGTTCTTTCAAATTTGCCATAAAAACCGTTTCAGCGGCCATTCCAACTGGGTTTCCATACACAAATTTTAATTAGGTGTTTTCAAACATGGCCGTCATACCCTCCTGACCAAAAGCCGATCCCAATTCAAATTTAGTTTTGGCTTTTACAGATGAAAATCCAATCATATTCGATGAGTTCGTTTTCATTTCTATAAAAGGAAATGCGAAAGTTCCATCAATAACTATAGCGTTAGAAAGCTGTTTGGAGATTTTCGGTGATCGATCCAAAATAGCACCTTTTTCTCTACCGGATTTAGTTTCTCTTTTCACCAAATATTTGGTTCCCGTTGGCGTCACTGAGACATAGCCCGGTACGTTGGCATAGTTTACATTGCCACCTTCTTTCATTTCCCATCCTTCATATTCTTCAATTTTTGAAGCCTCCTCTGTTGAGATCAATTCAAATCCTTTTGATTTCAGATCAGCTTCAAATCTGCTGTATGTCTCATCCGTGATTTTCTGAAAATCAGGGACATCCACGCCTTCCACGGCCACTGTCATAGTAGTTTCGGTATCTCCTCGATATGATCCTCCTCCCATTTCTCTCCCCCCTTGGGATTTAGCTGTGGCAGAAGCAATCACATGAAAATAAACATTGAAGCTTGCTATATAAACTCTCTTAGGTGCTTTCTTCAGCTTTTTTTGTCCGTAGCTTGCTTTGGTTGTGAATGCATCAGATAAATCCTGTGCCTGTACAGATCCCATAACTAGGATAAGTATAACAAGGCTGTAAAATATCTTTTTCATAATGGTCGATTTTGGTTTTACTATTTTTTTAAAAGAACCCGCAGCAACATGAACCGCGGGTTCAAATCATCAATCAAAAATGTTATTCACAGGTTAATCCTGTAAAACTAGCCTCCCAAGTTGCCCAATATGTTTCAAATTGTGCGGCATACTCTGGGACGCATTTGTTAACATATCCTTTCCAGGAAGAAATGTACGTATTCAATGATGCGTAATATGCCTTACAATTTTCCGTAGATTGATCTTCAGAATAAGCAGTTGATTTCTCTGTCAAGTCATCAAGTAATGTCTGAAAGTCCGTAGTTACAAAAGTTTGACAATCAATTGCGATTGCTCCGCCTTCAGATTTTTTTGGTTCATCATCCTTGCCACACGAGGCAAGCAGAACAATGATTCCAAATGATAGTAGTAAATTTTTTAGTTTCATGGCGATAGTTTTTTAGTTTATATGATTCTTAAAATTTAAGGTTTGCTCCTAGTTGCAAGAAGGCAATTCCATAACCTAGCTCTGCAAATGCGCCTACATTATCAGTAAAAGCATATCGGCCTCCAACGTAAATTGTATACGCCACGGCACCAGCTGCACCACCAGTTGTAAATCCTGTATTACCATAATCCACATTAAGTAAATAGTATCCAAGCATAGCACCTCCGTAAGTGTCTATCTTTTCATTATTGAGCAGGTCCAGGTGATATGATCCACGCAACCCAATGATTGTGTAGGAATACTTCCAATCCACAATGGCAATATCAGATGCAGTATAGCCAAGAAATCCTCCAACACTTATGTTGTCTTTGATGCCATACTCAAAGCTTGCTCCAATTGGGGGAACACTTTGATCTCCTGCAACAAGTGTGTTTCCTAAACCTATTCCTACGTTTAAATTCATGTCTCCAGCGCTGTGCTGTGCGAGTGCTATTTCAGAAATAGCAACAAGTGTCAAAATCATTAAGATCTTTTTCATAATAGTACGGTATTAAATTTTGTTAATATTAGTATGTACCAAAGATCATAGGAATTAGGATGCCTAGAAATACCCTCCAAGTATGATATCGTATCCGTACTACACGGTATTTTTGTAAAAATCAGAGGTGTAAATAGAATATTCTAAGGAAAAAGCCTGAAGTCGGAGGGGATTGAAATCAAATTAACATTAGTATCGAAGCAGCTGCGGTAGACAAAATGACAAAATATCTGTAGGTTTTTTCTGGAATCAATTTCACTATTTTGATTCCCAAGAAGGCTCCTAAAATAATAAAAGGAATCGCAGACAGATCTAGTAAAAAGGAGTCAAGCGTAATGGTTTCCCAGACAAATATGTGAAAGGGGATTTTGAACCAATTGATAATCAGAAAGAACCATGCGCCAGTGCCTATAAAGGCATTTTTTGGTAGTCGCATACTAAGAAGATAAAGCGCCATGACAGATCCGGCAAGGTTTCCCACCATCGTGGTAAACCCACCTAGTATCCCTAATACTATGGCAAACCAAATGCTTGTCGGGATATTTTGATTGGCCGAACGTTCGCGCCAAACCATAATGACGATACTCACCAGAATGGTGATGCCCATGATCAATCTAAATACCTGATCATCTATCTGATCACCAATGTAAGTGCCAATGAGTACGCCCACAGCCGCCCAGGGCAAAAGTTTGGCAAGGAGCCGCCACTGCGCATGTCGATTGTAATAGATCACAGCAATAATATCGGCCAGACACAGCAGTGGCAGCATGATCCCACTGGATAACTTGCCGCCGAAAACCAGAGCCAAAAGTGGTACGGCAGCCATACCAGCGCCGTGAATCCCGGTTTTTGCCATGCCAATTAGGAGTGCTACAGTGACGAATAAGGCCAGATCTGAATATGAGAAATCGAACGAGAGAAAATCCAATATCAGATCAAGTTATTGGCGTATGCAAATTTGATTAGCCCGACAAGGTTGTTTGTGCCTGTTTTTCTGAAAATATTTTTGCGGTGAGTCTCGACTGTTCTTTCTGAGATGAATAGTTCTTCAGCAATGTCCCTGTTTGTATATTCTTTTGATATCAACATCAGTATTTCTCGCTCACGGTCAGTAAGTAATCGTTGATCCTCCCCGCCATTCAACCCTCTGATCAGCATCATATTCACCTCCGAACTCAGGTATGTCTTCCCCGATTTTACAGCGTAAATGGCATCAATCAAATCTGTATGCGAATCTTTCTTCATGATATACCCATTAATGCCTTCCTTTAAGATTTCCTTTACGAGGTGAGCTTCATCATGCATACTAAGCACCAGAATCTTTATGTCGGGATACTTTCGTTTCACTTTCCTTACAAGCGAAAGTCCATCTTCGTCAGGCAAATTATAGTCGCTGATGAGTAGATCTACTTTGGTATTGGTGAGTTTGTCCATCGTCTCCTGAACCGTCATGGCAGTGCCTACAACTTCCAATTCAGGTTCGGATTCAATTATTTTGGTCAACCCAGCAATCAACACGGCGTGATCGTCGGTTAAAAATATTTTCATGGTCATTTTTTGGGCGGTTTTCCTGATGAAAGATAGTAAATTCATCTGTATCCTATTTAGCATTGATATAATCACCCCCTATATAAGCCAAATTATTAATTTTTTGCGGTCTACTCATTTGACTCTATTGAACCTGAAAATTAGGATGAAGGTCTAATAGAATCTATACCCTCAAGATGGTATTTCTATGCTTGGATTCTTTGTTTCCTGATATATTTTATAAGGTAAATTCAAAATTAAGGTTGTTCCATTTAAACCTGGAGTAGTATCCAACTCTAACTCCCCCTTAATCAGATTTGATCTTGAATTCATATTTTTCCATCCATTGCCTGTTCCTTGAATAAGGTTTTGCTTATCAAAACCTGGGCCATTATCCTCAATTAAGAGTGTGATTTCTTCTTCATCTCGTGTGAGACTAATTGTAATTTTATCTGCATCTGAGTATTTCAAAATGTTATTTACCCACTCTTGGGTGATTCGGTAAATGGAAATTTCCTGAAGATCCATGAGCCTTTGTTCCAAACCAAAAGTATCAACCATCATGACCACTTTGCCGGTATTATTAACTCGCAGGGCAAATTCTTTGATTGCATCCACAACACCACTTTTGATCAAAGTCTCTGGCATCAAATTAAAGCAGATTCCTTTGAGCTCCTTGTACATGTCATCCAGTACTTTCCTAGAGTTTTGGAATAGTTGCTCCCTATCTGATTGATCACTTTTGAGCGAATTTAGATTTAGGTTTAAAACAGAAATCATCTGGCCAAATCCATCATGAAGATCTCTAGCGAAGCGTTTACGCTCTGATTCTTGTGAGTTAAGAGCTGCTTCAATTTGAATTTCTCTTTGACGAATCTCTGCTCGTTGGATTTGCATAGCATGCTTTTTTCGCCCCCAACTTCTGGCTAGCATGGTGATGATGACCAATAATCCTAACAAGATAAGGAGGCCGATAATAGTCGCTATGCTAAGACTGTTTTTAGCTTTCTGCTCCATAATCTCCGCCTTTTGCAAAGCAATTTGTTGTTCCTTTTTTTCGGTTTCATATTTTGTCTGAAGTTCGGCAATGGTGGTCAAGGAAGATTCATTGGTCATTTTATCCTTGTAATCCATAAGTTTCAGTGAATGCTCCAGAGCTGATCTGTAGTCTCCTTGTTCGGATTTGAGATCAAGATAAATGCGGTGAATTTCGGAGAGGCTTGCATTTACACCATGTATTTCGGCAAGTTCCAAAGCCAAATTGAGGTTTACTTCTGCCTGTGATGGGTCGCCACTATCCAAATGAATCATTGCCAAGTTATGGTAGTTAGAAATTAAGCCTCTTATATCGTTGATTTCCTTGCGAATGAGAATTGACCTTTCGATATAAGTTTTAGCGCTATCCTTTTCTCCTAATTCAAGAAAGGCTGTCGCCAGATTGTTGCAAAGACTTCCCTCATGGTCGCGGGATTTTAAATTCGCCAATTTGGCTAGTCCCTCTTTATAAAAAACAATGGCCTCAGTGTAGTTTTTTTGTTCTAAATAAATGTTTCCGATATTTCCCAAAGAGCCTGAGATACCGAGATTATCCTTCATTTTGATTCGTATTGAAAGCGCCTTTTCGTGGTATTCCAGAGCACTGTTCATATCGCCTTTATTAAAAAAAACAATGGCAATATTGTTTAGTGTATAGGAGATTCCAAAATCGGATTCCAACGCTTCATAGATTTTCAGACCTTCAAATTGATGGATCAATGCACTGTCAAGTTGACCTGCTCGTTGATACGATACCCCAAGTTTGCTATGAATTGCTGCTATACCCGAGCTGTCTCTATGTTTCACCCGGATTGCTAATGCTTGCCTGTACTCATTATTTGCCTTATCGAATTCAGCCAGATCTGAATAAATGATTCCAATATCATTATGCGCCTGGGCCTCACCCATTTCATATTTGATATACTTTGCTAGCTCGATGGCACGGCGGCCAAATAAAATGGCCGAATCTTGAGATACCAACCTATATTCATAACACAAGTCGGACAACAGATGAACCTTAAGAGAATCGCCAGCTGATTTCAGGCTTTCTTGTTTGAGTTGAGTGGTGACTGAAAAATAGTCGGAAAAATAAGCCATAAAGCCATGATGAAACCGGACATATAAAAACCTTTTAAACTTTCGAATGAAAAGTTATGCAGATCCCAATGATTTAAATGGAGGAGCACATCCTTTTTAAAAAAAGGTACAAGTAATACCCATTTTTTCTGTTTGATAGGCGCTTGCATTGACGCTGAACCCGCACGCATTGATCAGATTGGTATGTGGTTTTCTTTGCCTTGACTAATCTATAGTCAGGATATGTAGAAATCAGCTTATAAAAAGAATTACAATCAATTTCCTATCTGCTGATCAGATAATCATGTTTTTGATTCTGAATTTGAACACTTCTTTTAATAAAGATGCTCACGATAAATACAGGAAGATACGTCAAGTTTTTTATGGCGATTTCTAATAAATGATGTCTTATTAATGGAAGTCAAATTTTTCAAATAACTGCGATTGGTGCTTTTTTAGCAACACTTATAGGAATATTTAAAATCAAGGTATTTCCATTCACTCCTTGGGTAGAATCAAGCTCCAACTCTCCTTTGATCAAATTTGCTCTTGAGTTCATGTTTTTCCAGCCATTTCCAGATCCTGAAATGAGTTTGTGCTTATCAAATCCATTTCCATTATCCTCAATCAATAATGTAATTTCTTGTTCATCACCTGTGAGATTTACGTTAATTTTATCTGCCTCTGAGTATTTCAAAATATTATTTACCCATTCTTGGGTGATTCGGTAAATGGAAATTTCCTGAAGGTCTGGTAGTCTTTCGTTAATTCCGAACGTGTCTATTTCAACTTTAATTTTACCGGAACGATTTATTCTATAGGAGAACTCCCGAAGTGCGGCTACAATTCCTTGTTTAATCAGTGTTTCGGGCATAAGATTGAAGCAAATGCTTTTCAATTCACGATACATTTGATCTAGCACCTGGCTTGATGCCTCAAAAATTTCTGTCGGATTTGTTTTTCCTTGTTCGAGAGCTTTAAAGTTTAAATTTAGGACAGAGATAAATTGACCAAATCCATCATGAAGGTCTCTTGCAAATCGTCTTCTTTCTATCTCCTGAGAATTTAGTGCTGCTTCTATCTGTGCTTGTCTTGTTTTCGCTTTTTCTTCTTCAAGTATCTTTTGCTGTTTCAACATCAAGCGGTTTTTCTGCATAAAGCCTATTGCAATCAGCAATGCAATTATGCCCAACAACCCTGTTGTGATCAGTTGATTCGTCTTCAGTTGTGCGGTCTGAAGAGCAATTTGTTGTTCCTTCTTTTCCGTTTCATATTTGGTTTGCAACTCTTGCAAGGATTTAGTTTTTTCACTGCTGAACAAACTGTCTTTGATCGCAGCGCTTTTCTCAAAACTCTCATACGCCATTTTATGATTATTCATTTGAAGATATGATTGCCTCAACATATCATATGAATATTGAATCAAATCTGTAAACCCTAGGGGCTCAGCCAATTCAATCGCCTTGTTGAAATGCAAAACCGCTTGGTCATGTTTCTCAAAAGTAAATTGTACTTCACCTTTGATCACTTCATTCACTGCCACACCTTGTGAATCTCCGGTTTTCCTTCTTATGGCTGTTGATTTTTCTATGTAATCCAAAGCCGCCTCAATATTTCCTTTGGATGATTCGTATTCTGCAAAATCAAGATAAATATATCCCAATCCTACACTGTCCTCAAGCTCTGTTCGGATAGCAAGAACCTTCTCAAAGTATGGAATTGCTTTTTCAATTTTTCCACTCTGAGAAAGAACAACACCTCGATGGTGATAACTAGTACCCAGTGAAGTAAGATCATTAATTCTTTTAGCGGCTTTTTCACTTTTGTTGAGGCAAGTAAATACTTTTTCCAGATCATTCTGCTTTCTGTAAAAAACAGAAAGTTCATTATTCACCTCGGCTATTCCTTTGTAATGATCTAGGGAGTCAAACAGGTCAGAGGATTCCAAAAATGATCTGAGTGCCTCCTCGTAATTACCTGATAAATAATTGGCAATGCCATTACACATGAGTGAGTAGGCAACCTTATCTTGCCATTCATTGCTCACAGCTATTTTTAGTGCATAGTCACTCAGAGCGATTGATTCATCAAATCCCTTACTATAAATCTCGTAAAAATTTTCTGTAATATAAGACACTTGTGACTTGAGTGACATGGTGTCTAAACCGAATTTTTGGGCTGAATTCGGAAGTTTTTGTGCGTACAAAGAGACGGTTCCAATTAGAAATGAAATAGTTAATATCTTGACCATAAGACACAAGTTAAGGTCGAAAAATAAGGAATTCTATACCGTCATACTGGTATTTCATCTTTAACCACAGAGGAGATTAACCGAACTGGTGCGTTCACAATTAACGTATTTCCCTTCACTCCTTTGGTAGTCTCAAGCTCCAACTCACCTTTGATCAGGTTAGCTCTGGAGTTCATATTCTTCCAGCCATTTCCTGATCCATTGGTAAGCTGCTCTTTGTCAAAACCCTGTCCATTGTCCTCGATTAGTAGGGTAATTTCTTCCTCATCCTTTGTTAGGCTGATGGTTACCTTATCCGCGTCTGAGTATTTCAGCATATTATTTATCCACTCTTGGGTGATACGGTAAATGGAGATTTCCTGAAGATCACTTAGCCTATCAGTGATCCCAAACGTGTCGACCGTGATTACTATTTTGCCTGTTTGATTTACCCGATTGGAAAATTCTTTAATAGCGTCAACTACACCATTTTTTATAAGCGTTTCTGGCATCAGGTTAAAGCAAATTCCTTTCAATTCTTTATACATGTCGTCGAGCACCTTGGATGAGTTTTGAAAAACCTGCTCGCGATCAGGCTCGCCTTTTTCGAGGGACTTTAAATTGAGATTAAGCACTGAAATCATCTGACCAAAGCCATCATGCAAGTCCCGGGCAAACCGTTTTCTTTCCGTTTCCTGAGAGTTCAAAGCTGCTTCGATTTGAGTTTCGCGCAAGATCACCTCAGCTTCTTTGACAAGCAAAGCTTGTTTTTTTCGGGAACGACTCCTTATGAGGAGCGAGATAATTAGTAGGAATAAAACGACGGCAATCAATCCGCCAATTATCACCAGGTTTCTTTGATTTTCGGCCTGCTTTTCAGAGATCTCCAATTGTTGTAAGGCAATATGTTGTTCTTTCTTTTCAGTTTCGTATTTGGTTTTCAGCTCGCTAATTGTTTCATCATTAATAACATTAAATATTGAATCTGATACCTGTTTGTATGCCTTATATTCCGAGAGTGCTACCTCAAAATCTCCTTTGGATTCCGCCAATTGACTGAGCAATAAACTCGCCTGCTGGATTACTTCCTTAAATTCAATTCTAAACGCTATTGATTTGCCCCTTTTAATGAAATCTTCTGCCGAGTTTGGCTGACCAAGTTTTTCATAAACTTTGCCCATATTAACTAGCGAAGTTGCAATACCTGTGCTGTCCTGAAGGCTAAGCCTGGTTTGATAGGATTCTTCATAAAGACTGAGAGACTCAGAAAAATTAGCCATTTCATAATGGCAATTAGCCATATTATTGTAGGCATTGGCTAAACCCCGCGTGTCGTTATACTTTTTTTTGATGACAACACCCTTTTCATAATACACCAGCGCTGAATCATATTGACCTTTTTCGTAATAGATCGTTGCTAGATTTGAGGTGATATACCCTAGATTAAGATTTGCATTTCCGAGCTTGGCGGCTTTCATGGCGTCATTGTAAGTAGCAATGGCCATGTCATAATCCTTTTGCGCATATTGGTAAATTATCCCGATCCAAATAAGGGCACTAGACATGCCTGCTTGGTTATTGATCGACTTGTATGCTGCCAGACATTGGAAATAGTACACAAGTGCTTCACTATAGGCTGATTTGTCGTATTGAATATTCCCTAAAGTCATGTAACAATTTGCTTCGGTAGCTGTATCACCAACCATCCGTGCATATACCACAGCTTCGCTCATAACCTCACTTGCTTCATCCCCAAGCCCCGTTAGACTTAAGGCCACTCCATGCACATTTGCGGAACGAGCAATGCCGGCGTTCCATCCTATTTTTTTGGATAAATTATATGCTTTTCCAGCTAAATCAACCGCCTTAGGGAAATCGGAAAGCCTGAATTTGTCATGCATCAAAAGCAAAGTTTTCACCTTATTTGAGTCTTCTTTCGCCTCAGACAAGACGAGGTTTAGGCTGTCTAGATCAAGGTTGTCGAACTGAGGTTGACCGTGACTAAGTAAAAAGGATAAAGAGAAGAAAAGCATCAGGGTATGTTTCATCGTAAACGGGTTTTGATAAATTCCGCTTGAAATTAAGGAAATGCGTTGAGTTTGGTTAGGTTTCGCAGGCAATATTGGCTTGAATCAGAAGTTTTCCACTTTTTCAAAGAGGAATCTTTCCAGTTTTATAGATTGATATTATTGTCTTTGGCAAAAATCTGAATATTCCTTTTCAGGTTTTGGATGACCTGTATCAACTCCAGCTCGCTTTCCTCGATTACTTCACAGCTTTCATAAAGGTTTTGAATGAAATTCTTCAGCGCGATGTTCTCAATGCGCATTCTTTCCATATCCTGCTTGCTTAGGAACAATGCTTCATTCCTGTCGGCAAGCAAGGATTTAAGTTGGGCTATGTGGCTTTCCAAATCCACTTTCGATTTATTGAAATTCTAAAATGGTCTTCTCAATAATATCACAACAATCGTAAATCTGATCTTCGGTCATGACCAATGGTGGAGCAAATCGAATGATATTACCGTGCGTTGGTTTGGCAAGTAATCCATTGTCGCGCAATTTCATGCAGATATTCCATGCT
>JBLICU010000071.1:0-17304 GCA_047632435.1 Cyclobacteriaceae bacterium
TGAAAGCAATCATTAAAAAAAAAGTCCCGATCCGGGACTTTTTTTTTGCTCCTTCGGTTCATATATTTAAAAAATGACACTTCAAATACCTTCCTGATAATTAACTTCGGTACTAATATTTAAGACTTAAATTAGCATAAAATGGTCATAGATAAATTAGAAAATTGCCAAATGTATTATGGTCTAGGAGAGCGATTCAAAAAGGCTTTTGAATACCTGAAATCGACTGACTTTAGTGCGGTATCGCCTGTTAAATTTGAGCTGGATGGCTCCAATCTAAAGGTGATAGTCCAGGAATATGAAACTAGGGAGGAGGCAGATTGCAAAGTAGAAGCGCACAAGAAATATGCGGATATCCAATACATCCATTCAGGTGAAGAATTGATGGGTGTGGATGTTTACAATGAACAGGATTCCTTAGCTGGCTACAACGATGAGAAAGACGTTTGGCACTTTGCCTCCTACGATTATACCATTAGGGTAGCCGCGGGAATGTTTGCCATCTTTATGCCTCAGGATATTCATATGCCTTGCTTGAAGTCTTCAGTAAAGGCGAACGTGAAAAAGGTAGTTGTAAAAGTGCTATTGTAACGCATATATTTTCTGAAGTAATCATTGAGGCAGTAGAAAAAAATGAAATCATCATTCTATTCAATTACTGACATTATCACCTCCTTATAACCGCTATTGATAAAGTAAATTGGAGGGCAGTATATCTGGTTTTGGATTTTGATTAAATATCAAATAAATAGTATCACATCGAGCATGGTCAAATATTGAGGTCAATACTCACGTAGCGAAAGTGTGCTCTCAGCGCCGTAGGTACTTAATTTTTATAGCCACGGGTTTAAACCCGTGGCTATAAAAGGTGCTATTGGCATTTTATGGCGTTATTTTTGACTTATACAGGCAAAAATCATGACAAAACTTTAACAATTGAGCAGATATGATATATTTGATAATCCTAGATATATTTTGTATTCCTTTACTTACTCCTCATTTATGAATCCAAGAGTATTAAAATCTTTAAGCTATGCGGGTGTAACTTTTGTAATGATTGTGAGTTTTTTGTACACCTATAAAACTTATGAAGCCGGTGCGCCGAAATGGAATTTTATGATTTTGGGATTTGGAATCGCCATCTTGTTAGGAATTAATCTGATAAAGAGGCGAAGGTATTAATCCGCGTTTATGGTGGTTCTGGTTGTAATACTGCGACCCAAAGTGATTTCATCCGCATATTCGAGTTCCCCACCTACAGGGATGCCACGGGCAATAGAGGATATTTTAATCTTGAATTCCTTCATCATTTTGGTAATGTAGAAAGCCGTCGTATCACCTTCCATTGTTGAGCTAAGTGCCAATATGATTTCTTTTATCACTCCATTACCGTTTTTTACTCTTGCTATAAGGGAGTCAATTTTAATGTTGTCTGGCCCAATGCCGTCAATTGGCGATATTTTGCCTCCCAGAACATGAAATAACCCATTGTATTGACCTGTATTTCGTATTGCCAATACGTCAGGAGTATCTTCCACTACACAGATAGTTGTGGTGTCCCTGGACATTGTTTGACAAGTACAGTCTTGTGTGTCCGCAATGATGTGACAGATCTGACAATACTTAATATTATGACGCAAATCTGTCAGCGCAGCTGACAATGACTCAGTACCCTCTTCTGGTTGCTTTAGAAGATGCAATACTAACCTTAGGGCTGTTTTTCTGCCAATGCCAGGCAGTTTTGCTATTTCTTCTACTGCTTTTTCTACGAGCTTAGATGGATATTCCATTTATTCAATAGCTGCCTTAATGCCTGCTTCAGATATACCTTCACGCATCGGTTTCAGTTTCTGATAGGGGCCTCTTTTTACTGCACATCGTCCTTTATAGTGAACCAAATAGGTGCATTGTTCAGCTTGATGCACATCATGTTTGCAAACTTTAATCAAGGTATTGGTAACATGCTCGAATGTATTAAAGTCATCATTGTAAACGATCAGTGCTTTTGACTCATCATTATCCTGATCTTCAGTTACTTCGATTTGTTCCTCAATTTCGAAATCAGATTCCATCGTTTCCATAATCCGCAAAATTAACAGATGTAGATAACTTCTAAGCACTTATATTGCGATGATCACTCAAATTTATAATTGTAAATGAGCCCTTTCTTAGTCGGAACGATCATCATTGGATATTTCATTCTCCTAATTGGAATTTCAATCTTCACTTCCCGAAATGCCGCTGATGAAGATTTTTATACTGCTCAAAGACAATCACCCTGGTATCTTGTTGCTTTTGGGATGATTGGTGCTAGTTTGTCGGGAGTAACATTCATCTCTATTCCAGGAGAAGTTGGAACCAGTAATTTCTATTATTTTCAGGTCGTGCTTGGTTATCTGGTGGGTTATACTGTAATAAGCAAAGTTTTACTTCCACTTTATTATCGACTTAATCTTGTTTCCATCTATACCTATTTAGAAAAACGTTTTGGGTTTTGGTCCTATAAGTCGGGTGCATTTTTCTTTCTGATAAGTCGGGTTGTGGGTGCATCCTTTCGATTATTTCTTGTAGCCGGGGTTTTACAAATTTCATTTTTTGATGCTTTTCAATTACCGTTTTGGGTTTCAGTTTTGGTGACTGTTGTTTTGATTTGGCTCTATACGTTTCGCGGGGGAATTAAAACGGTGGTTTGGACAGACACCCTGCAAACTACTTTTATGATTTTATCTGTGATTATCACCATTTGGTTTATTAAAGATCAGATGAATCTGTCATTTGGTGAGATGGTGTCAGGCCTTGTGAATGATGAGCGCAGTGATATATTCAATTGGGATTGGCAAAGTGGAAGCAATTTTTACAAACAATTTTTTGCAGGAGCTTTCATCGCAATTGTGATGACAGGATTAGATCAGGATATGATGCAAAAGAATTTGACATGCCGAACGCTAAAAGATGCCCAGAAAAATATTTTTTGGTTCTGTGTGATTTTGGTCTTTGTGAATTTGCTCTTCCTGAGCATGGGATTGCTTTTATATCAGTTCTCAGAGGCGCAACAAATAGCCATTCCATCTAGGACAGACTATCTATTTCCACAGTTGGCAATAGGGCATTTTCACACTTTTGGAGCTGTGGTATTTTTGCTGGGTATCACGGCCGCCGCATTTTCTAGTGCAGATTCTGCTTTAACGGCACTGACCACTTCATTTTGTGTTGATTTCCTTGGTTTCAATAAGGAAAACTATAGCGCCAGAAAAAAAATGAGAATGGCTATTCACTTTGGATTTTCCTTGGTCTTGTTTTTTGTAATTTTGATTTTTCAAGCCATCAATGACCAAAGTGTGATAACTGCAGTTTTTGTTGCGGCTGGTTATACCTATGGGCCGCTATTAGGATTGTTTTCTTTTGGGATATTGACCAAATGGGATTTGAAGGACCAATATGTGCCATGGATCTGTTTGCTCTCACCAGGTCTTTCCTACATCATTAATATCAACTCGATCGCCTGGTTAGGAGGCTATAAATTTGGGTTTGAGATTTTGATTTTAAATGGACTTCTCACATTTCTGGGGTTAATTTTAATCAAGAAGAAGACTAAAGCAATTCTTTCATAGGTTCCCAATAGACACTTTTGAAATTGGTGATCTTGTCATTTACCACTTTTACACCCTCTGCTTCTAACAATTCCTGCATAATAGTTGGAGTTGCGAAGTGATATTTTCCAGTAAGTAAGCCGTTTCGATTTACTACCCGATGCGCTGGCACAACTGGTAATCCATGCGCTGCATTCATGGCCCAACCGACCATTCTTGCGCTACTTTTTAACCCCAAATACTCACCGATTGCGCCATAGGAGGTCACCTTTCCTTTTGGAATCAGTTTGACTACCTCATAAACGTCATTAAAAAAATTGGAATGATCTTTCGCCATTTCTAGCAATTTAAATCAGAAACTTGCTTGAGTCAAAATTAACAATATGCCATATTCGAATCAAAACTAAGCTTTTGTTTATCTTAACCGATATTCAAAAAAATTATTCAATTCTACAATGTCGAAAAATGTAATAGTCACGGGAACAACAGGGAATTTGGGAAGTGCAGTCGCGAAGAAGTTTATTTCTGAAGGATATCAGGTGATTGGCTCTAAGTCGAACGGAAGAATTTCACCAGAAGACGGAGTGCATTATTTTGAAGCTGATTTAACGGATGAAAATTCGACGCGTGAATTTTTCAATCTGGTATTAAAGCAGTTCAATAAAATTGAAGCCGGAATCTTTCTGGTCGGAGGATTTGGCATGGGGAATATTGAAAACACCACCGATACAGATATTCGGAAGCTGTTTTCTCTCAATTTTATGACGGCCTATCATTGTGCACAAAATGCTTACAAATATTTTAAAATGAATGGTTCAGGAAAAATGGTACTGGTCGGAGCAAAGCCAGCTTTGGAAGGTGGTGGATCAGAAATGCTTGCATATACTATTTCTAAAAGCGCGGTGATTAAGTTGGCAGAATTACTAAACGAAACGGGCAAAAAGGATAATATTCAAACTTCGGTTATTATCCCAAGTGTAATTGACACGCCACTAAATCGGTCGTCTATGCCAAATGCGACATTCAGTGATTGGGTTACTCCCGAAGCGATAGCTGAAGCTACTTACTTCTTGATATCCAAAAAAGGGGATGCGTTAAGAGATACTGTTTTGAAGATTTATGGGAATAGCTAGGGGCTAGATTTAAGTGAAAAGATTAAAGTGTAAAATTGATAATTTCATCCAATAGTCTTTTACAGTTAGCATCAAATGGTCAGCGGAAAGCCTAAATGCTAACTAGTCCAATACGATCACTTCTGCATCTTCAATAATGTAAAATAAGTGCAGCGGATCTTGACTATTCAATCGCAATTTGCCGGTAACCCGAACATGTTCCTCTTTAAGTTTGGTGGTCTTCTTGCAATAAACTTCTGCAACAGTTTCAGGGCCAGCATTTCCACAGAAAAAACATGAATTGTAAGGGAATCTCGAAAGCACAAAATAATCTTGTTCTTCAGTGCTTTGCAAGGGAATCACATATCCTTCGATGCTCACAACCTCTGATTTAAATGCCATTAGTTCTTGCGAAAAGACAGGAATTTCAATCTCGGTATTCAAAATTTCATCAAATTGATAATCTATCTTGATCTTGCTTAAAGTATCCCATCCCTGAAAAAGTTGTGATGCCAAAAATGAAATGAATAGGATTCCGTTTATCATAAATGTTTTCTATGTACCAAACCAAAACTACTCAAAACCGTCTTGGTTAGTAGTCCAAATATTTAACTTGCCAATCTAAGCCAAAAATTCACATGAGTCTGATTATTGATACCAAAGAGATTTCCAGAAGATACGTCATGGGCAGTGAAACCATTCATGCACTTAAATCTATTTCTATTCAAATAGAAAGAGGAGAATATGTGGCATTTATGGGTGCGTCCGGTTCTGGGAAGTCTACGCTCATGAACATTATTGGTTGTTTAGATACACCCTCATCAGGTACTTTCATTTTGAATAACAACAATGTAAGCGACCTTACTGAAAATGAATTGGCAGAGATTAGAAATAAGGAAATTGGATTCGTTTTTCAGACCTTCAATTTGCTTCCTCGTGCTTCAGCATTAGAGAATGTAAGCCTACCATTAGTATATGCCGGATACAACCGTGATGATCGTGAGGAGATGGCGATGGCCTCATTGGATGGTGTCGGTTTGGCGGATAGGGCCTATCACAAGCCCAATGAACTATCTGGTGGTCAGCGACAAAGAGTAGCCATTGCCAGGGCTTTGGTAAATAATCCTAGTATTATTTTGGCAGATGAGCCTACTGGAAATCTAGATTCAAAAACTTCGTATGGCATCATGGATTTATTTGCAGAATTGCATGACAAAGGAAATACCATTATCATGGTAACACACGAAGAAGATATTGCGGAATATGCTCACAGGATAATTCGCTTAAAAGATGGTCTCATAGAATCAGATGAGCTCAATCAAAATATCAGAAAAATTGTTCACGCCTGATTTAAGTCTATGAAGATATATACAAAAACTGGTGATAAAGGAAATACGTCACTTTTAGGAGGAAAGAAGGTGCCAAAGTCCCATTATCGCATTGAGGCGTACGGAAATGTGGATGAGCTTAATTCATTTATTGGATTACTTAAAGATCAGGCCGAAGTTGAGGCTAAAATAGGGCAGCAGTTCTATTGGATTCAGGAGAAGCTATTTACCATTGGTTCCATCTTAGCCACTGAAAATGATTTTAAAGGATTTGAATTACCCAAAATTGATCAAACACATATCCGCCAATTAGAACTGTGGATTGATAAATATACAGCTGAATTGCCCGAATTAAAGAATTTCATCCTTCCCGGTGGACATCAGGTGGTATCTTTGTGCCACGTTTGCCGGACAGTATGTCGGCGAGCTGAACGGAGTATCATAAATCTGGATTTGCAAGAGCAAGTTGACGAACATATCATCCCGTTTATCAACAGGCTATCGGATTATTTTTTTGTGATGTCCAGAAAAATGGCTCAATTACTTAAAGTTTCGGAAACCCCATGGGTTCCAGGAGATCAGGATTAAAATTTAGTGGCATGACGGAAACAATGCAAATCAAAGTTCAAAGAACTTTAAATTCAAAATTAGAAAATACGGATTTAACAAATCCAGTTTTTGGAAAGGTCTATTCAGACCATATGTTCATGGCAGATTATGCCAATGGGGAATGGAAAGATATGAGAATTGTCCCTTACGGAAATATCAGTGTCAGTCCGGCCAATACCACACTGCATTATTCTTCTACCATTTTCGAAGGGCTTAAGGCTTATCGAGGTAAGGATGGAGCAATATTGGTGTTCAGACCAGAAGCCAACGCGAAGCGTTTGATCATCAGTGCCGAAAGAATGTGCATGCCACCTGTGCCGGAGGAACTATTTATGCAGGCAATGACTGAGCTTTTGAAACTGGATTCATCGTGGGTTCCCAACTCACCCAACACCTCACTATATATCCGCCCATTCGAAATTGCGATGGATCCATATATTGGTATCAGACCGTCTGATACTTATTCATTTATGATAATTACTGGACCGGTTGGAGCCTATTATTCAAAACCTGTAAAAGTTAAAATAGAAAAACACTATACACGCGCGGCGGCTGGGGGAACTGGCTTTGCAAAAACGGGAGGGAACTATGCTGCGGCTTTGAAACCGGCAGTGGATGCAGCTAAGCAAGGTTATGATCAACTTATCTGGACGGACGCAAAGACACATGAGTTTGTAGAAGAATCAGGTACAATGAACCTGATGTTTGTTATTAATGATACATTAATAACAGCACCTACTGGAGATACTATATTAAATGGGATTACCAGAGACAGCATCTTGACGCTTGCTCGTGATATGGGTATGAAAGTCGAAGAGCGACCGATTCGCGTAACGGAGGTAATATCAGCGATTGAAAAAGGGACGCTTCAGGAAGCTTTTGGTGCAGGAACAGCGGCCACAGTAGCTCAGATTCAAACGATTCACAACGATGGTATTGATTACGAACTTCCAGCTATGGAGACAAGAAAATACTCTAATCAATTTCTTGATACATTGGATAAAATCAAAACCGGAGAGATCGAAGATACTCACGGTTGGATTTATCGGATTTGATCTTAAATAAAATACTGATACGAAAATCCCTCTTGAGAAAGAAGAATTTTTGGTTTTGTAGAACTATTAATGATTGATTTACCACACATGAATACGCCCATTCTCATCAAGAATAATTTTATCGTGTTCTGGGCCTATGATCATTTGATAGTCATCATCGATCACCCCAAGTTTTAAAGTCTTTTTGTGTTTTACCAATGCATGACCCCCTACAAATGGACTGACCCAAAATTTCCTGACAGCACCAAGACCATCAATCACATAACCTTTGGATGGAAATGCATCTTCCAATTCGTACATCTCGTCATTCTTGAAATCATCAAGCACTGCAGGAACTATTTCCAATCCATTTTTATCTAGAAATCCATATTTCCCATCGCGCTTTACTTCTGCCCAATTGTTTTTGTTTCTGTTGAAATAGGAGATTTCTTCATAAACTGGACTTACCACGAGCTTTCCTCTTCGGTCGATAAAGCCATATTTATTGTTGTATTTTACTTTTGCCCAATCGACACCTTTGCTCCCGAATGATTGAATATCCTGATAAATAGGAACCACGATCTCCTTGCCCATTCGATCGATAAAACCGTATTGATTGTTTTTCTTGACCAATGCCCAATCAATGTTTTTGGTGCCGAACGGAGAGATATCTTCATATTCAGGTTTCACAATTTCATTTCCAGCTTTATCAATAAATCCATAGCGGCCATAAACTTCTATTTTGGCCCAGTCGGAATTTTGAACTCCGAAGGATGTAATGGTTTCGTAAATAGGTTTGATGATTTGTGCGCCGGCCTTGTCGATAAATCCCTCACGGCCATTCAGTTCTACCTTTGCCCACGGGATTCCTTTTGATCCGAAATAGCTTATTTCATCATAAATAATTGGAACGATCACTGTGCCTGATCGATCAATGAAGCCCAGCTTTCCATTTTGCTCCACCATGGCCCATCCCGATTGAAAAGTTCCGAAATTTCTGATCCGGTCATATTCAGTATTTACTACTATTTTTCCATCAAGATTAATAAACCCAAAGCGACCATAAATGGATATCATTGCCCAGTTGCTATTTCCTTGCTCACCAAAATTCCAAATGCGTTCGTAAATAGGAGGAACCACTTCTTTTCCGGACCTATCAATAAATCCCACCATTCCATCTTGCTTGACTAGTGCCCAGCCGGAATGTCCTTTGGTACCAAAATCAGTGATGTAATCGTATTTATCATCGGAAACTATATCCTGTGAAAAAATGGCTGAATAGAATAAGAAGGCAATGATTGATATTAATAATCTCATGTTGAAGAAGCTTTACGCACTAATGACACATGAAATTACTTAGAGTTTCCAACCCCGGTTAAAAATTTAGCGAAAAGATGATCATTTGAAATTCAAAATTTTCAATGCTTCATTCCACATGAAGCTTACTTATCAGTCAATATGGGTGGATCAAGTAGCATGTTCACTTCCCGATTCTGACATTGTGTCACGATTAGTCTGACAAAATTCCTCGAAAAGTCACTTGGCACAACCATTGATTAATGCAGAATACGTTTGAATTTTAAAAATCTTAAAAATAAATAAAGTAATGGGAAAAATTATCGGCATAGACCTAGGTACTACCAACTCTTGTGTGGCGGTAATGGAAGGAAATGAGCCAGTAGTGATTCAGAACAGCGAAGGGCACAGAACCACACCATCTATCGTAGCATTTTTGGACAATGGTAACGGCGAAAGAAAAGTTGGTGACCCGGCGAAACGTCAGGCCATAACAAACCCTCAGAATACTGTAAGTTCTGTGAAGCGATTCATGGGTAAGAAATTCTCTGAGGTATCTGAAGAAAGAAAAAACATGTCTTATACTCTGGAAGCAGGAAGTAATGACGTTGTGAGAGTGAAGATTGGAGATAGAAATTATACTCCTCAGGAATTATCAGCTATGATTCTTCAGAAAATGAAGGCGACTGCTGAAGATTTTCTAGGACATGAAGTGACTGAAGCGGTGATTACCGTACCTGCCTACTTCAACGATTCTGAGCGTCAGGCTACAAAAGAAGCAGGTCAGATTGCAGGTCTTGAAGTAAAAAGAATTATCAACGAGCCTACAGCCGCTGCTTTGGCATATGGTCTTGATAAGAAAAATGCAGATATGAAAATTGCTGTGTATGACCTTGGTGGTGGTACATTCGATATTTCAATTCTTGAACTTGGTGATGGTGTATTTGAAGTAAAATCTACCAATGGTGATGTTCACTTGGGTGGTGACGACTTTGATGCTGTGATCATGAACTGGTTGGCAGAGGAGTTTAAAAAGGATGAAGGAATTGATCTGAGAAAAGATCCGATGGCACTTCAGAGGTTGAAAGAAGCTTCTGAGAAAGCGAAAATTGAGCTTTCAAGTTCTTCTTCGACTGAGATCAACTTGCCATATATCATGCCTGTAGATGGTATTCCAAAGCACCTAGTGCGATCATTGAGCAGAAGCAAGTTTGAGCAATTGAGCGAAGATTTGGTGAGAAGATCAATGGAGCCTTGTAAAAAAGCGCTTCAAGATTCTGGTCTTTCTGCATCTGAAATTGATGAAGTGATTCTTGTTGGAGGATCTACACGTATGCCTAGAATTCAGGAGGAAGTAGAGAAGTTCTTCGGTAAGAAACCATCAAAAGGTGTAAATCCTGATGAAGTTGTGGCTATCGGTGCTGCGATTCAAGGTGGTGTATTGACAGGTGAAGTGAAGGATGTACTTCTTTTGGATGTAACTCCGCTTTCATTGGGTATCGAAACCATGGGTGGTGTGATGACTAAATTGATTGAATCAAATACTACGATTCCTTCTAAGAAGTCAGAGACTTTCTCAACGGCATCTGATCATCAGCCGTCAGTGGAAATTCACATTCTGCAAGGCGAGCGACCAATGGCAAAGGACAACAGATCTATCGGTCGTTTCCACTTAGATGGAATTCCACCAGCACCAAGAGGTATTCCTCAGATTGAGGTAACCTTTGATATAGATGCGAATGGTATTCTTCATGTATCTGCAAAAGATAAAGGAACCAATAAGGAGCAAAAAATCCGAATTGAAGCTTCTTCTGGTCTGACAGATGCAGAAATTGAGAAAATGAAGCAGGAAGCTCAGGCCAATGCGGATTCTGATAAAATCATCAAAGAGAAAGTAGAAAAAGTAAACCAGGCTGATTCATTGATTTTCCAAACAGAAAAACAAGTGAAAGAGTACGGTGATAAACTTTCTGAAGGTAACAAAACAGCCATCGAAGGAGCATTGACAAAACTGAAAGAAGCTCATGCTGCACAAGATATCGCAGCTATTGATGCTGGAACAGAAGTGCTCAACAAAGCATGGGAAGCAGCCTCTCAGGAGATTTATGCAGCTCAGGGTGCAGCAGGTGGCGCTGAGGCAGCTCAAGGTGCTGATCCGGCAGGTGATGCAAATAATGAGTCTTCAGATTCTGATGTTTCTGATGTTGAATTCGAAGAGGTAAACGAAGAGAAGAAGTAAGTTGTGGTTTTAGTTGCTTAGGCACTTAGCCACTCAATTTGTTTCAGGCTTTATTTTATTAGACTAAGGTCGAGCCTCTCTGGCCGAGCCGTTTGTTTTAGTTGCTCTATTCATATAGATAAGAAAGCCCTTCTCGTGAAAACGGGGAGGGTTTTTGTCATCAAAGCCAATTCGTTTTATTAACTTTATTAGGAACAATTCAATCAATGTATATGAACGACTTAAAGAAAGACCTTCATAAGCGCATAGAAAGCTTAAGTGATGATCAAGTGGATCAAGCTTATGGTTTAGTTGTCAATTTACTCAAGTCACATAAAATGGATGAGATAGATGAGTTGGGTTTGGAAGAAAAAGAAGCTATAGAAAAAGGGCTTGCGCAGATTGAGGCCGGGAAAACTGTTACGCATGATCAGGTAATGGCTGGGTTCAGAAAGCAGTTGAATAAATGAAAATTGAATGGTCTGAATTGGCCAAAGAGGACATTAGCCAGACTATTTTATTTTTAGAATCCAAGTTTGGAACCATGGCAGCATCGAATTTTCTTGATAGAATAGATGCATGATTAGAGATAATCTCCTCAAAACCAACCACTTTCCTCAGTTTTGATAAAGCCAGAAGCATTTACAAATTCGTGATCAATAAGCACGTTACACTTTACTATCAAATTAAAAATAACACCATTTATTTGATCACTTTTTGGCAGAATAGTAGAGATGGAATAGGGAGAGTGGTTTAGATTTGAAAATTCTTCTCGTGAAAACGGGGAGGATTTTTGGTTTTTTAACAACTCCTTCCCTCAATAACTCCACTTCACCCGCAAATAAACAACCTTAGCCAAGGCGTCATATTTGCCCTTTAAATTATCTCCAAAATAGAGTTGGCTGATCAGGTCAAGATCAAAATTTTCTTTGATGGAATAAGTGATAAATGGATTTAAGAAAACGGATCCGTCAGACGGAAAAAAGATATTCGAAAGACCGAGATTGACCAACGGGTGGATAGGGTAGGAGGCTTGAATAAAAGTAGACCAACGATATGGAGAAAGTGATTGAATGTTAAGATTGGATCGGGTATCCACCACAAAAGCTGTTGGGTCTTTGGCTCCAAAGGATGAATAGAGAAAGGCGCCATTCAGATAGAGCGAATTGGCGAAGGAATAATCGACAGTGGCAGAAGCGAGCAAGCCATCTTCACCAGCATCTGGATTATTCAGGTAGGTAATTTCCCCCTTGAAACCAGCATTGGACAGATTGCCAGCCCAACCAGTACCAATGGTCAGGTTTTTTTCCATCAGTCCTGCGAGAAACTGAATATCATAATTGCACTTGTTGAACTGATAACGAAAGGCAGCCGTAAGGTCTTCCAAATTGTCCGCCATTTTAATCGCAAATTCGACTTCTGATGCGAACCCTGTATATTTTCTAATTCGAAGTGCATCGCTTCCTGGCCTTTCTTCATAGTCGAAATCAAAAAAGGAATAGGTGTTAAATAAATCATTTGGGTTCCATGCAAGATTTACGCCCCAGTTGATTCTCTGTCTTCCGGCGGTGATCTCCCAATCGTTTTTATTCCATTGAACATAAAAGCGGTCAATCATGCTGTGAATGACTGTTTTGCTATTGTTCACTGGCATGTAAGACCAATCAAAATAATCATTATTCACATCGATGAAGCTACCATAATCAGGAATGATGCGAAGCTGATCTCCGTGGAATACCCTCGTTCTAAATTCTAATTTTCCTGTCAGGTATTTGGTAGGAAACCATGCGAAATTCAGGCGGTGATGAATCAGGTTGTCAATTTGTGTGTGATCCTTTCCGATGAAATTGAAGGTAGCCATGTCTTTGATATAGCCATGTGTGGTGAATTTGGGTGCTTCGTCCTCCTGAGCCATGCTCAAAAATGGGACCGTCATCAAGCAGAACCAAATAGCCGTTTTCATTTGCGCTCGTCGTTTACTACTGCGCCATCCACAAGCGTGATTACTCTTCGCGCCTTATCAATGACTCTTTGATCATGTGTAGAGAATACGAATGTTGCCCCCTCTTCTTGGTTCATGGCAGACATGATGTCAAGTAGATCGCTTGTAGATTTTGAATCCAGATTGGCTGTAGGCTCATCGGCAAGGATGAACTGTGGTTTAGAAGCCAGTGCGCGAGCGACGGCTACACGCTGCTGCTGCCCACCGGAAAGCTGCGACGGTCGCTGATTGGCTTTCTCAGCGATTCCCATTTGAGTGAGTAAATCCATCGATCTGGCAATTCTTTCCTTTTTTGAAACCTTCTGAAGGAGCATGATAAATTCTACATTCTCCAAAGTAGTAAGTACAGGAATCAAGTTATACGCCTGAAAAACGAATCCAATGTTTTTTAATCTGAAGTTAATCAGTTGACTGTCGCTCATGGCCGTGATGTTGGTATTAGCTAACTCAACCGTGCCAGAGGTTGGATAATCCAAACCGCCAAGAATATTTAATAGCGTTGTTTTGCCGCAACCTGATGGGCCAACAATAGCGGTAAATTCTCCTTTTTCAATCTCAATACTCACTCCGTTTAGTGCATACACAGGCACTACATTGTGATTGTAAACCTTGGTAATTTTTTCAGTTTTGATGACACTCATAGCAATAATATTTAATTCAAAGAGTACGCAGGGCTTCAACTGGTCTGAGTTTTATGGCTTTCCAGGCTGGGTAAATTGCTCCGATAATGGCTGTAATAATCACAGCAATAACAATCGTGGAATAAGCTTCACTTTCTACGTAAGGATAAAGTATAGAGCTGTAACCATAGGCAGCAAGTCCTTCTGAGTATTCTGACAGATCCACACCATTGTTGGTGTAATGTGTGATGGTGGAAAACCCGAGAAGGAGTCCGAAAGGAGCACTGATAATCCCAAGGAATATAGTTTCCAGCATCACCAAAAGGTACACGCGAATTTTGGACATACCCACAGCCATCAGCATGCCCAGCTCTTTGGTTCTTTCCAACACGGCCATGAGCATGGTGTTAACTATTCCAAACACCAACGCCAGCATGATGATGACCATCAATACATAAAGCATACTTCCATACATTTCCTGCATCAAGGCCAGTTCGGGTGCAATTTGCTTCCAGGTCTCGATCAGATCGTCGGGATATTTGGTTTGATATTGTGTTAGGATCTGAGATTCATCAAAATGGGGGTCTGAGAGTATGGCAATCTCATGGATTTGTCCCTCCAAACCCAAGATACGAGTTAAGTCTTCCTGACGAACAAAGGCATATTCCTTGCTAATATTCAAAGATGAACTTGTGATGATTCCATCCACTCGAAAGGCAGCCGCCGAAATGGTTCCACTGGAATCATTGAATGTCAAAACGACTTTTGATCGGACTTTCACTTTCAGTTCTTCCGCCAGCTTATTTCCAATGACGATAGGATTTCGATCGATGTTTTGAAAAAAAGAACCTTCTGAAATCAAAGAATCAAGGCCAGTTACATGGGATTCTTTCAGTACATCAATTCCCCTGATATGCACACCTGCAGCTTTTCTTGGTGACGCGATCATGCCATTCACAAGTGCGCGAGTAGCTACAGCTTTTACGCCATTCCAATTGGCTATTTCCAATGCTTTTTCATTCCCATTTTTCAGGTAAAGGGTCACGTCATAATCATTTTTAAAACCGTGATTATGAATTTGTAAATTGGAAACATCGTGATTGATGATTTCGGCCATATAGCCAACTATAAATCCATTCATAAACCCATGGCCAAAGATCAATGCCCAGATTCCAACCACTATTGAACTCATCACCACAAGGCTTCTACCTTTGTTTCTCCAAATATTTCTCCATGCTAAAATGATGACCATAATAACTGTCGGTTAAGCGCCTCGCATGGCCTTGACAGGCTTGAGGCGTAATAAAACTATGAGTGGATACAATCCCAGGATCACTGCCATCACAAAAATGACCCAAGCCTGACTATAAAATAGGGATGGCTGAAGCGAAAAGAAATAAGCCGGCTCCACCCCAAATTTCTCTATGGCCTCTGCTGATTCTCCTGTAAAAAATATAGGATGGTGATAGTAATAAATTAAGAAAGGAAGTGTGATAGACACGCCTAAAGCAACCCCTATAGATGACATGATGAGCATTTCAAGAAATATGGCCCATTGTAATTGGACACGCTTCATGCCAATCGATATCAAAACACCAAATTCATACATGCGCTCAGCAGTCATCATGAGAAAAGTGCCAAACATACCAAAACCTATGACGGCATAAAGGATCCAAATCATCATTTTGCCGCTTATATTGTCCACTTCTATCCCTTGCACCAAATCGGGCATCATGGTTTCCCAACTCATTACTTCGAGTTGCTCCGTATCTACTCGATTTGAAATATCAGCCACTATTCTGTCGGTATTTTTGGCCTGATCTATGACCAATGCCAAACTAGTCAGTCGATTTTCCACGGCATACAGCCATTGTGCTTCTTTGAGTGGGAGATAGATGGTTCCGTTGTTTTGGGCTGGAGAAGGAAATTTCATGATCCCTTTTATGGGGTATATTCCCACTGAGTTGGCGCCATGAAAACCCTGACCTATCAAGACGATGGAGTCGCCAACACCAGCCTTGAGATAGGTGGCCAGACCTTCAGAAATCATGATGGATCGGTCATCGCTTGCTATATAGGAGCCGGCAACTATTTTGTCTCGAACGCGAGTTAGCTCGTCTTCCCGATCAGGGTCAACCCCCATGACTAATCCACCTTTGGTTTTTTGTGCGAATGATACCAATGCAAATGACTCCAGTCGTGGAACTACAATATCCACACCAGTAACAGTAGAGATTGTATCTATCAGCTGCTGGTCATAGACAAAGCTGTTGTCAATGGATTTATCTGACCAAAAACCATTTTCGTGAATTTGGATGTAACCAGTATAAAATCTGGCGGCATTTTCTATCATTCTATCGTAGGATCCCAGCTGCATAGATCTCATCGAGCAGGCAAGTAACACGGCAAAAGTGATCGACCCGATGGTGATATAGCTTCGTCGTTTGTTTCTCCAGATATTTCTCCAGGCCAGTGTTAAGTACATTTGCTTTAGGTTTATCTAATCCTTTTCATGTTTTGCAACGAAAAGAAATCGTCATTCATAGGGATGTCAAATTTCAAGCTTTCATAAATGATCACGGTTTTTTGTTCCGGATTTTCTGCAGGAATCACCTCCATTCTTGCAGGTATGAGCCGACCATCCATTTCCTTGATATCCGACATGACCATGGTATTGATGAGAAAATCATCTTCGTCATAGTACTTTACCAAAAGTTGTAGGTAGTCTTTTTTATCAATGTAGACTTCAATTTTGCCCCAAACAACAGCCGCTTCTTTCAGTGGGATTAATTCTAATTTCCAGGCTACATGACCCACTATAGAAGTATCCTTCAGAATTTTGTGAGTGTAATCATCTACAATTGACGATTGCTTTACCAAATCATCATTGGTGAAATCCGAACCCATCCATGATTGCACCATCATAGAGGGAGGCATTTTTATCACACGCTTGATAGTTGGCTGCCAGTTCCATAACTCTTGCTTTCTTTTCAGGAAAGCCGCACCATTGTCACGTGCAGGGGCTGTAATCAGCACAAGGCTATAATCGGTACCTTTTGCCCAGCTTTTCATGGCGATTTCACGGGTCCATTCAGGTCGAATGATCTGCATGATCATCACAGACTCGTTGGTATTTCCCTGCATATTTTGATTGGCCTTATCCACAATCTCCTTGGCACTTTGTGAATGACTTGCTTGAAATGAAATCGTGATAACTAATAATGTGAAAATAATTTTCATTTAGTACACATTTAAAATCTGCTATTTATTTCAGATAGACAATCAGGAACAATATTTTTTTATCAACATGGCTTCTATTTCATCGAGTGGATAGTCCTCTTTCAAAACCAAAAACTGAATCGCAATGCCATCGAATAAAGTCGCCAAAATGCGTGCTTCAGTCTTATGATTAGGAAACTTCATTTGTTCTAACAAATGCTCAAGCAAAACAACGTACTTCTTCATTTTGGCATTTGCCATATTATGAATGAATTC
>JBLICU010000072.1:0-16993 GCA_047632435.1 Cyclobacteriaceae bacterium
CAAGATGAAGATAAAATTGAGTTTGAATATGAGGAGGAACTAAAAGATGCCAGCGAATCCCGTTTAGATTTTATCAAATTTCTTCTTGACTCATCAGTTGGAGATGGAGATTTTGGATTCCTTGTACCCTCTTTTGACTTCTTTCCTTACCCGGGGAATCGTCGGCAGTTAATTTCTGAAAGTTCTATAACATTAACTGCCACAGTACCCCTTTACTTGCTTTTTTGCAATCTCAAAATCTATTCATTCTAATTCTTTGTTTTTACCCGTCGGTTCACTCAAGAAGTGAGCCATTGGGCATTCTAAAATAGAATTTTCAAAGAATTAATTTAATAGAAGACTATGTCTAAAAATCAATTTCAGGTAGATCAATGCCTGAAAGATTTGGCGCACTATTTACCTGCGCAGGCGCCATTAAAAGACTTTATACATCACAATACTTTACATGCTTTTCAAACCGAAAAATTTGAAGTTGCAATTCGAAATGCTGCTAAAATTTTTGGATATAAAGTATCTCTTTCACTTGGTGAATATAGAGATCTCTATGTGCAGAAAAAGATAAGGCTTGATGTAACGAAAAAAGTAATAGAAAAACGTCACGGTGAAAACGTATATAAAGATTGGCTAGATAAGCTTCTTTACGGATCCTATGATTCTCCAAATACTATACGGGTTGGCAACCTAAGAAAAGTATGGAAAGACAAATATCATATTGATCTTAACACGATTGTAAACACCAATCTTTTCAGAATACTCAATAGTTATCTGGATCAGGGCATTGCTATCATTAAATTTCCAATCATTGATGAGACTTTTTTAGGGTCAATGAGGCGATTAGAACACAATAGCTGGGTCAGTTTTTTTAAGACTGAAAGAACTCGAAAATTGTTGTTTGATCCGGAAGTCAAATTGGTTCATTTGCTAGAAATACTGGTAGGAGATGAGCAACTGTATTACCAATATCTTTTCGATCAACAATTTGGACATCCAGGTTGGTCAGGTTTAGTTGCCAATATTGAGCGGAACCCTCAATCTTTACTTGATACTCGAAAAATTAGCCTTAAGGAGGTGATATTTTTGGAGTTGCTATTAGAGATTGATAATCTTGACAATACGCTTGGAAATAGATGGAAGCCGGTATCTCAGAGTGGCACTTTTGAACCATTCGATATATTCGAATATGTACCGTTAACAGAACTTGACGAGGTGCTCAACACATGGCAGGAAGCTTATGAGTGGACTTACTATGACAAGGTACTCTCTGGAATCAAATACCAGAAAGTTATCAAATCAAAGAAGACAACACCTTCTTTTCAAGCCTTTTTCTGCATTGATGATAGGGAATGCTCGATCAGGCGATACGTGGAACAAGCGGATCCTAATTGTGCAACTTTTGGTACTCCGGGTCATTTTGCAATAGACACCTATTATCAGCCCAAAGATGCTAGGTTCTATACTAAGGTATGTCCTGCGCCCTTGTCGCCAAAACACTTGATCATGGAGGTGAGCATCAATCGTAAGAACGGTTCTGATTTGTATTTTACCAAAACAACTCAATCGCTATTTCGAGGATGGCTCATTACCAATACACTTGGTTTCTGGTCAGCGATCAAAATGATGTTCAACATATTCAAACCTAGCTTGAGTCCTGCATCATCATCATCTTTCAATCATATGGATGAGTTTTCGAACCTTACGGTGGAAAATCGCAGCATAGAACATATCAAAGATGGATTGCAGATAGGATATACCATTGAGGAAATGGTGGATCGGGTGGAAGCTGTACTCATGAGTACAGGTCTGGTATCAAATTTTGCCCCCGTGGTGTATATGATTGGTCATGGTGCAAGTAGCGCAAACAACACCCACTATGCCGGTTATGATTGTGGGGCGTGTTCTGGTAGACCGGGATCGGCCAACGCCAGAGCTATTAGTTTCATGGCAAATCATCGTATCGTAAGGGAAAAATTAGCAAATAAGGGAATAGTTATTCCTATTTCTACAGAATTTGTAGGTGGTCTTCATGATACCACTCGAGATGCCATTGTGTTCTATGATGAAGAGCTACTAACACCACATAATCTAAAGCAACATCGTGAAAATGTAACTGCGTTCAAAGAGGCTCTGATGAATAACGCCAGAGAAAGATCACGACGGTTTATGTCGATAAATTCAAGGAAAAAACTTCATAAAGTGTATGAAGAGGTACAGCAAAGATCTGTGTCACTGTTCGAGCCAAGGCCAGAATTAAATCACGCGACAAATTCACTTTGCATTGTAGGCCGCAAGGAATTGAACAACAGGCTTTTTCTTGATAGGCGAGCATTCCTAAACAGTTATGACTACAAGGTAGACCCTGATGGCAAGTATCTGCTCAATATCATCAACGCTGCTGCGCCAGTTTGTGGAGGTATTAACCTGGAGTATTTTTTTTCGAGGGTGGACAATGAGCGATTGGGTGCAGGGAGTAAACTTCCTCATAATGTGATGGGATTGATTGGTGTGGCTAATGGGTTTGAAGGTGATTTGAGGCCAGGTTTACCCATACAAATGGTGGAAGTTCATGATCCCATCCGACTGATGCTTATAATCGAGCAGATCCCAGATGTCGTTTTGGATACCATACAGCGAAATGCATCTACATATGAGTGGTTTATAAATGAGTGGGTGATCTTGGCGGTAATACATCCTGAAACGAGAGAAGTATATCATTTCAAAGACGGTCACCTTCATCTTTATGAGCCAATGTTGAAAGACATTAGCGAGCTGCTCCCAGAGGAGATACAGATCTTGATTGAATCCAACTCGGAGAATTTGCCGGTATTTCAAATGGTTTAAATGATGAAAACGATGGATTTTATTTTAACATTATTTATACTCATACCTTTCACAGGATTTGTTGTGAGCATTTTTGTTCCTAAAAAGAACGAATCGCTTAATTCTTGGGTAGCGTTTAGCACGGCAGCCATTCAACACGTGGCAGCTATGGCATTTGTAATTTATTGGATCATTCAGGGACATCATGTACTCAACGTCAAGGAGTTTGTTTTGTATAAAAATGAAGAATATGAGTTTTTGATTGACTTATATTTCGATTATGTCACAGCTACATATCTGCTCGTAGGCTCCTTTTTGACATTCCTTATTACGATGTACAGCAGGTATTATCTGCACAGGGAGAATGGATATAAGCGATTTTTTAATACCATATTGTTCTTTTACCTAGGGTATAACATTACCATTTTCGCGGGAAATTTTGAAACCCTTTTTATTGGTTGGGAAGTGCTCGGGATATCTTCCTTCTTGCTGATAGGATTTTATAGGTATCGGTATATGCCTGTTCGGAATGCATTCAAAGTATTTTCTATTTACCGTTTGGGTGATATTTGTATGATTTTGGCCATGTGGATGAGTCATCATCTTTGGCATCACAACGTGACATTTCTAGAGTTGAATAACACCGCTATAGTTAATGCTGAGTTGCAAAATCATTTTTGGATGCTGCTGTTTATATCGGTTATGGTATTGATTGCGGCATATGTTAAATCTGCCCAGTTTCCATTTTCATCATGGTTGCCAAGAGCCATGGAAGGCCCTACACCATCCAGTGCTATTTTCTATAGTTCACTCTCGGTGCATATTGGTGTTTTCATGTTATTACGAACTTTTCCATTATGGGAAAATCAGGTAGAGTTCAGATGGGCGGTTGGAATATTGGGCGCTTTGACGAGTGTTATTACAACAATGGCAGGTCGGGTGCAATCATCAGTTAAGTCACAAGTTGCGTATTCTTCAATTGCTCAGATTGGATTGATCTTTATTGAAGTGGCCTTGGGATTAGATATACTGGCGCTGATACACTTTGCGGGAAATGCCTTTTTGAGAAGTTATCAATTATTGGTTTCACCTTCTGTTGTGACCTATTTGATCCGCGAGCAGCAGTATAAGTTCAGTCCGGTGATTAAACCAAAAGGAAAATTGGTTTTTGATGTACTTACAAATTCCATATATGTGTTGAGCGTGAAAGAATGGAATCTCGATACCTATATGTTCAGGTATTTGTGGAACCCGTTCAAAAGAGTAGGAAGAAAAATTGGCTTTATAAACCCAATATCTTTTGCTGCAGTATTCATTCCGATTTTTATTTTAGGGTGGTACATGCTCTTGAATGGGAACCTACCAGAAGATGCTAACTGGATCCATTATTTGCCTTTATTATTTGCTTTCATCGGACTTTTGCTTGTGATCAAATCCTTTTCAGAAAGGAAAAATGTTCAGTTTAGCTGGCTTTTGGTTGCATTCAATCATTTCTGGATTGCATTGGCGGTATCATTCAACGAACATTTTAGCTTTTCACATATTGTCATCTATTTATCTGGAGTAGTTGTCTCAGCTATTCTTGGTTCATGGGTATTGATATGGCTGAAAAAGAAAGAAGGGCAACTTGACCTCAATGATTTTTACGGTCATGTTTATGAACACAAGTGGGCGGGATTTCTGTTTTTGGTGGCATGTCTTGGCATGGCGGGGTTTCCAATAACCACTACTTTTTTGGGAGAGGATCTCATTTATAGCCATATCCATGAAAACCAATTTTTCTTAACATTATTGATATCTACAAGTCTGATTGCTGATGGATTAGCTCTTATGCGAATTTATTCCAGGATATTCCTGGGGCCGCATAACAAGTCTTACCATGAGATCCCTCATCGATCAGCTTAAACAAACGCTTAAAAAAAAATTAAAAATCTTAAAAATTAAATAAATGAATGCGATACAAATAGGATTAGCAAACTTAAAAGAACACTGGAAAGATGATCTTAAGTCTGGTTTTAATGTTTCCCTGATAGCCCTTCCCTTGAGTTTAGGGATTGCATTGGCTTCTGGTTTTCCTCCAATAGCTGGGATTTTTGCAGCGATTATTGGAGGTATGGTAGTATCCCGGCTCAATGGGTCGTTTGTGACTATTGTTGGCCCTGCTGCAGGACTGATAGTAGTTAATATCAGTGCCATTGAAATGTTGGGTCAAGGAGACAATGTTGCGGGTTATAAATATGCCCTTTCTGCCATATTCGTAGCAGGTATTATTATTACCCTATTTGGCTTTTTAAAGGCAGGAAAATTTGGCGACTTTTTCCCCACCGCTGCTGTTCACGGCATGTTGGCAGCTATTGGTATCATAATTATCGTAAAGCAGTTTTTTGTGGCGGTTGCCGTAAGAGCACATGGTCATGAGTTTTATGAAATTATGACTGAAATACCTATTGCCCTGAAACATGCTAATCCTGAAGTGATCCTGATAGCCCTGGTGTCTTTGCTGATCTTGATTTTTTATCCGAAAACCAATAACCGAATCATACGAATAATTCCTGCACCGGTTTGGGTACTTATTGTGGCCATTCCACTAGAATTTTTGTTGGATTTTGAGCATGAACACAGTGTTATTTTCCTAGGTGAGGCACATAAGGTAGGACCTCAATTATTAGTTCACTTACCCGATAAGTTGTCAGATGGATTTGCACTACCGGATTTTGGTAAATTTTTGACAGGGGCCTTTTGGATATCAGTTACGACCATTGCTCTTGTGACAGCCCTTGAATCAGTATTGAGTGCAATTGCAGTAGATTCTTTAGATCCGATGCAGCGTAAAACCAATTTGAACAAGGATTTGAAGGCCCTTGGAGCTGGATCTTCATTTTCAAGTTTGATAGGCGGTCTGCCAATGATTTCGGAGATAGTTCGTAGCTCAGCCAATGTGAGTGGTGGTGGTAAGACACAATGGTCAAATTTTTTCCATGGTTCTTTTCTGCTATTATTTTTATTAATTGGAGGTCCTATTATCAATCATATTCCATTATCTGCTTTGGCGGCTATGCTATTATTTACTGGGTACAGACTCGCCTCTCCAAAGGAGTTTAAGCATGTTTACGAAACAGGAAAAGCAGAATTGGTGGTTTTTGTAATTACCATTATCATGGTTTTAGTCACTGACTTGGTCATAGGAGTGGGTGTCGGAATATTGGTTAATCTTGTTTTTTGCCTGCTAAAAGGAACAAGTATTGGTAATCTTTTCAAAGTGAGGTTAAAAGAGGAATCAGTCGGTTCTCAAGTGGTTTTAAAACCATCAGGAACATTGGTATTCAGTAATTACCTCGGTTTAAAGAAGAAAATCATGAGCCATGGAAATACTGCAATCATTCTAGATATGAGTAATGTGAAACTAATTGATCACTCTGTGATGCACCATTTGCATAATATTGAAAAAGAGTATCATGTGAAAGATGTTGATTTCGAAATCATCAATGACAATCACCTTAGATCTGAGACAAATCATCCATTGTCAGCTAAAATCGCGATTAAGTCAACTGATCAATATGAAGTATTGTCCTTAAGCGATCATCAGGTCGCCTTGGCAAAATTGGCAGTTGAAAATGGTTGGGGATTTAAAGCTGAAAAAACGATCGAAAATAATAAGATGCTAAGGTCTTTTCACTTTGCTAAAAAGGGTTTGATGCATTTTGCACAAAATACTATTAAAGGCAATGTGGATCACGTTGCATTTGAATTTTTTGAGATTGAATTTGATGCTGATGCTCAAACCAAATCTGCTACCAACATCATTCCCACTGTAATCATCAAATCTGATAAACGACTACCAGTATTTACTGCTGAGGAGGAAAGTTTCTTTGATAAGCTTGCGGAACTATCGGGCTTCAATGATATAGATTTTGAAAATCATCCGATTTTCTCTGACAAGTTCCTTTTAAAAGGGCCAGATGAAGAGGAAATTCGCAAATTCTTTACCGCTGATCTAATTGGATTGTTGGAATCTCATCCAAAATTTCACTTCGAATCTGATGGTAAGACTATCATGATTTACAGATTTGATGGGAAAGATGATATAGCTAGCTTAAAGGAATTGATAGAATTCTGTAAATCTTTGATTCCTGTTTTAGGCATGTCACATCAATTGCTGGTTAAATAAATAGATAAAATAAGTGCAGGGCGAATCAAAATTCAACTTTGGTTCGTCCGGCTTATATTATTGAAACTAACAGGAGATAATTCACGGTTTTGTTTGATTAATAATTGATTAGGTCAAAAAGGGTTTCTGAATTTGCATATCAGGTTTTGTTCTGGAACACTGAGAATCAATGGCTTTGCCAAAAAGGCGAAGTGTAAAAGGCATTTGGTCAGACTTCTTTAGGCTAATTCTATTTCTGCTTACTTAAATTTTAAAAATATTATATAAAATGAAAACATTTAAAAGGATTCTCTTTTGTTTTTTTATTGGTGCAGCGGTCTTATCACATATAGATTTGGAGGCACAAAATAAGGCGTTAAAATATGATCTTAATGAGTCGGGCGAACATTATGTTCGTTTTACAGGTCTTGCACAAATATGGTTGAGAAATACTCAAATGAATCCCGGAACCACCATCAATGGACAATCGACAGGAAGCTATAGTGACATAAGTATCCGCAGGTTGAGATTTCAAATCTATGGACAGCTTACGGACCGTGTATTTTTTTATTCACAGTTTGGTCAAAACAATTTCAACTATCATTCTACTAAATATACCGGTACATTTTTCCATGATGCAATCATTGAATATTCCCTTGTGAAAGATCAGTTGAGTATAGGGGCTGGACTTACGGGTTGGAGTGGTTTGTCAAGATATTCAGCACCAAGTGTGGGATCATTTCTCACGCTAGATGCACCTCTTTATCAACAATCAACTAATGGTGTCAATGACCAGTTTTTAAGAAAGCTGAGCATTTATGCGAAAGGTCAAATTGGTAAATTGGATTATCGTGTAGCTATCACACAACCAATGACTATTACTGGTTTGGCCACCACAGATTTGGCACCTACTTCGACGGATTTCTCTTTCTCAAATATGCCAGCCAATAAGCAGTATCAGGGGTATTTCAAATTTATGTTTTTGGACAAAGAATCGAACCTGACGCCCTATCAGGTTGGTTCGTATCTAGGAACTAAGAGAATGTTTAATGTCGGAGCTGGTTTCATTTATCAAAAAGATGCGATGTGGGCGCTTGACGGAACTGGAAATTCTATTCAAAATGACATGGCGCTTTATAATGTCGATGTTTTTTATGATCAACCACTCTCGGATAAGGAGGCATTGACATTTTATGCAGCATTTTCAAATTTCGATTTTGGAAAAAATTATATCCGGAACATTGGTGTGAATAACCCCGCGACGGGCTCCACTGGAGTGACGCCCGGAGGTTTTGGTAATGCGCTTCCGATGATTGGGACTGGTAACACTTTTTATAGCCAAATTGGATTTTTATTTGGAGAAAACATCTTGAATGAAGGAGGTAAAATTCAACCATTCGCCGCAATTCAATATTCTCAATTTGATTATTTGGCTGAAAACATGGCTATGTATGAGCTTGGTGCTAATTATTATTTGGATGGAACGCAAGGAACCAAACTAAGTTTTGTGTATCAAAACCGACCTGCTTATGCTTCAATAGCAGGGGAAAATGTATTAAATACCAGAAAAGGAATGGCAGTGATTCAATGCCATGTAAGTTTTTAACTCAGGTAAGTTGAGTATAGGCACTTTCCTGATTATCGGGAGGTGCCTTTTGAAGTTCTTTTCAATCCTAAGTAATAAAAGATCAGTTTATTTGATTTTTACAATTGAGCAAAACTGCTGTCGACCAGATGTTATTGTAAATACTTTGCGAAACAGGTGTATATACGCTTAATTCAATTATATTTAAAGGTAGTTGTGAAGACACTTGGACGAACCATAATAAGCTTAATACTCACCTTGGCATTTACAATGCCAGCGTTTCTTGGGTTGTCAGATATCTTATCCAAAGAATCCAAAATATTAATAGAACTGGAGGAGGAAACGGAATCGCTGGAAGAAAGAGAATTACAAGATTGGAGATGTAATCTGGATTCTGGAGATGACAATAATCCGGATATCAACAATTTAAATGGTAGATTATTAGCCGGCTTGGGGCTTCAAAGTGCTGAACTAATAAGCCAAAATCAAAAATCTTCATTTGCCCTTGGTGCTACCGCACTTTATATTCTACACTGCAATTTCAAGATAGATTCTTTGCCAAACTTGGTTTAATGCCCTATAGAGAAATGATTTTTCTCTGATTCTATTTATTCAATTTTTTCATCTTTTTCAAAATCCAATGACAGGACAAATATTTTTGTTGATGGTCTCTTTGGGCTCCCTGCTGATAATTGCAGCGCCTAAAACCGCAAAATATTTTGCAACACTATTTTTAATTGTATTGACTATAGTTGTTACTAGCAATTTGGCAATACAGTCATTGATTTATGGAAATGACTGGTCTGAAATGATCTATTTCCTTCCGGGGGGCACAGAATTGGCGATTGATAAGCTTGCGTCATATTTCATTTTAATTATCAATTTCACTGTATTCACAGGAATTATATATGCCAAGGGATACCTCAAATCATACGAGAATAAAAAACAAGGGCATCAATTTTCAATTCATTATTTCAGCTATTTATGGCTTTATTTTTCCATGGTTCTGGTGACCATGGTGTATGATGGATTGGCATTTTTGATAGTATGGGAATTTATGGCATTGTCATCATTTCTACTTGTTATTTTTGATTCGGAAAAAGAAGGAATTTTAAAAGTAGGACTAAGCTACCTTATTCAAATGCACATTGGCCTGCTGTTCTTGTTGGTAGGATTTGTTTTAGTTGGCCAGTTTACCGGAACAGCTTCTTTTGATAGTTTGGGTGATGCCTTTGCTTCGGAGAATCTTCTTAATGCCTTTGGATCCCATGGAAATTTTTGGCTGTTTTTGATTTTTTTCGTTGGCTTTGGAATCAAAGCAGGATTCATCCCATTGCATACATGGCTGCCACATGCACATCCTGCCGCACCCTCTCATGTGTCTGCCGTGATGAGCTCGGTGATCATTAAAATGGGTGTTTATGGAATTTTAAGAGTTATCCTCTCTTTGCAATCCGATATGCTCTATGTTGGTATTTTCATATTGTTTATCTCTTTGGCATCAGGACTTTATGGTGTGATGATGGCGATTGTGCAGCACGATCTGAAAAGATTGCTTGCCTATCATAGTATTGAAAATATTGGAATTATTGGGATTGGAATCGGTCTTGGAGTAATTGGAATGGCAACTGGAAATTCCTTGCTGGCTGTATTGGGTTTTAGTGGTGGTCTGCTGCATGTTTTGAATCACTCTCTTTTCAAATCGCTTCTATTTTATACTGCCGGATCAGTCTATACCGCCACAGGAACGCGCGACATTAATAATTTGGGAGGACTCATTAAAAATATGCCGAAGACAGCCTTCTTTTTTCTTTTGGGTGCTTTGGCTATTTGTGGACTTCCTCCATTCAACGGATTTATTTCTGAATTTCTGATTTATGATGGACTGTTCCGAAGCTTAAATGGTTCTAATCTCAATATGTCTATCGTTTATTTGACCGCTGTAGTAGGGCTAGCGCTGATAGGTGGGTTAGCGATCTTTTGTTTTACCAAAGCATTTGGGATGGTATTTCTCGGAACTGCCAGAAAAACCGAAATAACACAAGCTCAAGAAGTGAACGCTGTGATGATCGCGCCTAAGGCATTGGCTGGATTGCTTATTGTTGCCATAGGATTACTACCGTTTGTATTCATCCCATTTGTTCAAAAAGTAGTGAATATGTATATACAGGTAAGTGGTACGAATGCTTTGTATTCAGTGGGTGTATTGAACCAAATAAGCATTGTTGGATTCATTTTTATTGGGATAACCGGATTACTACTTGTGCTTAGATACTGGCAACAACAACGCGCCTTAGTGCAATATGGACCTACTTGGGGATGTGGTTATACTGGGGCCGATCCTGCCATACACCAGTACACGGCGACTTCCTTTGCGGATAACTATAAATCACTGGCCAAACCGATAGTAGGCTCATATACTGAATATACCCAATTGGCCGAAGAGGAAATTTTTCCGGCTCAACGTGAATTTAAAACTCATGTGGTTGATAAGCTTGAAGTAGGATTGATTAATCGAGTTTCAAATGCAGTGATACAGATTATGGAAAGATTCGCTGTGTTGCAAACTGGCCATCTCCAGCATTATCTGATATATCCATTGGTTTTCATTTTGGTAATTTTTCTATTGACATACTTCCAATTAATATGAGCAAGCTATGATAAGCCTATTTTTAACTATAATTGGTGCACTTGTTTTTCCTGGAATGATATCTATCACCAAGGCGAAAATGAGTGGAAGAAAAGGCCCTACACTTTTTCAACCATACAAAGACATCCTTCGCTTGCTCAATAAGGGCAGTGTTTATAGTACCACCACCAGCTGGGTTTTTCAATTTGCTCCTGTGGTATATATTGCCTCCGTGATAGGTGCATGTCTCATGATTCCTTTTGGAAACCATGCAAATGGGCTAATATCTTTTGAAGGGGATTTTTTGCTCTTCGCATATATGCTGGCCTTAGGGAAGTTCATAATGATTATATCTGCTTTGGATACCGGCAGTGGTTTCGAAGGGATGGGCGCAAATCGTGAAGCACTTTATTCCATGCTGGTAGAACCCGCATTTTTTATAATCATTGGTTCTCTGGCCATGTTGAGTGGCTATTCTTCTTTTAATCAAATGTTTATCCATTTTCATTTGGAAAGCTATGTTGCTTTTTTATATGCAGCCATAGCAGTGTACGTGCTCATTCAGATTTCGCTAATTGAAAATAGCCGATTGCCAGTGGATGATCCAAAAACACACTTGGAATTAACCATGGTACACGAAGTGATGATTTTGGATAATAGTGGATTTGATTTGGCTATCATTCATATAGCTGGGGCACTGAAATTTGCGATTTATGGAGGTTTGGTCGCCAACCTAATTGTGTCACCTCTCCATCTCGGCTTTTTAGCTTCTGCTGCTTTATTTATTTTGACACAAGTTGTTTTTGCAATTACAATTGGTTTATCAGAGAGTTTCAGAGCAAGGTTGAAAATGACTTATAATCCGCAATATATTCTCACACTTTTTGGAATATCGCTGCTCGCATTTTTCACGGTTTTCATTATTACCCAGACTATTTAACTTATGACTGCACTATTAATCATCATCTATCTGGGCACTCTTTTGTATCTATCCCTTTCGGTAAATATCAAAAATTATATTAACCTGATAGGCGCACAGGGGATTATCCTTTTCGGTATTGCAATATTGGAATTGCAGCAGTTAGATATGGTACATTTCGTATTTATCTTAATGGAAACCTTGGTTTTCAAGGCAGTTATCGTTCCTATGTTGCTGTATAGAATCAGTAAAAGAAACAAGATTTTTAATCTTCAAAATAATAGAACCCATCGTAAAACCAAGGGATTCAATATGGTTGTAATTACCAGTCTGGTCATTGCGGCCTGCTTCATATTTTCATATGATCTTCATGACAATCATTTGGAAATTAAATACTTCACAGCAGCTATCTCATCTATCATATTGGGAATCCTTTTCATTACTGTTAATCGCAATTCGATTATCCACTTGATAAGTTTTTTGGTGATCGAGAATGGCGTTTTTCTATTGGCACTTGCGGTTGGGGGTGAGATGCCCATGATCATCAATGGAGCCATACTTTTGGACATATTCAGTAGTGTGCTTTTGATTGGTATTTTTCTTAATCGCATCGGTCAATTTTTCAACAATGTAGAGTCTGGACATTTAACTAAACTAAAAGATTAACGAATGCTGATCATATTTATCATCATAACTATCCTGTTTTCAGGATTGGCTTTTTTAATCAGAAAGCATCAAATAAGTTACTTTATCGTAACAGCCTATTGCCTTTTTTTAGGTGGATTTTCAAGTTATGAATTGCTCCATATGGGCGAACGGCAATGGAATTATCTGAACCCTGATGCACTTGGAGTTATTTTCTTATTTATTTTGAGTGTACTCAGTTTCATCACTTCAATACAATACCGTCTTTATGCATTAAGGCGAAAGGAGGACAGCCGGACAGTGGCCATTCACAATGGTGTTTTTATCGTATTTTTAGCAGCTATCACTGGTGTGAATCTTAGTAATAACTTTGGTTTGATGTGGGCTTTTATAGAAGCCACCACATTGACAGGGGCAGTACTTATTTACCATGATCGCGAAAAACTTGTTCTTGAAGCAGTATGGAAATACATATTTGTTTGTTCGGTTTCAATTGCATTGGCATTTGCTGGTATTCTTTTCTTAAGTATTGCAGCACAAGAGTCAAATTCTGTAGATTTTTCCTTTGAAGGAATCAGTCGCCTTACCACAACAATGAATCCGATTTGGCTTAAGGCCTGCTTTCTTTTCGTGCTGACAGGTTTTAGTGTAAAAATGGGTGTTTTCCCAATGTTCAATGTTGATATTGACGCCAAGGATATGGCACCTTCGCCTATCAGCGCCATGTTTTCAAGTGTGTTGATGAATACGGGATTTCTGGCCATTTTCAGATTTTACGCTGCATTCTCTGGTACGGATATCCAACCGTGGATGCATCATGTGCTTATGATTACAGGTATTCTGTCTATTTTATTGGCTGCTGCGTATCTAATTAGGGTAAAGAATTATAAAAGAATTTTTGGATATTCCAGTATGGAGCATGCCGGATTGATCCTGCTGGCTGTGAGTATGGGTAAGGCGGGCTGTTTCGCTGCAGTATTGCATATCATCCTACATTCCTTAATCAAGTCAAGTTTGTTTTATCAAATAGGACAGGTTCATTATTGGTATGAAAGCAAAATGGACGGAATAGCTGGTGGCTATTTCAAAAAAAATCCGGCAGGTGGATTGGTGCTTTTGATTGGTCTCTTTTCTGCAATCGCTTTGCCCCCTTCTGGTTTATTTTTTAGTGAATTCTTGATTTTCAAATCTTTTATAGCTGAAGGTCAGATTTTATTATGTGTGGTAGTGATGTTGCTATTGACGGTGATTATGTATTCACTATCAAAAAGTATTTTGCGATTACTTTTCATCTCTCCACCAAGCACATTGGACCAAGATCAAAACAGAATCTCACCTTGGGAAAGTACCAGTCAGTTCATTCTACTGGGTCTGAGTATCTATCTGGGTTTTGCACAACCGCCATTCTTTGTAGATTTTATCAACCAAGCACTTGTGGCCATTCAATAAATGAAACCTATGACTGAATCAAAGACAATTAAGCAAACATTTATAGTTGAAAATCAGCAGACGGTTGCTTTGAACAAAATACCGGTTTTAGGCTATGACGATTTTTTTAAATTGGCCGCTGATTTACTTTCATCCGAATCCACGCACTGTCTGGGCTATTACGCTTTTGTAAATGGAAAGACTTTGAAATTCATTTGTGCCATTGCCAATGATGCTCAAAAAAATATTGAACTATTGTCTCATGAACTGAAAGACAAATCAATTGACCTCAAGTCACTGGCAGCTGTTCATTTGTCAATGCATATATTCGAGCGTGAAATATCAGAAAACTGGGGTATTCATTTTCTCGATCACCCATGGCCGAAACCAGTCAGATATCCATTTGATAGAAATGACAATACAGCAACAATCAATTCATATCCTTTTTATAAAATTGAGAGCAATGAACTACATGAAGTAGGAGTAGGGCCAATTCATGCCGGGGTTATAGAACCTGGGCACTTTAGATTTCAGTGCAATGGTGAGACTGTGCTTCATTTGGAAATTCAACTTGGTTGGCAACATCGGGGAGTTGAGTCTTTGTTTCTCACCAAGAAAAAATTGATCCAGCGAACGGTATTAGCGGAAAGTATTGCTGGAGATACTGCTATAGGTCACAATCTGGCATTTTGCCATTTGTTGGAATCTTTAGGTGGCTTAGAAGTTAGTAATGAATTAAATTTTCAAAGGGCCATCGGTCTGGAGCTTGAGCGAATAGCTGTTCATGTAGGTGATCTGAGTGCTATGTGCACTGACGTGGCTTATCAGCTGGGCAATGCAGCTTATGGTGCGCTAAGGACACCAGTTATAAATTTCACACAAACTTGGTGTGGCAATCGTTTTGGGAAAGGACTGATTCGTGTGGGGGGTGCACATTACGCTTTGACAAATGAATTGATCCAAAAACTAAAAATACTGCTTGATGATTTTGAAACCAGGTTTTTAGAGATCAGTGATAGAACTTTTAACCTTCCAAGCGTTTTGAAACGATTTGAGGGAATAGGAGGGGTTTCGAAAAAGCAAATTTTAATGATCGGTGGAGTGGGTATGGTGGCTAGAATGGCTGGTGTGAAGCGCGATACAAGATGGAGCCATCCGTTTGGTGGTTATAAAAATTTAGGTCTGGAACCTGTGATTGAAAACAAGGGTGATGTTTTGGCCAGAGGCTTGGTGAGAAGGAGAGAAGTAGTACAATCCATTTCCATCATCAGACTTTTAATGGACAAATTGGATTTGAATGTTACACTTGCTGCACCACTCAAAGCAAATGACCTGAAGCTCGCTCCGAATAGTCTGGCTATTTCAGTGACGGAAGGTTGGCGCGGTGAAATTTGCCACATGGCTGTGACAGATGCGAAGGGTGAATTGCTTCATTATAAAGTAAAAGACCCAAGTATGCACAATTGGAAATCGCTTGAGCTTTCACTTCGCGATCTGGAGATTTCAGATTTTCCGATCAACAATAAAAGTTATGATTTGTCTTATTGCGGTCACGATTTATAAACCACGGAAATATGTTTATTGACGATATTAAAATTCTATTCAACCACGGTAAACAATTTATACCTGACGTAACTAAGGCTATCGTGCCAGCACCTTTTCGAGGAAGGCCTGAGATTAGCCCCTCTGCACATATAGAAGAGCAACTTATAGAGGAAGTTTGTCCGACCGGCGCATTGTCCGCTAATCCTGTAAGTATTGATTTAGGAAAATGTACCTTTTGTGGCGAATGTGCCATCGCATTTCCGGAAGTTATAAAATTTACCAATGATCATAAATTGGCAACAAATGATCCTGAAAGTCTGATTTTAAAAGCTGGAGGCGGTCAAATTTTTCTCAATCCAGAATTGATCCGAAAGGAGATCAAAAACATATTTGGGGGTTCATTGAAACTGAGACAAATCTCCGCTGGTGGTGACAATAGTTCCGAATGGGAGCTAGGAGCATGTGGCAATGTGAATTTCGATATGGGCCGCTATGGGATTGAATTTGTGGCTTCTCCACGTCACGCAGATGGAATAGTAATTACAGGGCCAATTTCAGAGAATATGGCTCAAGCCACTCGTATATGTTATGAAGCCGTGCCTGATCCCAAGATTGTAGTTTTATGCGGTTCGGATGCCATTAGTGGTGGCATTTTTGCAGGAAGCCCGGCGCTAAATCGCTCTTTCCTTGACAATGTTCAAATTGATCTTTATGTCCCAGGAAACCCACCTCATCCACTTACTTTCATTAATGGAATTTTGGAATTAACCAGAAAAAAATACCTTCGGAAGTAGGTTTGCATTAAACAAAAAGTACTTGCTTGATTCTCAAATAAGGACTTTTAATGATGATAAATACTTGAATCAATGTTTATATTGATAGACTGACCTGAGATCTCTGTTGTCATTGGAGGAAATGTCAAGATCTTTTATAAGTCCATCTTTCAAGCTATATACCCAGCCATGTACATATGGATATTCCCCATTTTTCCACTCTTCTTGTATGAATGATATTTTTGTGAGGTCATGTACTTGCTCTATCACATTAAGTTCTACGAATCTGTCAAAACGCGCCTCTTCATCTTTGATCGCTTCCAATTCTCCTTCATGCATGCGATATACATCTTTGATATGAAGTAACCAATTGTTTAGGAAGCCATAATCCTCATTGGTCATGGCGGCCTTAACGCCACCACATCCATAATGACCACACACAATGATGTGTTTTACCTTTAATACCTTCACCGCATAATGAACGACGCTCAAAAGGTTGGAGTCT
>JBLICU010000073.1:0-16621 GCA_047632435.1 Cyclobacteriaceae bacterium
AGTATTCATAGTATTCATAGTGGTTAACGACTGGCTATGATGAGTGGGGATTAGAAAGCACTAACCTCTCGTCTCGCACATAGCCACGCCTACGCCGCTCGGCCTTGATTTAAATTTAAAACTTCGGGTCGCGCAGACGTGGCGGACTTTCCAATCCCCACCAAAATTTCCTGACCGATAAAACCCCATTCATTCATAGCATTTGTTGAACGAATCCACCAAAGGTGGAAGACCTTCTGATTGGAAAGTCCTCGTTACCTTTAGTGTAAGTCTAAATACAAATGAATATTATGAAAAAAAAGCGAAACAGTAGTAACCCGAGCATGTAAAAAGTTTAAACACTTCAATGATCAGTATCTGAGGCTGCAACGATCAGTAGCACTGTCGGGCAAAAGCCAAAGTACATTGGACAATTATGCCAGGTGTCTGGCACACATGGTTTTCCACTTTCAATGTGACTTACTGGAGCTCGATGAAGAACAGGTTTTGGATTACCTGCACCTTCTCAAAGACCAAAGCACGGCACCCTCCGAATCCTACTTTAAGCACACCGTCTATGGGTTGCGCTACCTCTACAGGCAGTATGGCCTGAAGGCGCTACATGTTGCCCTTCCCTCTATCGGTCATGACAAATCGCTCCCTGAAGTCCTCAGCCAGCAGGAAGTGAGGCTTGTCCTGAAAACTCCCAAGCTGCTCAAACACCGGCTTGTTCTGGGGCTTCTCTATGGTTGTGGCTTGAGAAACTCAGAGTTGTGCAATCTGAAGATCACCGATGTAGATCTTGACCGCAAGATGGTTCATGTTCGTAATGGAAAAGGGCGAAAAGATCGCTACGTTCCCTTGTGCGATATGCTTGTAAGGGGCATTACCACTTACCTGAAAGCCGAATGCCCCATTGATTATTTGATCACCAGCAACAAAGGCGGTCTTCAATACACCCCGCGAGGTGTCCAGTGGGTACTGCGACAGGTACGAAAGGAATCGGGTATTGGAAAGCAACTTACCGCTCATAGCCTGAGGCATTCATATGCCACACATCTATTGGAAATGGGGCTTGACATTATCTCCCTTAAAGACCTTCTGGGCCATGAAAGCATCCTGACCACCATGACCTACTTGCATGTGGCCAGAGTAGGTCGTCAGATGCCGTTTAGTCCATTGGAGAAGTTGTATGAAAATGGGTAGTTCAGCCCATGAAGTGGCAGACATCCTACGTACGGCCACACTACCTTCGGTCACTACCAATACATGGAAACTGCGCACCCTCTACGCACTCAGTAGATGCAGGACGGCCGCTATGGGAGGCCATATCGATCGGTGTGGACACCCTGATTGCGGGAAACTTCACCTGAGCTACAATAGCTGTCGTAACAGGCATTGACTAGGCGTCCCCGCCCCAAATGTCAGGGGCACCAGAGAGAAGACTGGGTACAAAAGAGAGAAGGAGAATTGCTCAATGTGCACTACTTCCATGTGGTGTTCACCTTACCCGACCACCTAAATGAACTGTGTCTTCATAAGCCAAAAATGCTTTATTCGATGCTCTTCAAAACTGCCTGGGCAGTGATCAATGGTTTTGGTGACAACCCTAAGTTTCTGGGTGCACAAACTGGGATGATAGCCGTACTTCACACATGGGGATCCAATATGAGTCTGCACCCACACCTGCACTGCATTGTTCCGGCAGGAGGGGTAAATGGGTCAGGAAAATGGAAGAACACAAAAAGCAAAGGCAAGTATTTGTTTCCTGTCAAATCCATGTCCAAGGTGTTCAGAGCCAAATTCCTGAATGAACTTAACAAGGCCGAAATGCTGACACCAGATCTTCATGAGAAGCTAACTTCCAAGCCGTGGGTGGTATATACCAAACGGCCATTTCATGGCCCACAGCAAGTCACAGAATACCTAGGGAGATATACACATGGGGACGCCTAGTCAAGATCGCTATTAGCAACCATCGGATCACCGAGGTGAGGAAAGATGCGGTCAGCTTTTCGGTGAAGGATTACCGACAAGGGGCTAAGAAAGAATGTTGTACTCTTACAAAAAAGGAGTTCGTTCGTCGCTTTGCCATGCATATCTTACCCAAAGGATTTGTCCGGATCAGGCACTATGGCATATTAAGTAGTACGGGCAAAAGAAACCATCTGGAAGGTATACGTGAGCAAACTGGCAAGGTCAATCTCATCATCGATCGGAAGCCTATCCAGCGTGGAATATGCCCTTATTGCAAGCAAGGAAAGCTTGCCACAATCGCCATCTTTCAGGAAAGGGGGCCACCCCGACATCTCATTGAACTGATAATAAACCAGCAATCAAGCAGCAAAAAGCAACGCCAACGGGCGTAACAGGAAGGGTGTGTCCAACAGGTAGCAATTTTGGTAAATCAAGTTACCTAAAAGTCCTTACAGCTCTGGTTTGGTTTTAAATGATCATTGATCAACTCCAGAAACCTTCATCATCTGCCCAACTGCTCTCCAGTTTGGGTGCTACCAGCAACAATCAGACTACCACAAACCCCATAGTTCACCGACCATTCGTTCAACAGCGGGTTCATGTTGGGTCGTACCGACCACACGAACCCTTAGTTATTAGCTGACTTTCCTTTAATCTCCTACTATCCGAATCATCTTTACCTATACTTTTTTGTTCTACCATCTTCAATTTGACCGTTCCAGTTGAGGCCAAAAGCAAATTCATAAGTATTGTCTTCTGAATCTAAGTAAGCTGTCATATCGCGAGGAACGTCTTCAAACTGGGCTTCTACTGTTAACATGCTGGCAGGCATCTGGAAGGGTAATAGTCCTGATGGTTCAGTCTTGCCCGAAATGATTTCCATTAAAGCTTGATCTTGAACTCCCATATGAATCACGATGGAAGCCGCGCTCGGTTCAATTTCATAGAAAATCATTGGTTTCGATACTTTTATTACTACAACCACAGGTTTGTCTCCCATTTTTATTTTGGTGGAATTCACCAAATCCATGTCCGTACTATTGACAGTCTTTACTGTTTTATCTTTATAAGTTCTGTTCGTGAAATTTTCTAATGGACTGCCTCCTGCTAGACTGATTTCTCTCGCAGTTGAAGCTGTATAAGTGCTGTACTGCAAGCTGATTGGGACATAACCATTGCCCCCATTTTCCAAGTCGGCACCATCATAACCCACCCCTCCATTAGGGCTTTGAATACCCACTAGGGCAAAGTCTGCATCCATTGGATTTTTTACTACTTCAAAATACTGAGCGATCACTTTCATATTAAAAGGGGATTCGGTTTTCTCAGGAGTTACATTGCCAAACCAATTGGTGCTTGGAGCTATATAACGCTCTGGAACATAGACTTTTTGTTTGTCTTTAATTGGAAGTGTATTTGCTTGATTTTTAAGCATAACAATCGAGCGCAGTTGTGCCTCGAAACCAGCTTTCATGAAGTCAGGGTTCCCCACTATTGTTTTGCTTTCTTCAACATTTAAATATGGATTTTCGAAAAGACCAACCCTGAAAATGTTTTTTAATAAGCGAATGGCAGAGGTTTCAAATCGCTTGCGCATATATTCCTCTCCGTGTTCTACAACGCCCAACTTGTAGGCGGCTATTACAGGTTTCATATCGTTATTGCCACCAAATTGGTCCATACCAGCTTCTATTGCCCTATAATGACGTTTAGCAACAGAGAGGTGCTCTACCCCCCAAGGTTTTCCTTCAAATTTTTCTATGGAAGAAACATCACGTGTGATACCCCAGTCAGTACATAGTACTCCATCATAGCCATATTTACCACGTAAAAGGTCGGTGATCAAGTATTTATTATAACCATTGGCTACCGCTTCGCCTTCACCATCTGAAATAGTGTAGTAAGGCATTACAGCAGATGCCATTTTGGTAGCGCCCTCTAGCTTAAAAGCACCTTCTGTGAAAGGTTTTAAGTGATCTTTAATATTTTTTCCTGGATAGACTGCATATGCACCATAACCAAAGTGCCCATCACGACCACCTTCTTCTGGACCGCCACCTGGCCAATGTTTCACCATGGTGTTTACACTTTTAAAACCCCAACCACTTCCTTTGGAAGATTGAAAACCATCTACATATGCTCTTGCTAGATCAGTTGCTAGATCAGGGTCTTCACCCATTGTGCCATCAAAACGGCTCCATCTTGGTTCTGTGGCCAGATCAATTTGTGGCGACAATGCGGTAGCAATACCTAAGGCCCTGTATTCTTTGGATGCGATATCGCCAAACTGTTTCATCAGTTCAGGGTCAAATGAGGCGGCAATGCCTAAAGTTCCTGGCCACATGGAAATGTCGCCACCGGCTCCTTCATTGAATTCAGCATAAGTGTCGCTTCCGTGTCGTGGATCTGAACTGGTATTTACTGGTATTCCAAGGCCAATACCTTCCAAATGAGCTTGGGCATTGTTATTCCATTGAGCAGATACAGCGGCACTTTCAACGCTGGTAATTAATACATGTCTCAGATTGTCTTCTGTTAAAAACTTCCTTTGATCGTCAGAAAGATCGCCCGGTAATGCTCTACTTTCTTCGTAAGGTTTCCCCCCATAATTAGACCCTCTTCTTCCCAAAGCTGGAATTGACTGATGACCACTATAAAGCATCAAACCCGCAATTTGCTCTACAGACATTTTGGAAGCTAAGTCTTCTGCTCTTTGCCTTACCGGCAAACGCCAATCTTCATAATCATCCAGCTCACCATTCTGATTGAGGTCCTTGAAGGCATATCGGTCAACAGTCAATATGATTACTCCAGAATTGGCATTATAGCCCAAAGTGCTACCATTTTCGTTGACAACTCTTATATAACCGTTCTTTGATTCTGTGGTGAACCTTTCACCACAGTTGGTAAATAAAACTGAAAGTGCAACAGCACATAATATTTGAAATGGTTTATATGTCTTCATCATTATTTAATTAAAATACGGGTTTCTTTAGCCAGTGGCCTGTAACGCCTGGCTAAGAAACGTAGGGGAGTTTGAAATGCTGCCCTATCAGTTTACCACTTAGCCAAGCCAAATATTTTTATAATTTACTTTGCTTTTTTCATTATCAAAAATTTGGTTTGGCGGACTTTCCAAAAGCTCTGAACTTCCGAATACCACCGAACCCCTATGTTTTCTTAGCCCCTGTGTGTGCCCAGTATGGGCATCTGGTACCGAAGGTATCAAATTATTCTAGAGGGTGCAAGTCCCTTACAGGCAAGTTGGTGAAGCCTGTTAGTAAGCCGCAAGCTGGTTTTCTGTGAGGAATGCAGTGAAGAAAGCGGGACTACAAAATCCGGTACTGACACCAATTCCATTGCGGACATGAAGTACATACAGAGGCAGGATAGCGTGGGTAAGCAAGCACATCTTTGCAAAGCCCTTAGCCAATTAAACGCTATTGTGTAGATGTATCAGGAATCGGAGGAAAGAATATGTCCTTACCGAGGGAGATCTCGGTTTCCACGAGTTGGAGACTGAGAAGTCAGCGGCGGTCGGGGACGCCTAGTCATAGTAGTCAATGGGACATGAGCCGATGAGAGATTCGGAGTTCTCACGAGTTGATGAAGGACTAGGCGTCCCCGACCGAACGTATCGTGAAGTGAAAATTCGATAAGGAGCCTTTGTGTAGCCTTGTCTTAGAAGTAGTGGAAAGCAATTACTGGTGTAAAGAGCGGTAGTTGTATGCTTTACGAACCGCCGTATACGCGACCCGTACGTACGGTGGATGTGACCGGGCTGGCGTTCCAGGGGCACGCCTAGTGAGGCGCACCGTGGGCTTATGGCTCACGGCCGTCTACTCGATTGGCTGTAGTATATTCATCTTGGTTCTCGTAAAATTAATATAGGAATAAGTTTAATGCTGCATTGGTAAATCAGAGTTATAACAGTCTCGAAAGAGTTTCCATTTGCCATCTTCCATTTTCCATAAAACTATGTACTTGCCCTTATCTAATGGTTTGTCATCCTTATCAATAAATGTATATTCACCTTCTTCCGCAAGCATTTTTTCGTCACCCCATAGACCGATGGTTGTTAAGCCTAATTTGTTAGCACCTGCATTCATAACTAAAGAATAATGAGTTTGGATATTTGCCCTACCAATAAAAGCTGGTTCGTTCGGCTCCATTGATTTTCCATCATAAGTAAACATATTTGCTAAACCAACAGAGTCGCTTTTATTGAATAGGTTTACAAACTCAAGGTTTGCTACATCAATTTCTTTTCTGACATTATCGATGTTAAACTCCTTACTTTCATTTTCCACTGAAGTTGATTCAGATCTCCTATTTTTACAAGAAAACAGAGAGATCGAGATAATAAGAAGTGTTCCTGTAAGAACGATGACTGATGACTTTTTTCTAATAATATACATTTTAAATTTATTTTACTATTAATTTTTTGGTTAGTATTTTCGTTAGCTTACATTATATCCAACGCCCAGATATGGCGCTGTGGCCTCCGAGCTTATTTAATTGCGATAAAAGTAGCTTATCTGCAGGTGTATTCAAAGTGTCAGATGCGCACTGCGCTCTGAAGATTAAAAACTCCCACGAGTTGAAGCTTGTAGAAAGCACATCAGTTCCTTGGCGGCAGATAAGCGGGATGTTTAGCAGGCACTTGGCAGATAACTAAGTAAGGCCATGCGCTATGATCGTTTGTTAGCGTTTTGTTTATCTTAGGTATCGGTATCGATATTGAATTTTTGCGTCTGTACTATCTGCGTAAAATTCCTCCCTAGAAATTGGCTTGTCCAGTAATTGCCATTTTGGTTCTTCTGGAAAATGTTCAATTGCAAAACCATCTGGTTTGGTGAATATGTACCCGAGATTAAGACTTTTTTTATACAAAGGATTTCCATCTTCAATTGTGCAATATCCACTTCCCCACGTGGAATCGACAAGTTTCCAATCTCCATTCAGCTTTACAGCATTCCAAGCATGGTTAGGAATAGAGTCATTTCGCATATCTTCTTCTTTTGAGTAACCAAAACCTTTAGCAAAACCAGAAATTACTACACACTCTATTCCAGCGGATTCACATAGAAGTTGAAACAAGTTCGAATATCCACCACAAACAGAGCTTTTGGAGATTAATACATCTTGAGCTTCATATGCATCAAATACACCAGTGCTGTATCCTTCAACATCGTATTCTATGTTCTGAGATATCCAATAATAGATTACCTCAATAAGTTCTCGTTGATTTTTCGTGACTTTGCTAAGGTATTTGACCAGTTCTTCCGGATTCGTTTCAATATTTGAAGGTGTGCTTTCTACGTAATCCCAAAGTCGGTTGTGTTCGGTGTAGTGAAGAAGTTCTTGAGCATTAACATGAAAAATGCTGAGAAATAGGAATATTGTGGTTAAATATTTCATGGCGGGAATAAACGCTAACGACAAGCTCGGTTGTATGCCCACAGCTTGTAAAGAGCACAATCTAGTGAAATCTGCCGAAGCTCACAACGGTTCAAATAACCACTGCGCTCCAAAAGATAAAAATTCCTGCGAGCTGGACTCAGTAGAAAGCACCAAACTTTCCCAGCGGTAGATTCACGGTCGAGTTCCACTGAAACCTGCTAGAAAGCACTTTGGCATATAACCGATCAGCGCTTGTTATCAGCTTTCTTTCCGATTTGTTCAGCGATATTGGCTATTTCGAAAGTGTTTGAATAAAAGTCACTTTTGTTGACGAATATATTCTTTTTGCGTTCTACGATTTTCACTTCGATGTATTTGTATGAAAATGGAGTTGTTAAGAAGTCTCGAACCATGACGTTGCTTACAGTTGCACAAATCGATGATTTTTGTTCATCGGAATCACTAAGAGATATAGTGTCTGAGTTTATAAGAAGTATCTGAAGCACAGAAAAGACCTTAGAATTTTTAGAGACACTATCAATTGTAATAATTACCTGTTCACAAAGAAGTCCCTCTGAGATAGCCTGTTCCAGTTCAGAAAGTTCAGGATACCTCGTCAGTTGATCGTATTTATCTCCGCATGAGTTGAGTAATACGAGAATAACAAGAATAGAAAAGTTTCTAAGAAATTGCTTTGTCATTATTGCTTATAACGCCACAGTATGAATCGTGGCGGTTTAATAGCGTTTATGTTTCAAGTACAAGATAGCCAAATCTGTGATTTGGCCAACCAAAATTTTGTTCGACACATCGGCCAAATCGCAGATTTGGCGGAGCTTCCAGAAAGCAGAAAAGTACCGTTTGGCACTGACCCGCCATGATTTCATACTGAATGTTACCCTCATTACTGTTGATATTCGTTCGTGTATCTGCGTCCGAAAATTCCTTGTTTGTAAGGTTGATAGCCAAGATAGTTATTCGTATGTTTTTTGATTTCGTTTACCAGTTCGCTGTAGTTCTTATGGTAATACTGAACAATATCAATGCGTTCGTCCGTTTGCACATGAAGAGTGAAAACTTCAATCATCTTAGTTCGATATTTCCCTGTTATGATTGCTGAAATATGATATCCAGTTAGTTCGTTCCAAGGGATCACTTTGGTTTTGAGCGTTAGAATATAGAAAACCCTTAACTCCCGTTCATTAAGTTCTAATGTTACCAGTTCTCGAAAAAGTTTACCAAAAGAATTTGTTGTTAAATAGATAGTTAGAAAAAGCATTAGTAATGATCCAGCAAGTCCCAAATATGGGATGTCTAGTTCTTGATATCTGGTTGCGGTAAAAACTGAGAAAATTACACCAACTGTTCCCAAACTCCCGAGAGAAAACAAAAGGATAGGAATTTTGAACTTGATTTTGCTCTTCATAAATCTGCGTGTCACAATTGAGGGTAACAATTAAGTAAACACACCTTTGTGGTGTTTACTTGGGTTGTATCATAGCGAATCTAACGGATTTTTGATGTTTTGCAAACTTGTAGTTGCCACGTAGGTATCCATTTGAGTAGTTTCCAAAGAGTTGTGACCCAATAATGTTTGTATGGTGTGCAGATCTGTGCCAGCTTCCTGAAGGTGAGTAGCAAAACTGAGTCTCAGTAAGTAAGGAGTGAACGTATTGCTTATTTTGGGCTTCCATGATGATATTGGCATGGCTGGTAGTGCTATATTGATTATCATAGGCTCCTTTAAAAAGAAATTTTTCGGTAGATATTTAAAAAAAGAAACCCGGAGGAAAACTTCCGCCGGGTTTCTATACTATGGTGATAATCCTCAGGCTTTTCTGTCAAGCATCAGCAGTTCATTCAGGTTGATCTCTGTGATGTATTTCTTGGTGCCATCTTTTTCATAACTGCGGTTGATGAGCTTGCCTTCTACGGCAATTTCACTGCCTTTTTTAAGGTATTTCTCTACTACGTCTACTTTTTTGCCCCATAGCACAATGTTATGCCATTGGGTGTCTTCTACTTTTTCACCTTTGTTATTAAGGTATGTTTCATTGGTGGCCAGACTAAAGGTGGCCATTTTTTTTCCTGAGTCAAAAGATTTGATTTCAGGATCGTTACCTAATCTGCCGATTAAATGCACGCTGTTTTTTAATGATGTCATGTTATTATAAATTAAAATAAACAATGAAGTCTCTGATTGGCAGATGACTTTTGTCGATTGACATCACAAAGGAATGTACAGAAAAAAACGTTATTCGGTAGACAAACGCTTATAGTCGTTTATAAGCGTTGGCACACGGCTAACTATCAGTAAAAGAGATATTTATCTTTAATACTGGCAGTAAGAAATTTATTAAAAAAGCGAAATTTAAATGATTTTTATACTTTGAAAGACCTGAATCTGTCTTGTCTTCTTATTAAAAATCTCCATATGCTCATACTTATATCGTGGATAGCATATGCTAATACATTTAAGAAATTTTTGGCGTGGTTGGGATTTTTCATTTTGATATTATAGTCTAGTTGGATCCTTAAACTAATCAATTCATTTATTACCACCAAAATATTTTCGTTGAACAAGGGTATTTAACTGATGAACATGGATAAAAAAAATTGAATAGATTAGCCAAAGTATAATCCCACTATAAGCTATTGAGGTATGGATGAAAAGCAATGTTTGGAATGTGGCAATCATTTTTTTGGAAGAGCTGATAAGAAGTTCTGTGCAGATAGCTGTCGCAATGCCTTTAATAACAAAGTATATGCAACTGATGAAGCCGTTATCAAAAAGGTGAATAGAGTCATGCGTAAAAACTGGATGATATTAAATTTTCTCAATCCCGATGATAAACTCAAGATACCCATCACCAAATTGGCTAAACAAGGATTTGACTTTGATTACATTACGAGTAATTATTTCACTAAAGAAGGTAAAGAATATAGGTTTTGTTATGAACAGGGCTATCTAATGCTAAGTGATAACAATGTATTGCTTGTGAAGCGTTCAATTGAAGATTAGCGCAGAAATTCACACCAGTGTAGCATGCAATATTTTTACCACCGGCACCAAATAACCTTATATTGTTTTGCGAGATCAACTTTTTCTATATTTGATTTCACAGCTAGTAAAATGAGCCAACCAAATAAGCAAATAGAGCAGATTTCAGATTTGCTAATCGACGCATATGCCCAGAGGGTTAGTGATCTTCCAAGAAGTATTGGGCTAGCTGAAGCTGCATTGAGGTTGAGCAAGGAGATTAAAAATCAGGAATACCTAGCCAAAAGTTATTCGCATTTGTCCCTGTTTCATATGATTCTGGGTGAATATGATGAATCTATGCGCATGGCTGAGCTGGCCATAAGTATCTACACTGATTTGAAGGATGATGGTGGTGTGGCTGACGCCATGTATAACATTGCTGGTATTTATTATAAAACCAACAATTTTCACTCCGGCCTGATATATCTGGTTGATTGCCTTGCCATCTATAAAAATCATGATGACAATTACAATCAAGCCAGGGTTTTAAAATCTCTTGGTACGATATATGAATATTTTGGCGATGAAGCCAGTGCAATAGATTCCTACAAGAAGGCAGTAGAGCATGGTAAATTAGCAGGAGATAAAAATCTACAGTCCAATGCATATAATCCACTTTCAGGTATCTATCTAAACAGAAATCAGATCAATCGGGCGATGGACACTATAAAGTTGTCATTGCAGATGAAAGAAGAAACTGGTGATGTTAGAGGAATGGCTTTTGCTATTTACGGTAGAGGGAAGGTTTATGCCAAAATGGGTCTTTATGAAGAAGCGGAATCCGATTTTCTGGAGTCTTTGAAAATCCACACCGAAATGGGGGAGAAGCTTGGACGTGGAATGACGCTCAATAAACTAGGGGCACTTTATCTTGAGATTGGCGATTTTCAAAAAGCACGAGATAGGATCAATGAGGCACTGAATTATAGCATAGAAAGCAAAACAGCATTTATCAAATATAAGGCATACAACCATCTTTATTTGATTGCTAAAAAAGAAGACAAACTAGGTGAGGCACTCTCCTATCTAGAAGCCAGTCTTCAGGAAAAGGAACATGTAATCAATGCGCAAACGCATAAAATAATTGAGGCCTATCAGGTGATATCCGAAAAGCAAAACCTAGAATTGGAAGCCAAAACGCAACGAGAAAAAGCAGATATCATCGAAAAGAAGAACAATGAATTGGATCTTTTTTTTTACAAAGTCTGTCACGATCTCAAATCGCCCATCAGTGCCATCATAGGGCTGGATGATGTCGTGCGCGATCAGATTACAGATGAAAGTTCACTAAAATATTTTGCAGTGTACAACAAGCAAGTCACCCGAATCAATGACATTCTGGATGATTTGATAAAGCTGACCAAAATGGATCATCATTCAGAATCCAAGGGAATAATTGATTTTAATAAGCTGATCAACGATTGTATTTCTTCCTTTACCTATCTCAAAAATTTTGAAAAGGTGGATTTTAATTTTTCTGTGGCAGACAATTTTAATTTTAAGTCCGAATGGACCTTGATCAATAGCATCGTGCAAAACCTGATCGAAAATGCCATTAAATACGCTGATAGCTCAAAACCCAAATCAAGTATTTGTTTTGAGGTAGAAACAATAGGTAGAGAAGTTCATATAACCTGCCGGGACAATGGCATTGGCATCAAAGAAGAAGCGGTCAAACATATTTTTGATATGTTCTATAAAGAAGACAATCAATTTAATGGCTCAGGTCTGGGGCTTTACATTCTAAATAGAGCGGTAGAAAAACTACATGGATCCGTCGAGGTACAAAGTGTGCAGGGAGAGGGAACCACTATGTTTGTTTCTCTTCCCCTTCGCTAACTTCTTTACTCCCTTTATACATTTCATATTTCTGAAATTTACATTCCAAAGCACCATTGAACAGGACGATTTTTTTTGAAGCTTTAAGATGGACTTGTTTGAATGCTTCCATATTGGAGCTGATGATCCACGCATCAAAACCGGAATAATGATTTTTGAGCGTGTCGCCAATCAGCTTGTAAAGATCATTTACATTTTCACCTATTCGTTCACCATATGGTGGGTTGGTGACCATCATTCCGCTCGGTGTTTTGGGAATGTTTTTTTCCAGGGAAATTCTTCTCACACTGATCACATCACGCATTTTCATTCTGTTGATGGTCTTTTCAGCCAGTCTGATAGCCGTAAAGTCTATATCGCCCCCTGAGATTTCTAGTGGGGTTTTTCGGATGGCAGCTTGCGCTTCTGCTTTTACCCTGTTCCAAATGATAGGATCAAAGCTTTGCCAATTTTTAAAACCAAAATCATGTCTGTACAGCTGTGGAGCTATGTTCATGCCCATGAGTGCTGCTTCGAAAAGAATGGTTCCGGATCCGCACATGGGATCTACCAATGGGATGTCTTTGTTCCAACCCGCCAGCATTAGTAGTCCTGCAGCCAATACCTCATTCATGGGTGCTTTGTGGCCGGGTTCATGGTAGCCTCTTTTATTTAGCGTGTCCCCGGAGCTATCCAGAGATATGGTAAACTGATCCTGGTAGGCGTGAAGGTCAAACTGAATATCTGGTTTTTTAATATCAACTGATGGCCGGATACCGGTTTTGTTTCTGAATTGATCTACAATGGCATCTTTTGTTTTCAAAGCTGCAAACTGCGTATGGCGAAAATATTTGGAAAAAATCGTGTTGTCAATCGCAAAAGTCTGGCTGTTGTTCAGGTATTTCGACCAATCATATTTATATACTTCATCGTAAAGTTCCTGCTCGTTTTGAGCTGTGAAATGATAGATCGGCACGAGTACCTTCAGCGCAGTTCTCAGATGTAGATTGGCTTTGTAGAGAAACTCCAGATTGCCTTCGCAGGATACGGATCGCTTCAGGAGTGTCACTTCGTTCCCACCAATTGCATTGATTTCTTCGGCCAGGATTTCTTCAAATCCGTGCATTGTTTTGATGAGTATTTTCAATGGATTTTTGGTTGGTTTGTAGAAGGAAAATTGTAGTGAATCGTCATGTTTGTCAGATATTCATCAAGTTATTCATAATCTAATTCAATCTCCGGATTCATGGAAATCAATGCTCTTTCCAGGCTAAAACGCCTGCTTTTATTTCCAAAGCGATAACATTTTCTCTGGGTGGAATAGGGCATGAATAGCGCCCACTATAGGCGCAATATGGATTGTATGCTTTGTTGAAATCAATAATCAATGTATCCCCCTCAGGGATGCGAATATCCAAATATCGACCGCCACCGTAGCTTGCCAGACCATTTGTCTCATCGGTGAATGGAAGGAATAAATAGTCTTTATACTCCTCTTTCAAAGTAAGCGCATCATTTTGAAATACCGCGAGCTCAATCTCTTTTCCATTTAATGTAAAGATAGCAATGCCGTATTTCACATAGATCGGGAGTCTTTCTGTAGAAGTGGGCATGTTAAAAGGTATTTCGTTTGGGGTGCGCATGAATGCAGCGACTACCTGATAGTTTTCTTCTATCGGAAAGAAATCCAATGACTTAAACTTCTTCAACTCCTTCTTCTCGAGGGGAGACTCCTCCGGGTCGGCATATGATTCGTTTAGTTCCTGCTGCCATTTTTTGATTTCAATTTCGTACTGCGATTGTGCCATTGCGGATGTGCCAATGACGAAAAAAAACAATGCATTAAGTATCTTCATTTTTTGCTTATTCTGATTGTATTAGAAATAATTGCATTCTCAATTGAGCTTTCAAAAGATTGACTAAATTAAAATCAAAATTCAAACCTAAAATGCGAATACGCTTATATCTCCTCTTACTTCTTATTTCTTCCCTCGCCTCTGCTCAGATGATCGAGTTTGAAGAGCCGGATTGGCAAGTAGCCATGGACAAAGCTAAAAAAGAAGGCAAACTATTGATGGTTTATTTAAATACCCTTTGGTGTGAGCCCTGTCTTGATATGGAAGAAAACACCTTTCAGGATGCCGCCGTTCATGATTTTTATTCTGAAAATTTTGTCAACGTGCCTTTCGATGCAGAAGGGTTTCCTGGTGCGGAAATAGCAGATAGATACGAAGTGAATGTTTTTCCCGGTTTTCTTTTTATCAATTCCTACGGAGAACTTATTCATAAAGGCTGTGGCTGGATGGATGAAGAGATGTTTTTAAATCTCGCTAACAATGCTTTGGATGAATCCAAAACTTTAATCAACCACAAAAAACGATTTGCACTCGGTGATCGTGACCCGAAATTTTTAGCTGATTATTCCTATCTCTTGGATGAAGCATGCGTGGATGCTACATCATTTGTAAATGCTTTTTTTAAAGACTTGCCACAGGAAAAGTGGGTTGAAGAGGCGGCATGGACCATGATCAATTTAAATATTTATAATCCTTACAGTCCGCAATTTGAGTTTCTCATCACTTCTCATGACTTATTTGCTACACGGTATGGAAAGGACACAGTGGATGCGAAAGTGTACGATGTATTACTCCGACAATTCATCCAAATTTATGAAGGTGAGGACCTGACGCTTTTTGCCAATCAGGCACTCCAAAAGATAATGTCGGATTTAGATTTTAAACAAAAAGGAGCGTTACAATCCATGGTGGAATTGCAATATGCTGAGCTTGTTGGCAACTGGGATTTATATGGAAGTAGTGCAATCAAAGTGATCAATGAACAGGCAGTAAGTGATCCAGATCAGCTCAATGAATTTGCCTGGAAATTTTACCTCTATGTTGAAAATGAAAAACAGCTCAATGCAGCTATTTCATGGATGGAAAAGACTTTAAGGACTCAAAAAACGGCAACTAGCTTGGATACTTATGCATCTCTTTTATTCAAGATGGGTCGCACCAAAGAGGCCATGAAATGGGGTAAAGAAGCCCTGAACAAGGCTGAAGATGAATTGGAAGAGCTCACACATTATCAACTTCAGCTGGAAAAATACAAGCTGGTAGAAAAATGAACCTACAACTCATCGGTAAAATGTTTATCCGCCTTTTCGTTCGCGAATTTTTTTTCATTGTAGGATTGACTATTTCCTTTTGGAATGGAAAGTGAAATCCACTCATCACCTCGCATGATTTTGCCTGCATAGATGATTTGCCCTATATGCATGGGATAGTGCGCCATTTGTCTTTGAATAGCGTCCATCACACTTTGACCTTCATTTCGGATATAAATGGTTTTGTCCAAATCTTCAGGATTGAGTGATTGAATTGCAGAAATGAAACAGTTCCAGCCTTCGTCCCATTTGCTCAGCATTTCATCCATGGTCTGAATATCATCTACAAATTCTGCATCTCTTTGCCTCCAGCTTTTTTCTCCATCTTCGGTCATTAAGTTGGTCCAGCGCGAAAGCATGTTGCCCCAAAGGTGTTTGACTATACACGAGATGCTATTAGAAGAATCTCCCGCAGACCAATGAATGTCATCTTCTTTGAGCTGATCAAAGGTAGAATTTCCTAATTTCTTATAATATTGAGCAAGTTTGATAGTGTTGTCCAGATATTGTTTGCCATTCATGGGTCATTGGTCGTTTAAGATTCTCTTATTTTTCTTTGTAAATATAGTTGCAATGGGCGTATTGCCTGCTCAGCGGATATCTAACTATGAAGTCGCAGTTTTATCCAGTGAGATTAATATTTTGGGTGAAACCAACGTGAATAAGTTTGGATGTGAATTATTTATTCCCACCATCACTGATTCTTTGAAAGTCAAAAGTGAGCATTCTGTGTTGAGCATCGCTTTTGATAGTTTGATCCTAATTTATCATGTGCAGGGCTTTGATTGTGGGTTGTCAGCCATGACGGAAGATTTTCGTTCGATCCTGAAAGCAAATGACTACCCACACCTATTACTTCAAATCAATCAGATCAATATTAATCCGGATAGTAAGGGTTTTGAACGGGTGGGAGTGACGGCTGATGTGACCGTAACCATAGCGGGTCAGTCTCGGGATTTATTAATATTTGATTCGTATGTGATCAATGAAACCGACCAGGATTTAACTCTTCATGGTACGGAGACAGTGAGAATGACCGATTTTAATATAGATCCGCCAATCAGATTTTGGGGGGCCTTGCGGGTTTATGATCAACTGACAATTATCTTCAATATTCAAATGCATGTTGCCACAAAATAAAAGGGCAGCCCCGAAGAACTGCCCTTTACATTACCGATACTCGGTGCTTTAGAAACCAATAGTCGCTTCGATCATTATGCCGTCAAAACTGGCAC
>JBLICU010000074.1:0-16617 GCA_047632435.1 Cyclobacteriaceae bacterium
GATTTCCATTTTCTAAATTGGAGTAGGACAACCAAAACAATACTTCTGCTCTCCCCTTCCATTTGGGACTCTTAATCAAAAGTTGCGACCACATATCATTGGCAATGCGGATATCGCCTTGCTTATAAGCACTCATCCCAAAATAGAATGATGCATAATTACCGAAATATGGATCATCAGTCAATGCACCAAACGCTCCTTTGGCGCTTGAAAATTGATCATTATTAAACAACCTTTTAGCCTCCAAATACTGTATTTGTGCATTTTGGGCTTTCACAAAAAAACTACTCAGCAATATCAATGCTGAGAAAATAAAAAATTGCTTCAAATCTATTTAAGTTAAATGCGCAATCAATTTACAGAATTTATTCCCACTCGATAGTGGCCGGCGGCTTGGAACTGATATCATAAACAACCCGATTTACCCCTTTAACCCGATTGATAATTTTATTTGAAACCCGACCAAGGAAATCGTAAGGCAAATGACACCAATCTGCTGTCATTCCATCTAAACTTGAAACCGCACGAAGGGCAACTACATTTTCATAAGTGCGCTCATCGCCCATCACTCCGACGGACTGCACAGGAAGCAACATAGCCCCTGCTTGCCACACTTTATTATAATGACCTTCTTCTCTCAAAGATGATATAAAAATATCATCAACATCCTGAAGAATTCGGACTTTCTCAGCGGTAACGTCACCAAGGATTCGAATGCCCAATCCAGGTCCTGGAAATGGATGTCTACCAAGAATAAATTCAGGAATTCCTAATGTCCGTCCGACATTTCGTACTTCATCTTTAAATAATGTATTCAATGGCTCAATTACCTTCAGATTCATTTTTTCAGGTAATCCACCAACATTATGGTGTGATTTAATGGTAACTGATGTGCCATTCACAGAGACGGATTCAATGACATCTGGATATATCGTGCCCTGCCCTAACCATTTTACATCCTGAATTTTGTGTGCTTCCTGATCGAAAATTTCAATGAACGTTTTACCAATTGCCTTCCTTTTTAATTCAGGATCAGAAAGTCCCTCCAGTGCAGTATAAAATTCCTGCTTTGAATCCACACCTTTGACATTCAATCCTAAACCTCCATAAGATCTAAGTACTTGTTCGTATTCATTTTTACGAAGCAAACCATTATCAACGAAAATACAATAAAGGTTTTTTCCAATCGCCTGATGAATCAAAGTAGCAGCAACTGATGAATCAACACCACCTGATAGCCCCAAAACCACTTTATCATCACCCAATTTTGCTTTTAAATCAGCAATAGTATTTTCGACAAAAATATCTGGTGTCCAGTCCTGTTTTGTCTTACAAATATGAACAACAAAATTTCTCAAAAGTGTCTTTCCTTCAGTGGTATGAGTCACTTCAGGGTGAAACTGAATTCCGTAAACAGGTTTGTTTTCAACTTGAAATGCCGCAACAGGAATACTTTGAGTATGCGCGATTAATTTGAAATTTTCAGGTAATTTGGTAATGGTATCGCCATGAGACATCCAAACTTGGCTGGCATAGCTCATCTCTTTCAACAAATCAATATGTGTATCAATATGATCAAGATTGGCTCTTCCGTATTCTCTATGCTCGGAAGGTGAAACTGTACCACCGAATTTATGAGCCATTAATTGAGCTCCATAACATACTCCCAAAACTGGAAGCGATCCAAAAGAATCAAAGTCAATATCAGGTGCGCCCTCTTGCAAAACCGAACATGGGCTTCCACTTAAAATAATACCTTTTGTTGATGAATCTGGTAATGGAAAGTGGTTAAAAGGATGAATTTCACAATAAACATCCAGTTCTCTTACTCGTCTCGCAATAAGTTGGGTATATTGTGATCCAAAATCCAGGATTAGAATTTTATCTGTCATGCGACAAAATTAGCAGATTCAGCTTTACCCAAATTCGATTTTACAAATCCATTTTAAAATAGTTGACTTTTGTATTTTTCAGCGACACTATTTATCCCTCATGACAAAAGAAGAAGAAAGATTAAAGCAAAATAAGGCCGGTATAGCATGGAAAAATTGGGGCCCTTATTTAAGTGAGCGACAATGGGCAACAGTCAGAGAGGATTACACAGAGTCTGGTAATGTTTGGGAGAGTGTCATACACGATCATTCCAGAAGCAAAGCATATAGATGGGGAGAAGATGGAATCGGAGGATTTTGTAATGAGGATCAACGTATTTGTTTTTCATGGGCGTTTTGGAACGGTAATGACCCCATTTTGAAAGAAAGACTTTTTGGACTTACCAGTTACGAGGGTAATCATGGTGAGGACGTAAAGGAGATTTATTACTATCTGGACAGTACGCCTACACATTCCCACATGCAGATGCTTTACAAGTATCCGCAAAATGAATTCCCATATGCCCGAATTGTGGACTCCAATGTAGGCAGATCAAAAGATTTACCTGAATATGAAATTATTGACACTGGCATTTTTGATAAAGATGAATATTTTGACGTCTTTTTGAATTATGATAAAAATTCCCCTGACGACTTTTTATTGAGTGCAGAGATTCATAATCGGGGTGACAAAGACGCTGAGTTGGTGATACTACCTACGATTTGGTTTAGAAATACCTGGTCATCCGGGCGGGACAAATTGAAACCAAACCTCTTTAAGGTTTCAGCCAACCATATGAAGATTGATCATCACTCATTGGGCACATTCAACATCTATTTTGACAGTCAATTGGATGAAATGGCTTTTTGCGACAATGAAACCAACAGAAAGCGGCTTTATGGTACCAAAAATTCGTCTAAGTACACCAAAGACGGAATCAACGATTATGTAGTCAATAACACAAAAGAAGCGATCAACCCAAAAGAATCTGGAACGAAAGGAAGTGGAATATTTCGTATTAACGTAAAGGCGAAATCGTCTGAGACAGTCAGGGTACGCTTCAGTAAGGAAGAATTAGATGACCCTTTCGGAGATTACGAACATATACAATCGCAGCGTTTAGAGGAAGCCAATGATTTTTTCAACTTCAAACATGGCAAAGTAGTAGATGAAGAGCTAAGAATGATTCAGAGACAAGCTTGGGCCGGAATGATGTGGAGCAAGCAGTTTTATTACTACAATGTTAGAAATTGGTTACATGGTGATCCAGGTAGGATGAAGCCCTCAAAAAATCGGAAAGATGGTCGTAATGCAAGTTGGCAGCACATGTACAATTACGATATCTTATCCATGCCTGACAAGTGGGAATACCCTTGGTTTGCAGCTTGGGATTTGGCTTTTCATTGTATTCCTATTGCACGTATCGATCCTGACTTTGCCAAAGAACAACTTTTGCTTTTACTAAAAGACAGATATCTGCACCCCAATGGTCAGATCCCTGCTTATGAATTCAATTTCAGCGATGTAAATCCACCCGTACACGCATGGGCAGTCACGCGTGTTTATGAAATCGATAAATTACTAAATGATGGAAAGGGCGATTTCGACTTTCTACAAAAAGCATTTCATAAGCTCAGTCTCAATTTCACATGGTGGGTCAATAGAAAAGATGCCGAAGGAAACAATGTTTTTGCCGGTGGCTTTCTTGGTTTAGATAATATTGGTGTTTTTGACCGCAATCACCCTGTAGTAGAAAATGCAAAGCTGGAACAAGCTGATAGTACAAGTTGGATGGCCATGTTCTCTTTGAACATGTTGAAAATTGCGCTTGATCTATCCATGGAATATCCTGTCTACCAAGATATGGCAAATAAGTTCTTCGAGCATTTCCTATATATATCAGGGGCGATGAACAACATCGAGGGATCCAACGTGGATCTTTGGGACGAAGAGGATTTCTTCTATTATGATGTGATGCATACGCCGGACAAACCGAATCAGCTGATGAAAATTCGGTCAATGGTTGGGCTGATTCCGCTTTATGCAGTTGAAATTCTTCGCGATGAAAACTATAAACATCTGGATGAATTCAGAGAGAGACTAGAATTTTTTCTCAAAGAAAGACCAAGACTAGCATCACTCGTGTCAAGATGGGAATCTCAAGGAAAAGGCGAACGTCGATTATTAAGTATTCTTCGCGGTTTCAGAATGAAGAAGATTCTCGAAAAGATGCTTGATCCTGATGAATTTTTATCCGATTATGGCATTCGTGCACTTTCAAAATTTCACGAAAAAAACCCTTATGAACTGGAAGTTGATGATGAGATACTAAGTGTCTCTTATTTACCCGGCGAATCAGATTCCTCTTTCTTTGGTGGAAATTCCAACTGGCGAGGGCCCATTTGGTTCCCTGTGAACTATTTGATTATGGAGTCTTTGCTGAAATATTCCGCCTATTATAGCGAAGAATATAAGGTAGAGTTTCCTAAAGGTGGAGGTGAGCTAAATGATTTGGTAGAAGTAACCAGAGGCATCTGCAGAAGACTGATAAGTATTTTCCAACGCAATGAATTTGGCAAACGTCCAGTTTATGGTGGCCATCTTAAATTTCAAAATGATCCACACTTCAAGGACTATATTCTATTCTATGAATATTTCAATGGAGATACAGGAGAAGGTTTAGGCGCGTCACACCAAACAGGATGGACGGGTCTGGTCGCGGAAATGATTCACCGTTACTATAATACTTAATGCAGGGTTAATATCTTAATCTCTAACTTTACGACTCCAAATAATAATTCAGTCATGAAATCAGTTTTTTTACTGGTATTTCTTTTCGGTATTACCTTTTGTCAAGCTCAAGTTCAGCCACCAAAACTGATGATCGGTATTGTCGTAGATCAAATGAAATACGATTTTATTATAAGGTATCAATCAGATTTTAGTGATGGCGGATTCAATCGCTTGACTAGAGAAGGTTTTGTATATAGAAATGCTCACTATAACTACGTTCCAACAAAAACTGGCCCTGGACATGCTTCCATTTACACTGGGACAACTCCCGCAAGACATGGCATAGCAGGCAATGATTGGTATGTTCCAGCAATTGGTAGAACCTTAAATTGTGTTGAAGACACCACAGAAGTGGCCGTTGGAGGAGTAGCTAAAAGCGGAATGGTTTCAACCAGGAATTTGCTTTCGACCACAGTTACCGATGAGCTGCGCATGTTTTATAATATGAAATCGAAAGTGATTGGCATCTCCATAAAAGATCGAGGAGCCAGTCTCCCAGCAGGTCATAATCCCACAGGTGCGTATTGGTATGACTTAGAGTCTGGTAATATGATCACCAGTACCTATTACACAGATAAACTACCCATCTGGGTTTCAGATTTTAATAGTAAAAAGAGATTCAAATTTTATTTGGATCAAACTTGGGATTATTACAAAGATGAAATCACTTACAATGAAAGTACATCAGATGATAACCCCTTTGAAGATGAGGCATGGAAGGGATTTGGCAACACCTTTCCCTATGACTATACAAAGGAAAAAGACAACCCCCGAGCATTGAAATACTCTCCTTTTTCAAATCAATATTTGAGAGAATTTGTGGAATTAGCTATAAAATCAGAAGAACTTGGCTCTGATAATATCACGGATTTTTTAACAATAAGCTTTTCAGCCACTGATGATCTAGGACATAGATTTGGCCCAAGATCGAGAGAAGTTCAAGATATCTATTTACGACTCGATTTTGAAATAAGTGAACTTCTTAAATTTCTGGACAAAGAAGTTGGTGAAAATAACTACGCCGTATTTCTTACTGCCGACCATGGAGCCAGTGATATCCCATCTTTATTGGTCAGCGAAAAAATGCCTGGAGGTTATCAAAACAATGGTTATTTAAAAACCCAAATACAAAATGGGCTTAAAGACAAATTTGGTGATGGTGATTGGGTTCATAAAATCATCAACAATCAAGTATATATAAACAAAGGGCTTATTAAAGAAATGAAATTAGATTTAGCGGAAGTTCAATCGGCTGTCGTGCCCATTTTACTTGGCGAATCGTATATAGCTGAAGTATTTACTGCCACACAAATTGCTCAAAGAAATTTCACAGATCCAATGGGAATCAAATTGCAAAATGGCTACAACAGACAGTTATCTGGAGACGTTTTTATCGTGTTTAATTCGGGTTATCTCAGTGACTCTTATGGAAGAAAAGGAACCGATCACATTTCTGGGTATACCTATGACACGCATATTCCTATCATCTTTTTTGGCAAAGGAATAAAACCTGGAAATAGCGTCAGAAAAGTTGATATCACTGATATTGCCCCAACAGTATCTACCCTTCTCAATATCACCTTGCCATCCGCAGCTACAGGTAACCCATTAATTGAAATCTTCGAATGAACGAAATAGGACTTATTTTTGACATGGATGGTGTCATTGTTGACAATCATAAATATCACTTCATGGCATGGCAGAAGCTGGCTGAATCCAGAGGTATCGAAATATCAGAAGAATATTATCGTGAAAACATGAACGGTCGCACCATTGATGATCTTGTGAAAATTGTCTTTAATCTGGATATCAGTAAGGAAGAAGCACGTGAGATAGGAATGGAAAAGGAAGAAATCTATCGCGAGTTGTACAAAGATCACCGTGCCGTGACTAAAGGCTTGATCAAGTTTCTTAAACTTGCCAAAGACCTTGAGATTCCAATGATTGTTGGCACCTCTGCCCCGGAAGCTAACGTTACATTTACCTTAGATGGGCTTGATTTGAGAAAGTACTTTTTAGGAGTAGTAGACGATATGATGGTGACGAAAGGAAAACCTGATCCCGAAGTTTATCTCAAATGCGCAGAGGCAATTGATCGAAAACCTGAAAATTGTATTGTGTTCGAAGATGCCATTTCAGGCATCAAAGCAGGCAAAGGCGCTGGTGCAAAAGTGGTAGCGCTTGCTACATCACACAGGCGCGATGAGCTTAGTGCTGATTTGATTATTGATGATTTTGAAAACTTTACTTTGGCTGACATAAAAGCTGTACTGGATATATAAATGCGATTATTTTTTTCTACACTTTGTTTTCTATTTTTCACATTGGCGCACAGCCAAGGTCTTCACATAGCCAAACTCAAGTATGATGGCGGTGGTGACTGGTATGCGAATAAGACTGCACTACCCAATCTTATCACATTTTGTAATAAAGAATTGGGAACAGAAATATTTTCTGAGGAGGACATTGTAGAAGTAAATAGTCCAGACTTATTTCTTTATCCGTATGTCTATATGACGGGTCATGGCAATGTGATATTTAGTGGTGAGGATGCTGAAAATCTGAAAAACTATTTGAACTCAGGCGGCTTTCTTCATATAGATGATAACTACGGACTGGATCCATTTATCAGAATTGAAATCAAGAAAATTTTTCCAAATGCAGATTTTGTTGAGATCCCATTTGATCATCCAATCTACCATCAGAAATTTGACTTTCCTGATGGATTGCCTAAGATTCATGAACATGAAGGCAAACCTGCTCAGGGCTTTGGAATCTTGCTCGAAGGCCGTTTGGTTTGTTTTTACACTTATGAATCTGATTTAGGAAATGGATGGGAAGATCGATCTATACACAATGACCCACAAGAAATAAGAGAAAAGGCCTTGAGGATGGGTGCTAACATCATCTCTTATGTATTTACTTCCGCGCAATAGTTTGTTGCATTGAGGTAAGCAGAAATTAGTTGATTCAACAATATTAATTAGAAACAAAAAAAGGCCACATCTCTCGATGTGACCATTATCGTCCTACCAATTAATTTTACATTAACCTTTTCTTCTTGAGCCTCTTCCTTTTGGTTCGATGGTTTTTGTAGTTGTTACACCGTCAATCGTAATGTCAACTTCATTGTCACAAGTTCCATCGCCATAATCCATGGTTGCAGTTGACTCTGCATTGACAATTTCTTTAACACCTGAAACCGGTATTACAATATGAGCACCATTGCAAGATCTTTTGATCAACAAGTCCTCCAAAATTGTAATTGAATATTCAGAGCCGTCTACTTTCAAACCGCTTGCCCCACCAGTGACAATGGTGTAATCATCAGATTCATCATCACCCTGAAACATAGATTTAGTATGCTCAGCAGTTCTTGTTGCAAAGGTTTCATCTGGGAATGTGACTTGTCCATTTGTCAAAGTCGTTTTTACAACCCTGCTTAATGAGTCAGATGAAACCACTTCTGTTCTCCTAATTCCTTCAAGATGAAGGCTATCAACATAGAAGTCTACAAGAGTAACCATTCTATATGAACCAGCAGTATGTCGATCACCTGTGTATTCAATGATGATTTTACCTTTCCTCACCGTTCCGTTTGGACTTTCACATCCATCACCAAAATCTATAGTTATGACCTGATTTACAGTATCCTTATCAACCACAGCACATTCCAGTGAATAATCAATACGATTTCTTTTTCGTCCTCTTTTTTTGCCTTGATCTCCTCTACCATTAGTATTAAGATCGATATCCAATAAATCCATACCCGCTTCTGAAATTAAATCCAGATCTTCAAATCCTGAAGCCATTGCTTCTTCACTAGCAAGATCTAATGAAGCAACACTTTCAATATTTGTGATTTCATCCGAGGTGAGAGCATCACCTTGTTCGCAAGAAGTAAAAGCAACCATTGCGATAACTGTTGAGAATAATGATATTTTTTTCATGTTTTTAAAAGTTTGTTTCTAATTTAATTTGGCTCTTTGACAGCTACAATTCAGAAAGGTTTAATCACTATTTAATTATTTTTATATTTCTTTTTAACTTCCTAATTCGTTTGCCTCTATTTGGGTGTGAAACATTGCTTAATCACTTAATCCAATACTCGATGATTCGGCTCTTTGCCTTATTTATAATTATTGCTTTGCTCACTTACGATAGTCACGGTCAGGGCTGTAGTGATGCAGGTTTTTGTACCATGGGAGCTATGCGACCTGATCAATCCTATTCAAGCAAAATTAACTTTAAGCTTCGTGCGGTTGAATTAAACTATTATTTAGGGAAGACGACTTTGAGTCCTGTTGTGGAGGTTTATACTGTAGACATTTCTATTGGTATCAATTATAAAAATTCCATTCAGGTAAAACTCCCTTATCAGACTGTGACTGGGAATTTTGGCACAAATGATGGCATGGGTGATATCTCACTCAGTGCTTCGCGAACATTAGGCGCATTTAAGGACTACAGCATAGGAATGACTTTGGGAGGAAAAATACCCAGCGGATATGGAAGCGATAATGCATCAGGAAAGGCCTCAAATTTTGGTAGTGGAGGTAGTTCACCTGGTGATCTACCTATGTATTATCAAGTCAGTTTAGGAACGTATGATCTAGTGGCGGGAGCCTCCATGATCAATGAAAAGTGGCTTTTCGCTACTGGAATTCAGATTCCCATTATCCATAATAATGACAATGATTTTCGCTGGGGTAAGTGGCCTGGTTACCCTGGAGAATTGTCTTACACTCAAAAATATTTTTTACCTAACAATTTAAAAAGAGGAACCGATGTGATGCTGCGAGTGGAAAGAAATTTTAGATTTCTAAATTACAACTTCTCAGTTGGCGCTTTACCAATATATAGAATAACCAAGGATCGTATTTATGACTTTACACCCGGAATAGAACAGCAAATCAAAGTTCCCGGCACTACTGGATTGGCGCTTTCAGTTCTTGGGAGTGCAGGATATTCCATCAATGCCAACAATGGTGTAAAATTCATCTACGGTTACAAACTGACTGATCGGGACACCAATCCTGATGGACTGACTCGTGATTATGTTTTGAGTTTCAGCTATATCTATAGATTCTAATGCTAAAAAAAATCTTATCTACTTTAATTATCGGGTTAAACATGAGCCTGGTCGCTCAGGATTCGGCCTATTTACAAGCTGAATACGACTTTGCTAATGGCTCATATGAAAAAGCTTACGCCAACTATAAAAATGCGGCTGATCAGTTTCAGAATCAAAATAATTATACCAACTACGCCTCTTGTAACCTGAAGATGGCTGAATGTAATCTGGCTATGGGGAAAGCCGATCTAACCATCCAGTTGGCCGCTCGAACTTTAGATTATATACTTGATGTGATCCCGGATAATCTGGAAGATAAAGCAAAAGCGCTAAGCATACTGGGTGAAGGATACCTCAATATTGGTCGGAATGATTTGGCTCTGGAGTCTTTTAATAAGGAAGAAAAGCTACACAACGATGCAAATACAATAGCCGCTGCGCAATGTTACAACCATCTCGGAGTGGTTTATTGGAACAACGGAAATAAAGAAATAGCACTCTCCTATCACGAAAGATCGCTGAAAATAAAAGTTGAATTGTTGGACGAAAATGATGCTGCTCTGGCTGATTCATACAACAATATTGGCTTGATCTATTTGGAAGATGAATATTTACAATCTACCATCTACTTTAATAAGGCCTTAAGGATCTATCGCAAATCCTACGGTGAACAGCATCCTAAAGTAGCCAACTGTTACAGCAATATTGCTTTTGCGAATAGCAATCAAAACAATTACAATGAGGCCTTGCAATACCTGGATCTGGTCATGGAAATCTGGGAAGCTTCAATTAAAAGAGATCATCCGAACAAAGCATTTACCCTATCAAATAGAGGTCGGATTTTACAAAAGAAAGGTGATTTGGATGAGGCGCTTCATTATCAACAATTAGCACTGCATCAATACCTAAAAATTTATGGTGAAAAACATCCGGAAGTAGCCAATGCCTACTTTTTGATAGGATCGGTATATCAGGAAAAAGAGAAGTACCAGCAAGCAGCTGAGCATTTTCAGTCATCTATATATGCCAACTGCTATGATCAAAATTATGCTTCGCTGTATGATTTGCCAGAACTCAAAAACTATTATAACGGCGATATTCTACTTTCCTCTATGCAATCAAAAGGAGTTGCCTTAGAAGCGTTTCATTATGAAAAAAGTCTAAAGCCTAGAGATTTAATAGGTTCACTTGATACTTATGTGAAATGTGATGAATTGATCACACAGTTGCGTCAGCTCAGGTTGAATGAGGCCGACAAGTTAAGACTTGGGGCCATATCCAGTGAAGTTTATGACAATGGCATCCGTATAGCCGTCTATCTAAGCAGCAGAACCCTAAAAAAAGATTATTACCTCAATCGTGCTTTTGACTTCTGCGAAAGAAGCAAGTCCGCAATATTGTTGGAAGCCATTCAAGAAACCAAGGCACAGTCGTTCTCGGGGATACCAGATCAGCTGATCATTTTGGAAGATAGTTTGAAAACAGAAATCAGCTATTTGAAACAAAAATTGGCGCAGACAAAAGAGAATAACGAGGAGATAAAAGCAGAGCTTTTTAAGTTTGAACAAGCTTATCGAACATACATCGATCAATTGGAATCCGATTTTCCTTCTTATTTCAAACTGAAATATAATCAAAAATTCGCGACTGTTTCCGAGCTACAAAGTGCGTTGAACGGACAATCCGTTATTCTTTCCTATTTCACAGGAGAAAAAACAATTTACGTATTCAGCATTTCTAAAAAGAAGTTCGAAGTTTTTGAAATTGGAAAGGAGTCGGACTTTTTTCAAACTGCCAAAGGCTTCAGAAACAGTATAAAATATAATGTCTTTGAGGTTTTCAAAGAATCGTCAACCAAACTTTACAATCAACTTATTCCTAAAATAAATAATGATATCAGCCAACTCATTGTGCTACCTGATGGAGTTTTGGGCACTTTGCCCTTTGAGGCATTTACAGTTGAGTCAAACGCTGAAAGTAAGGAATACAATCAGCTAACTTATCTTTTGGAGCAATATTCGATTTCTTATGACTATGCTGCCACCTTAATACTTGATAGACTTTCTACTACAAGTTCAAATACAACTTCAGGCATTTTACTAGCTGCTCCTATCAATTTCGAGAAGAATGAATTGATCATGCCAAACCTTCCTGATTCCGAAAAGGAAATCAACGAAATCAGATATTTATTTATAGGAACAGATCAAAAACCCACAGTGGCCATTGGTAGTAACGCTTCTGAATCATTAGTGAAAGCTGACGACCTGAATAGTTATAAATTCATCCATTTTGCAACACATGGAGTTGTTAATGAATCAAAGCCAGAGCTTTCAAGAATCTTTTTGTGTCCAGAAGCAACCGAAGATGGCAGTCTCTATTCAGGAGAAATATATAACCTCAAAATAAACGCAGATCTGGTGACTCTTTCTGCATGCGAAACAGGTCTTGGGAAAATCGCCAAGGGCGAAGGAATCGTGGGACTTAGCAGATCCCTGATGTATGCCGGTGCTCAAAATCTGATTGTTTCCCTCTGGCAAGTTGCGGATGCATCAACAGCCCAACTGATGATCGAATTTTACACACAGCACCTTCGACATTCAGATAGCGATCAGTTCAATTTAGATTTAAAAAAAGCCAAACTTAGTTTACTTCAATCTGAGAATTATGCAAGCCCTTATTATTGGGCACCTTTTATTTTGGTTGGAGACTAACTTCAAACAAGCCTAAACTCCAAAACCTCCTTATCTTTGCGCACTTATGAAGCGAGTGGCATTTTATACATTGGGTTGTAAGCTGAATTTCTCTGAGACCTCCACCATCTCCAGGATGTTTGAGGACAAAGGATTTCTAAAAGTTGACTTCACGGACAAACCTGATATTTTCATTATCAATACTTGTTCCGTAACTGAAAATGCAGATAAGAAATGTCGCAAAATAGTAAAAGAAGCTAAGAAGATATCACCTGAAAGTTTCGTGACAATTCTCGGCTGTTATGCCCAATTGAAACCAAAGGAAATAAGCGAAATCAAGGGTGTAGATGCCGTATTAGGTGCAGCTGAAAAATTCAGATTGTTTGAATACCTCGAAGATTTCACCAGTAATAATAAACCTCAGATTTATGCTTCTGAAATACAAGAGGCGAATACATACAATGCTTCCTATTCTTATGGAGACCGCACACGCACGTTTCTCAAGGTTCAAGATGGTTGCAATTATGGTTGTGCCTTCTGCACCATCCCACTGGCCCGTGGCAAAAGCAGATCAGACACAATTGCCAACATTATCACTCAAGCTGAAGCAATAGGTAGATCTGAAGTGAAAGAAGTTGTATTGACAGGAGTCAATATTGGAGACTTTGGAATTCAGGATGGAAAGAGAAAAGAAAAATTCATTGACCTCATCAAAGCTCTTGACGAAGTGGAGGGAATTGATCGCTTCAGAATTTCATCTATTGAGCCTAATCTACTTACCAACGAGGTGATCCACTTCGTGGCAAAATCGCAGAAGTTCGTCCCTCATTTTCATATTCCACTTCAATCAGGAAGTGATACTATTCTGAAAAGAATGAACAGAAGATATCTCAGTGATTTGTATCAAGACCGTGTGCGGACAATCAAATCACTGATGCCTGACTGCTGTATTGGTGTAGATGTAATCACGGGCTTCCCTGGTGAAACAGACGAAGAGTTTCTAAAAACTTATCAATTTCTCAACGAATTGAATATCTCCTATCTGCATGTATTTACCTATTCTGAAAGGGATAACACCCTGGCAATTGATATGGATGGCGAAGTGCCATTGGCAGAAAGACAAAAGCGATCAACCATGTTACGAACGCTTTCCGAAAAGAAGAAAAGATATTTTTACAATGAAAATCTAAACCGCACCTTCAAAGTGCTTTTCGAAGATGATATTGAAAATGGATTCATGCATGGCTTCACTGAAAACTATGTGCGTGTCAGAGCCAAATACGATCCCATCCTTATCAACGAATTACACAAAGTAATTCTAAAAGAAGTTGATTCGGATGGACTGATGTTGGTTGAGGAAGTGGAAGAAATTTTTGCACATCATTAGTTTGCTGAAAACCAATTACACTAATTTTATTTTAAAACCCAAAGAATCTGTAATCCCAAAGAAATGAAAATCGTCTGTATTGGAAGAAACTACGCTGACCATATCGCGGAACTTGGCAATGAGAGACCTGATCATCCAGTGATTTTTATGAAACCAGATACAGCCATTCTAAGGAATAATGAACCTTTTTATCACCCCACATTTTCCAAAGAAATCCACCATGAAGTGGAATTATTGCTAAAAATAAAAAAAGAGGGGAAATCAATTTCAAAAGAATTTGCTCATAAATATTATGATGAAATCGGATTGGGTATTGACTTCACCGCACGTGATATTCAAAACCAGCTGAAAGAAAAAGGCCAGCCGTGGGAAAGAGCAAAAGCCTTTAATGGCTCTGCTCCCATTTCTGAATTTATATCAAAAGAAGGCTTTGACATTACCAATATCAATTTCGAATTGAAAGTGAATGGTGAGACCAGACAAAAAGGGAATTCCCAAATGATGCTTTGGCCTGTTGATGAGTTAGTTTCCTATGTTTCTCAATTTTTCACGCTGAAAACAGGAGATATCATTTTCACAGGTACACCCAAAGGCGTAGGGCCTGTTCATATTGGAGATATACTCACCGGTTCTCTTGAAGACAAGGAAATGTTTCACTTTGAAATTAAATAACAACTTGGCATCAAAATTATCAATCGATGAAGCCAGATTATTGCGCATCACAAAATGCACTTATATGAGGATGAAATGTATTAAATAAAGGCATGAACATATAATAACAACATCAATCTTTAGTCTAATTTAGCATTCTTATATTTGCCCAAATGGGTCAAGCGACGTTGTTAATGCGCAGTGCATTTTTTATTCTCCTTTTACTTTCTTTCAATATCAGTTTTGGCCAGTCAGGCAAGAATTCATATTATCTGTTTCCCATAAATCCAGGTCAGCAAAATTTCCTTGCTGGAAGTATGGGCGAGTTGAGATCATCACATTTTCATGCGGGTATTGATATCAAAACTGGTGGACAAATCGGGCTTCCTGTACATGCCGCTGCTGATGGATTTGTTTGGAGAATAAGGGTTGCGAAAGGCGGTTACGGTAATGCCATATATCTCAAGCATCCAAACGGAACCACAACTGTCTATGGTCACTTAGATAAATTTGAAAAAAATGTGGCCAGATACGTCCTTGAAAATCAATACACACAAGAGTCTTTCGACATCCAGCTGTTTCCAAATTCGTCAATTTTCCCAGTTAAAAGAGGTGATATCATTGCTTACTCGGGAAATACAGGCTCCTCCAGTGGCCCACATCTTCACTTTGAAATTAGGGATGAACGTCAAGACATCCTTGATCCACTTCAATATGGATTTGAAGAGATTCAAGATCATCAATCGCCGCTAATTAAGAACATTGCATTTGTCACTCTAAATCCAGACTCACGGGTCAACCATACTTTTGGCAGGCATGAATTTGATGTTATTAAAACAGAGCATTTTTTCACAACCAGAGTGCCAATCAGGCTGGAAGGAAAAATAGGTGTTGAAATATACGGCTATGATAGACAGGACGGTGTTTGGAGTAAAAATGGAATTTCAGATATCATTATGAAAATTGATGGTGACACAGTGTTTAGTCAGTCCATTTCCAAATTGGCATTTTCTGAACAAAGAAACATTCTAGCTCATATAGATTACGGGGCATATAAGGAGCATGGTATCAAATACAATAAGCTTTTTGTAGATGATGGAAACACCCATCACATGTATATCCAACCGTCATCAGGTTTTGATTTCTCAGATTCAGTACATTTCATTCAAATCTACGTTAAGGACTCCTATGGTAATATTTCCACTTTCGAAACCAAAGTAAACATCCATAAAATTGTCAATAAGCCAGATCCGAAAATCAAGGATTTCGAGATATTCAGAAATTTTGTTCATTTCAAAGCGAACCATACTGGCAATGCCAATCTCATCCAGCTTTATTTCGGACAAGCTTTCGTAGAATTAAGTCCGTACAGGACTGATAAATTAACCGCTTATTATATCTGGGATTTGAGAAATGGCTTGCCCGATTCTCTTAACTTTTGCGGAGAAGTAGTTAAAACAGGTATCTATACAGAAATCCCATCTCAAACAGAAACGGCCTTTTACAATCATTCAGTTGATTTATTTTTTAAGAAAAAATCTCTTTTCGACACCCTTTACTTACAGTTTGAAAAATCATTTGATTCGAGCCGACAACTTGAAATTTTCAAATTTCCACATGCTGATATCCCACTTAATTCAAGTGTAGAAATCACTTTAAAACCCAATTGCATCTATCCAGATTCTACTACGGCTGTTTATGCAGTCTACAATCGATCATTGAACTACATGGGTGGTGAATGGAGCAATGGAGAAATTTCATTCAAAACAACCGATCTGGTCACATTCACCTTGGCTCAAGACACCATCCCTCCCACCATCAGCGCTACTATAATCAACAAAGACCAGCTTTATTTTAAAATAGACGATGAAATGTCTGGTATCAAAGAATACCGCGCCACTATCGACGGAGCTTTTGTTTTGATGAACTACGAGACAAAAAAGAAACAAATCTGGTCTGAAAAATTAAATGCAAACATTCCCTTTCAGGGTGAGTTTGTTTTGATGGTATCAGACAACACTGGGAACAAATCATTTTACACAAAAACGCTTTAGCATGTCACCAAAGACAGGAGATCTCGCACCCAATTTTACAAGTATTGATCAGGATGGAAATCCTATTAAGTTATCAGATTTTAAAGGGAAAAAAAT
>JBLICU010000075.1:0-16450 GCA_047632435.1 Cyclobacteriaceae bacterium
ATTAATTAGTAATATAGTTATATTTATTCTGTTTATATTTACCATTAATATGTAAGAAATATAAACCCCATTTTCTATGAATCTCTCTCCGTCAAAATCTCTCTTCGCTGGCCTTATTGTTTTAATTTTTTCGTTTGGGAATGCTTACGCCAGCCAAATTACCGTAAGTTCCGATCCCAATCGTGTTGCTCAATATACGAATTTACAAACCGCATTTGATGCTGCCTCCAATGGCGATACGTTGCTTGTTTATGGGTCTGTGACTTCCTATGGAAATCTTAGTATGTACAAGCCAATGGTTTTAGTTGGAGAAGGTTACAATTCTACTTTGGGTTTGGTTACTACCGTTGGGACATTAACTGTCAGCAACTTCAACTCGACATTAGGTTCTTCGAATTCCACTATCATGGGATTAAATATTTCAACAGTTTCGTTTGTTCCTTACTTCACTGGATCCTCTCCAGCTAACCAAGTACTAGACAATATCACTTTCCTCAGAAATCAAATTTCCGTTATCAACTTCAATAGTGGCAGCACGGTAGATACGTATTCAAACATCAGTTTTGTGAATTGCCACCTATATTCAAGTATGAGTTTTGAGTCATACTCCTATGCCGATTCAGAGGATATCACTTTTTCTAACTGCATTTTTGGTGGGTTTATTATTTATGGTTCCATGCTTAGAACTTCTGGAGTTCTTACTCAATTTCAAGACTTGTCAAATGTCAAAATATATAATAGTCTCTTCTTGAATTACGAAACTGGGCTTCTTTCAGGTGTCGTTGGTTTAGTGCTTGAGGATAACATCTTTGTTGGGCATGAATTGTATAATGCGGATTATGCACAAATCACATGGAACAATAATTTGTTTTATCTGATTGATCAATTGCCACTAGGTGCAAATGATAATGTAGGGTCAGGTAATTTACTGAACACCAATCCTTTGTTTACCAATTACCCTGCTACTCCGGCGGATGCTAGTTATGCTCATGACTATACGCTTAAGCCAGGATCGCCGGCATTAACAGCATCGGCAACATTAGGAGAAATTGGAATATTCGGAGGTGCTTATCCTTATGATTTTGGAGCGACTCCTCCAGTTCCTAAGATTACCGAAATCACGATCCAGGATGGAACTTCATCTGTTCCTGTTGGAGGTACCATTAATTTTAATTTCAAGGCACAGTCTGGAAATTAATCACTGCTTTTAGGTAAATGGTCAATGTATCATAATTGGTCATTTATCATCTCTCAATTACTTAAGCGATGATTATGAAAAGACTTTTTCACCTTATTCTATTTCTTACCATTTCTACCTACACGTCGTTTGGTCAGAATTTGGTAGGCGCAGAATATTTTCTGGATACTGATCCAGGATTGGGCAAAGGAACAGTCATTGGTGTCACTCCAGCTGGAAATTTAGATCAGAATTTTTCGGTTAGCGCAACCGGATTGTCTGTTGGTCTGCATAAGCTGTTCATTCGTGTCAGGCAAGATGATGGTTTTTGGGGGGTTCCGAAGACAAGATTTTTTTATGTTTTTTCAGCATCTGCGGTGGAGGTCATTCAGTTTTCAACGGAAATAGTTGGGGCCGAATACTTCTACGATTCAGATCCAGGAGTTGGAAATGGAATGGAAATCCCAATTCAAAAGACCTCATCAATAGATAAAAATTGGGTAGCGAAAACGACGGGTTTGGCGGAGGGTGAACATGTGCTTTACATAAGAACCAAATCGCTGGATGGCTTTTGGGGAACGCCCAATAATGTTACCGTCAATATCAATAATCTGGTGTGTCAGATGCCTGATGTGGCTTTTGATTATGATTCAGTTGATATCAATACCAATGTTGGTTTAATTGATCAATCAATAAATGTGGATCCATTAGCCACTTATGAATGGGATGTTTTGAATGATGGATCAATAGAAAGTACATCAAAGGTTTTTGATACCCAGTTTCCTGCCAGAGGAGTTTACCCAATCAAATTGACCATTTCAAACCCTGATGGTTGTACCGCTAGAATTATTAATGATATTTATGTTTCTGGAGGATTTGATACAAATATTCAATTTACGCAAGACAGCCTTTTTCATGGCAATACCACTATTTTAGATGCTCCGGTGGGATATACTTACCAATGGAATACAAAAGAAATCGCACAAAGTATTGAAGTAAGTGAACCGGGCTCTTATTTCGTTTTTCTTACTGCTGATGGCATCACCTACAAATCTGAAACCATTAATGTTCGTTTCTTCTCACCTATAACTGCGGATTTTAATTCCTACCATGCGAAAACAGGATTGAATAATGGGGCTGCAATTTTGGAAAATATTGACAGTGATGGACTGCCATATACGATCACCTGGTCTACAGGAGCGAGCAATGTCGAATCAGTCAACAATCTTGCTGCAGGAAGCTACAGCGTAGATATTACAACGCCTCTGGCTACATATACCTATCCATTTATCATAAATAGCGTAACTCCAACAGATAACAGTTTAGTCCGAGCGGAGTATTTTATTGGAAGTGATCCAGGACCAGGGAATGGGACGCCAATTCCAACCTATCAAGGGGAGACGCTCAACGTGAATTTTAATCTGGATGTAAGTGGCCTTACAATTGGTCTTCACAATATTTATGTCAGGGTGAAGAAAGCATCCGGACTTTGGAGTATACCGGAGAGTCGGTATATCTATGTTATTGATCCGAATGTCAGAGTCTATGAAGAATTAGATCGAAATCTTACTGAGGCGGAATATTTCATTGACCAAGATCCAGGTATTGGCAATGGCTTTCCTTTGGATCTCTCACTTACCAAAAATGCCAATGTCGATTTTAGTTATACAGTTTCGGAATTGGGAGCTGGTTTGCATGATATTTATGTCCGCACGAAGCAGGACGATGGATTGTGGTCTACAAGTATTCCTACCACATTTTTTGTTATAGGAGGTCGATTTAAGGAGATCATCACTTTCAAAACAGATATAATAGCTGCAGAATATTTTATTGACCAGGACCCAGGCGTTGGGAAGGGTGAAAGGCTTCCAGTCCAAAAATCTCAAGCCATAAATAACCGTCCATGGGCTGTCAAGACTGATGGTCTTTCGATTGGTAATCACTCATTGTATATTCGGATTCAATCTCAGGTTGGGTTATGGAATACGGTAAGTGTTCAGCCTTTCACGATAACTGATGAGATCTGTGCCACGCCAATAGCAGATTTTGCATTCGATACGGTGGGAGTGGATACAATGATTGGCATCACAGATTTATCGACAGCTTTGTCTGGTGATGTAACTTATGCGTGGGACGTATTTGGAGATGGGATCATAGAAAGTACCTCTCCGACTTTTGATACCTCATTTTCTCAAAAAGGAATTTATCCTTTGAAGTTGACTGTGGTCAATTTGCCGGATAGTTGTTTTAGTAGTGTAGTTAAAGACATTGTTATTTCAGATGGAATTAATGGTCAGATTGTAGCGAATAAAAGAGATAGCCTCTTAGTTGGTGATTCTATCACTTTTACTGCTCCGCCGGGTTTGGCTTATGAATGGAGTAACGGGGAGGTTTCACAATCTATAACTGTAGGTGTTTCGGGTTCATATTTTGTTTGGCTAACTGCTGATAATATCACCTTTAAATCTGAGGTTGTCTCAGTAAATTATTTCAAGGAAATAGCAGCCAATATTGAGGTCTATGGTTTTAATGTCGGCTTAGATAATGGAGCTGCTTCTTTATCCATTACGGAAGCAGGAGGCTTGCCAACGAAAATAGTTTGGTCCACAGGTGTGGAAAATATAACACAGATTAGTGGTCTGGCTGAAGGGAATTATTCTGTTGAGATCAGCAATAAACTTGATACCGTCTTTTTCATTTTCGCCATTGTTGAAAACCAGCAAACCACTGTAGGAATATCCGAGGCTGAATATTTCGTTAATACTGATCCTGGACCGGGAAAAGCGACCAGAATAGTTGCTTACCAAAGTGAAAAAGTAGATTTTGATTTTACACTTGATGTGTCTGGTTTGCCGATTGGAATTCAAAAATTATATCTTAGAACGAAGCAGGCCAATGGATTATGGGGAGTGCCTAAAGTGCGTTTTTTCTATGTGATTGATCCTGCTGAAAGAATATATGAAGAGTTAGATAGAAATGCTCTGGGGGCTGAATACTATGTAGATGTAGATCCTGGAATAGGTAAAGGAATTCCGATTGCTTTTAGTCCTACAAAAAATGTGGACGAAAACTTCACACTTGTAACAGATGGAATCAGTCCGGGAATTCATGGATTATTTTTAAGGACGCATCAGAATGATGGACTTTGGAGTTCGGTGATGAAAGTGCCGTTTTTCCTTGCGGATACTGTCGACCGTAAGTTCGTCTTCCTGAAAACCGATATAGTTGCTGCAGAATATTTCTTTGATGTGGATCCTGGAATAGGAAAGGGGTTGGAGATGCCAATTCAGAAAACGGATAGTCTTTCGAATAGACCATGGGCTGCTTCGACAGTAGGATTGTCTGCCGGCAAACACACCTTAAATATTCGCTTACAGAATCAACTTGGTCTATGGAATATCATAGAATCCAAAGATGTATTTATCTATCAAAGTGATTGTAATCTTCCTAATGCCGACTTTAGTTTTGATTCGGTTGGTGTTAATACCAACATCGGACTTGCGGATTTGTCTTCCAATGTGGAAACTGGTGCGACGTATCAATGGGACCTATATGGGGATGAATCCATAGAAAGTACAAGGCCGGACTTTGATACTTTATTTGCTGAAAATGGAGTTTATCCGATCAAACTAACCATGACAAATAGCGAAGGTTGCTTTACTAGTAAAGTCCACGATGTGATCGTTTCGAGTGGATTTCCGGGTGGTCTCGTTCTTTCCGGTAACGATAGCCTTTTAGTTGGCGAGATACTCACCATTACCGCGCCTGCTGGTTATGGTTATGAATGGAACAACGATGAAACCACCCAAAGCATTGATGTCAAGGAGATTGGCCAATATTTCGCTTATTTATCAAGCTCCGGGATCAACTTCAAAACCGAGAAAATCAATGTTGCGTTTTTTGAGCAGATTAAAGCCACACTTGAAGTATTCAATAGCACAAGTGGCTTGACCAATGGAGCAGCCAGTATCACAGGGTTGGATAGTGGCGAACTTCCATATACGATTAACTGGTCTACGGGGCAAAAGGAAAAATTAGCAATTCAAGATTTATCCATTGGCAGCTACAGTGTTGACATTATAACAACCCTTGAAACCAAGACTTTCAATTTTGATATAGTTGCGGAGAGTCCGGCCTCTGGAAGTATTGCACGAGTGGAGTACTTTTTAGATGCTGATCCGGGTATTGGCTTGGGCACGCCAATTCAAACCTATCAAAATTCGAGCGTCTCATTTAAAACACCTGTTGTCATGTCAGGTGTGAGCGAAGGGCATCATTACATATATTTTAGGGCGAAGAATGTAGAAGGGCTTTGGGGCTCTGTCGTAAGGAAATCGTTTTACATTTTGGAACCTGGCCTTGGAATTGACCTGGCTTACGGAGGTAATATCATTTACGCCGAATATGCCTTTGATGATTTGCCAGTGCCTGGAACCGGCAATGCGATCAGTTTTGGTGCCAATACCACACTGGACGAATCTTTGGCTATCGATATCTCAGGCTTACCGAATGGCCCACATGAGCTTTTCATTCAAATGCAAGATGAGAGTGGAAATTGGTCATTTTCAAAACCAGAATCTTTTGTTATTTGCGCAAATATTCCGGCGGCACCTTCAGCCGGTGATGTATTAGGATGCGAACCAGGTAATCACACCATTACCGTCAGTGGGGTTGAAGGAAAATTCAATTGGTACAATGCAGATAAGGATTTCATTGCGAATACCACAAGCAGCAATAGAACCTTCAGTAGTGTCATGGAAACGACGACTTATTATGTTTCTCAGGTAAATGCAGAAGGCTGTGAAAGTGCAATGACAGAAGTATCCATCATCATCAACGATGCAGAGATTTATGCTGGACCGGATGTAGATACCTATTCTACTTTGAAACAAATTCAGCTAAAAGACCAATTTCCTGCCGGTGGAATTTGGTCGGGATCTACATTCTTGACTGTAGGAGGTGTTTTCAGACCAAAAGATGCTGGTGTGGGCAGTTTTCAGGTATTTTATTCAAAAGATTCTTTAGGTTGTACTTTGAAGGATGCACTCACCATCCATGTGCTGCCAATCAGCAATAATCCTCCTGAGATTATCGATCAGAGTTTCACTGTTGTTGAAAACAGTATTCAAAATATTATCGTAGGACAAGTAATTGCAACTGATATTGATAGTACAATCTTGACTTATACAATCATCAGTGGAGATTCCAAAAAAGCTTTTGGCCTGTCCAATGAAGGTGTGCTTTCTGTGAGTAAGCCAATACTTTTTGATTTTGAGACAATCCCTTTTTACGATCTCAAGATTGAGGTTTCTGATGGATTTTTCAAAGCCTCAGCCACAGTAAGGGTTGACCTGATTGATGTTCCCGAACAAATATCCGAAGCGGATTCTTTGATCCTTGTCGAGTTTTATCAGTCGACAGGAGGAGCAAATTGGACTAATAAAGCAGGTTGGTTAGTACAGCCGATTGCTCAATGGTTTGGAGTAACGGCTGACTTAGCTTCTGTAATTTCCATTGATTTAGTTGGTAATAATCTAAGTGGAACCATCCCAGAATCGATCGTGAATATCAGCTCCCTAATGCGTCTGAATGTTTCCGATAACTCACTTACTTCTATCCCAGATTTGTCATTGGTTCCCGATTTGGGTGAATTAAATGTAAACAACAATAAACTTCAGTTTGGTCATATTGAGCCGCTCTTAGGGATTACTACCTTAACATATGCTCCGCAAAAAGAAGCTTTGGAAAGCATAAGAGCTTTGGCGGAGATCAATGTAGCCTTCTCGATTGATCGGCAAATCATCGGATCGTCGGTTACCTACTCATGGTTCAAGGACTCGAATCCGATTTCCGTTGTTGGCCCCACCTACAATTTTACGCCTCTAAGTTTTGAAGATGAAGCTATATATACCGTGCAAGCTACAAGTGATTTGGTTCCAAATCTGACCATAAATATTGCGCCTGTAGATTTAAAGATATCTTCTCTCCAAAGAGACAGGTTGGCGCTTTTGGCTATTTATGATGCCATGGGTGGCGCAAGTTGGACAGTAGGTTCGAATTGGCCTTCTTTGATAGATATAACGACATGGCAGGGAATAAATGTTACTTCAAACCGTGTGATTTCACTCAACCTTGCCAACAATAATTTGTCAGGTATCCTGCCTGTTGATATTAACGATTTGGAAGAATTGACGAGTATTAATTTATCGGGTAATAAAATCACAGGTTTGCCAAAAATCACCTTAAAGGGACAAACGCTGCTTAATTTATCTAACAATCTGCTCGATTTTGAGGATTTGATTCCCAATGTTGGTGTTGATGGAATTGTATATGCACCACAATCTCTCTTCGGTGGAAGAGTATCCAGCGATACAGTTGCCGCCTCTACAAACCACATCCTTAATGGCTTTTTGGCTGGTGCCAAATCTTATGAATGGTATTTTGATCCTTTTACGACTATCGTCGAGGATTTCACAAAACTGCCAAATCAAAATGGTCCAACGCTTGAAATACAGAACCTGACTTACGATAAGATGGGAGCCTATCGAGTCATTGCTTCGAATCAGCAGCAGGTGCCGGGACTTACGATCACATCATATAAGAAATTTGTATGGGCTTACACAGAGGTGTCCGGCCAAATAAGAATAGGAACAGCACCACTCACAACTGGGGCGGATGTGGCTTTATTTCGAATAAAAAGCGATGGAGCCTATGATTCTACGCGTGTTGTCAAGACGGATGACACTGGAAATTATTCTATGAAAGAAGTGGTATTAGGGAGTTTTATCCTCAAAGTGGATCCTGATTCCGATACACAGGGAAATAACAGATTGGTACAAACCTACTACATCAGCCAGGATGACTGGAGGCGGGCGGATACGCTTGAAGTCTTTTCAAATCAAGGCAACATCGATATTGATCTAAAATTTATTCCACCACCTCTAACGGGATCAGCCAGAATTTTCGGGGTGGTAGAATCAGACCTTTCAGATGAAAATATATTGGGGGAATCAGGAGGCAAGATTTCTAGCCGTAGAAAAGTGAAAAAAGCAGCTTGTTCCATGCGTAGATTCAAGGCTCAAGGCCGGGATAATCAAGATGATGTAGAGACCGAGATTGCCTATTACATTGAAACGGATGATGAAGGGTTTTTCAATTTTGAGAAAGTAGAGGAGGGACGCTATTTGATCAATATCCAGTTTCCCGGTATTCCTATGGACGAAAGTGCTTCTGTTGAGTTTGTTATTGGAGGTGATCGGGAGAATCAGGTTTTTGAGGTGTATGCATTGATTACTGAGTTGGGAATCACCATTACACAAGATGAGATTCTTTATAATTTGAAACCGTATATCAAGGATATTGTATTATTTCCAAACCCAACAGAAGATCTATTGAGCATAGACTATACGGTTTATAGAAAGCTGGAGAACCTAAAGTTGAAACTTCTTTCTATTACCGGGGAAGTGCTTCTTGAACAAGATGTAGACCATAATTTTGGACTTAAACATATGCAATTAAACATGTCCGATTATGGCGAAGGTGTCTACCTCCTAATGTTTATTGATGATCTCGGTACGGTGAACCAAACGATGAAAATAGTCAAGCAGTAATTTTTTTCAGACCTCTTTAACGAGGTGTTGGAAAGGTGCTTTCGACTTAAAATGTGAGGATATGATTCCCCAGCTAGACAAATGAATTTTTAACCCTGCTCTCGGGTAGGGTTTTTTATTTCCTCGCCGTTAAACATGCGTACAACGAAGCAACCATCGGTGAGTGATCATCAGCCGGCTTATAACAATTATAATTATGAGACTTTTCCTGACCTATTCTTATTCTAGAAATCAATATGAACTCATCAAATCTCCTGATGGAACGATTGATAAGGATAAAAGTGAAATCCTTCATGAGTTTGAAGCTGCAGAATGGTTTGTTGCCGAAAAGATATTTTTGAACCTAAATAGAGAAAGATTTTTCAGTGAAACAATTCAGCTACAGGAGCGAAGAGTGGCTTGAATCCCACCAGTGGGTTTAATTCTCCAATGCTTGCATCCACAAAAAACCCTCGCCTCGATACCCCGTCAGCTTGCTGGGGAGTTATTCATTGGTATTTTGAGTGAATAGAAAGTGTCACTCCGTTTTCACCAGCCACTCGTAGGCCTCTTCCTCATCCATGAAAATACCAATCTTCACACCCTTTTCTGAGTAAGCCTTATCTGCCTTCTGCTTGAAATACTCCATTGAGTAATCCGCGAAAATATCATCTCCCAAAATCACCCCATGTACTTTCACCTCAGCATCTTCAAAGAGCAGTTTTTCCCAAACGTTTTCTAACCATTCTTCATCTTCATGTGTGAGCTCACCCAATAGTGCAGTGTCGGCAAGCCATTTGAGTTTGGGATATTTTTTCTTTTGGATCAGATAAACCTTTTGAAGCTCGATGAGCTGGTTTCTAAATTCATCACTGGTGGGTTGGGTGGTCCACCGATGTTTCAATACAGGAATGCTTTCATCCAATTCGCATATTATCAATTGATTTTCAAGGATCAGGTGATTCATCATATTTGGGGCTATTTAGTTTAAAATTAATGATTTTGGAGCTACATAGAGCGGATACCATAGATAAATAAAAATCGCTTTAAAATCCCCTTTTTGTAACATCTGTTACAAAAAAAAATGATAAGGTGCTCATTTAGTTTTGGACATGTAAATAAGTAAGAAATGGCAACAGTAAAATTGACATCACAGAAATTTAAAGATAAAATTTTCGACTACACAAAGGAGCGAGAATGGAAATATAAAGGGACCAAACCTGCGATCATTGATTTTTATGTAGACTGGTGTGGGCCATGCAAGATGGTAGCGCCGATTTTGGAGGAACTATCGAATGAACAACCAGAGGTGATTATCTACAAGGTGGATACGGAAGTGGAGCAGGAGTTGGCAGCTGTTTTTCATATTCGCAGCACTCCCAGCATGTTGTTCATTCCCATGGACAAGCAGCCTGCCATGTAGGCCGGTGCTTTACCGAAACATATCCTAGAGGAGGTGATTGGCAAAGAATTCATGGCTTCCACAGCATGAATAAGAGAATATTCATCAACGTTTGATTGGTTTTGATGATTGTGATGATTGGTTGATTGAAGGAGGAGTTGTTGATGCTCCTCCTTATTTTTTTCTCATGTTTTGCCATAGTGGTGGTAATTCAAACTCATTTACATTCTTGTTGCATTACCTAGGGCTTGCTTTATACGCCTACTTAAATCTCAAGACCAAAGGCATTTTACCGAATATAAACTTTTCCCGTTTGCACTATTCATTACAGTATTTGACATAGTTTGGTGAACGAGGTGCCATGTTTTTGTTTTTATGAAACGATTCCGTTGTTTTGGAGAGATGAAATTAAAAGTTGGTAAAGCAAGAATCAATAATGAGTTATCCGACCATAAGCGACTATAAGTACTTAAAAGTGGCTATGTTATTGATTTTCAATATTTTACGAAAAAGTAACCAATAAAAGGTATAAGTTAGTTAACCGCAACTCGTTGCGGTTAACTAGTTGTTGTGGTGCATTTAAAAAATGACAGAAACCGAAGAAAAATATCTACCGACTGAAATCTTACAAAAAGCAATTGTAAGCGGAAAAGAATATGGTTGGAAACGAACTGACTTTAAGGAAGTAGTTGACAAAGCCGTTAAAGTCGAACTTGGAATTGTTGGCGGACAAATTCAATTCAAACTTCCAGGCGGAACTTGTGAACTTTATTGGCACAAATACGATACGACAGAACGGAAATCAGGAGAAAGTTGGAAAGGCTACTGTGAGCGGACTAAGGAAGAATGTTTGAGGCAATTTGAAAACCTTCCAACCAACAGCGAATTAATACAGGAAGGAATTGAAAGCTTTGACTTCTTGAAAGAGAAAACTGATCTCAATCTAAACGACTTCTTGATTTTTATTTTGTACTTCAACGACCTTGAAACCGAATTAGAAAATGTCTGACGAAAAAGTAAATATCCAACTGACTAAAGATGAAGCTATAGTTCTATTTAAGTTTCTTGGCAGATTTAACAAGAATAATGACTCAAACAGATTTGAAGATCAAGCCGAAACAAGAGTTCTTTGGGACATTGAATGCATTTTAGAAAAGGAATTAAGTGAACCTTTTCGAGCCGACTATCAGGAGATTGTTAAAAAAGCGAGAGAAAGTGTGCGTGACGATAAGGAATAAAAAACGACACCACAACACTGTATATAGCAAATAGGGCGTTCGGTGGTTTATGAAAGATTAGTGCTATTTACCAACACCGCCAAATCGTTGATTTGGCTTTTAAAATGAATAAGATAAAAACAAAATACAACGCTTTGGCTCAGTGCAAACTTGAAAGTTTATCGCTTTCTACTGCCCTACTTGCCATATACTAAACGTTAGACGCCACTTAAAAAAGGTTTATAAAAAATATTATAGTGAATAAAGAAATAGCAAAGCTGTTGAGGAAAAAGGGGAATTTAGAATGTACTCAAAAGTCGGAAACTTTAGAAAATGAAATATGTAAAATAAGCAATCTAAATCTACGAAATCTAGGTTTAGATGAAAAGGATACAGTTGATATTACTAATATTATTGAGCAAGAAAATGATAATATTTATATACTGTCAATAAGTTTTAGCCACAATCAACTTATCGGAGATGTTGGAGCAATTCTGATAGCAAAAAAAATACCTCATTCTATATATGAAATTGGATTAGTTGATTGTGGAATTAGTGATAATGGAGGGTATGAAATATTAAATTGGATGAGAAAATCAAATAACCTTCAAATGATATGTATTGAACAAAATAATTTCTCTGACAAGTTAAAAATGGAATTCAATATTTTTAGAAGGGAGAATCCTAAAGTAATGGTGGTTTATTAAAATGGAAAATTAAGAACGATAACGAACTGCTAACACTGTATATAGCAAATAGGGCACTTGGAGGTTAACGAAAGTTAAGCGCTATTTACAATCACCGCTAAATTGAAAATTGCATGTTGGTGAAATATTCAAATTTGAGCTTTTAAGAAATGAATAAATTAAAAACAAAACACAACGATTTGGCTCAGCGCAAACCTGAAAGTTCATCGCTTTCTACTGCCCTACTTGCCATATACTAACCGTTAGCAATAGGCTAGGGCACATACTCATTTTAGGTGATCGTTACAGCTAGTCTACAAATCCCCCTTCACAAGCACAATAATCCCTTCCTCCTCAAGCATCTTTCTGATCTGCTTATTCTTTGCCCAAAATTTATCATTGATCTTCTTTAGTGTGCTTTTATAATCGGGATGTCCGGCCATTTTTCGGATAACAGGATCTTTGTCCAGGAAGAGTACGATCCAATATTGATAATTGTCCTTTTCAGAAAATGCCTTGAGGTATCGGATGCCCTCATCTATATTGCCCGTCACAGCAAAGTAGGAGGAATAAAGCAAGTCTTTATAGAGCGACTGATCGTTTACCGCATATCCAAGAAAGCTCTCATAGAATTTCTTTGATTCGTCTTTGCGCCCAAGTTGCTCCAGCACAAAGCCTATTCTGCTGTCCTCACTTTGATAGATGTCAAGTTTCAAGGCTTCTTTCATGTTTAGCATCTTGTCATAATACTCCCATGCTGTCTCATACTCTTCCATCGTATAACACACCTTGGCGATCTCTTGCATCACGTCTATTCGGGTCGTGTCCTTTTGCAAAATCGCTATTAACGATCTCTTCGCGCGGTTCAGGTCAAGATGCTGTGCCTGCTTGATATACACATATAAATACTGCGAATACAAATTATCAGGATGGAATGCCAATGACTTCTGAACATAGGTTTCAGATTCATTGAAAAACCCCGTTTGCGCCAGGGCATTGCTCAAATGCAAATACGTATAACTGGAAGTGACAGAGTCTGCACCAGCTACTGCCGCCTGAATGCCCTGAAGGGCATGGGTGAGGTATTTTTCAGTATCGGGAAGTATGATGCCATAGATGTTTGACAGGAAATTATGCACCCACGGCGTGTTTGGGTAGTATTCTAAAACTTCCTCAAACGACTCAACGGCCTTTTTAAAATCACGGATCTGCATAAAATACAAGGACCTGGCAATAAGACTTTCCCCTGATTCCCCATCCAGCAACATGGCTTTGTCGGCATACTCTTTTAGCTCCTGTGTATACTTGGGCTCAGCCTGAAAAATATCCAAGTAGTAGTAGGAGATGGCAATGTTTGCGTAGGCATTGGCGAATTGTCCATCTTCCTGAATGGCCTTCTTAAATTCTTCCACACCATCTGCCAAACCCGCTCCCGTTTTGTCGTTCAGCAAGACCAGGCCTTTCAGGTAATGGTCATACGCTACAAGATTTTGGGTAGGTATTTTTTCAATACGCTTTTGTTCTTCAGGAGTAATGATTGCATCGATCTCAGCGGCTATGCTTTTGGCTACATCTGACTGCAACTGAAAAACATCTTTTAGTTCACGCTTATACCTTCGCGACCACAGGTACTTATCGCTTGGTGCTTCTATCAGCTGGATGGTCAGCAGAATTTCATTGCCAATCTTCTGCCCACTGCCTTCTATAAAATAACTCACGTTGAGCTCTTGAGCTAGTTCGGGTATGGTTTTGGAGATGGTGCGATATTTCTCCACGGTGGTTCTGCTGGTCACCCTGATGTCTTCAATCTTTTGGAAATTATCCAAAATGGCCTCCATCAGGCCATTCATAAAGTAAATGTTGGTGCTATCGGCACTGTCGTTTTTGAAGGGCAATACCGCTATGGATTTGCTGAGACTAATTGGAATGCTTTCTTCCTCCCTGGCTAGCATAAAGAATAAGCCGATAGCCAATACCCCAATCCCTACGATCACCAGACCCAGGATTTTGCCTTTGCGCTTCTTAACTGTGCCCGGCACAGCAGTTACTGCCTGCTCCGCTTCCAGCAGCGCTTTGCTGCCAGCCTCACCCGGTGTGTAGCCATACAATTCTCTGAAGCATTTTGTGAAATAGGAAGTGCTGCTAAAACCAACTTTGTACGAAATCTCAGAAACCGTCATCAAGTCGTCTTTCAACAAACGTTTGGCATTGTGCAGCCTTACATTTCTGATCAATACACTTACCGATTCTCCTGTTTCCTGCTTCACCTTTCTGAGCAGGTTGGATCGGCTCATGTTGATGCTTTCGGCTAATTCGGTTACACCGAAATCCTCATCCGCCAGATTTTCTTCTATAACAGCAACTATTTTCTGAAGAAATGCACTTTTAGGTGGTTGAAAATCTAACATGGCATATAGGATGTGAACTACAATAATCGGCAATTTAATGACCACTCACAACAGGCTGATTTCAGTCCTTTGCGTCATAGTTTATAGCCCATCCTCAGAGTTTCTATACAAAGCGCATAGCTCATATCAGTTGCCGCATGGTTGATTAGTGGCGCCCTGGTCTTCTTCTGATCTTTGCATCATCGAAATAAATAGTTACATACTAAACAAAAAACAATGAACACTTTACAATTGAAAACAGTACAAAAAGGATTGGCTCTAAGCCTGGCTGTTATCCTTTTAGGAACAACTTCTTGCAATCAGACGCAAGAAAAAGCTTCGAATGAAACGAAGATAGAAGCACCGAGCACTACTATACAGGAAGCCTCATTCTTTGGCAACACAGAAGTTATTCAGGGCCACATTGCAGCCAAGACTGACCTCAACCAAAAAGATGCCTATGGGTCTACACCCTTGCACATCGCCGCGACATTTGGCAAAACGGATATCGCACTTTTATTGATAGCCGGTGGTGCCAACTTGAATGCAACGAGTGCCGATGGCTCAACACCTTTACACACGGCAGCCTTCTTCGGACGCACGGATATTGTGAAAGCATTGCTGAAAAATAAAGCGGATGTGACCCTCAGAAATAGTTCTAACGCTATAGCCTTAGAGTCTGTGTCTGCTCCCTTTGAAGCTATGAAACCCATCTATGATCAAATGAGCAAAGACCTTGGTCCTTTCGGATTGAAACTAGACTATAAGCAACTGGAAGAGGCTCGTCCTGCCATTGCTGAAATGATTCAAAATCACAGTAATTAATCCACAAACAATGCTAAGCAACAGAAGATACGATATTGATTGGTTGCGGGTGATCGCTATCGGCTTATTGGTTATATACCATATATCCATAGGCTTTCAGCCCTGGGGGGTGTTCATCGGATTCATTCAGAATGATGAACCGATAACATGGATTTGGACACCCATGGCCATGCTGAATGTCTGGCGCATTCCGCTGCTGTTCTTCGTTTCTGGTATGGGCGTGTATTTCGCCATCCAAAGGCGCGACTGGAAAGCACTCCTACTGGAGCGAACAAAACGGATTCTAGTCCCTTTCTTTTTTGGAACGCTGGCCATTGTGCCCCTGCATGTTTGGCTTTGGAAGAATTACTACCATCAGGACATGGAGTTCGTGTTTAGTCCAATGCACCTTTGGTTTCTTGGCAACATCTTCGTCTATGTCCTGATCTTCTTCCCTTTGTTTTTCTACTTGAAAAAACATCCCGAAGGGAAGTTTCAAAGGATATTGAGTAAGCTGATGGGCAATCCGCTTGGCTTGTTGCTAGTGATGATTCCCTTTATTGCCGAAGCGGAGTTGGTACAACCTGAGAGTTTTGAAATTTATGCAATGAATGCCCATGGGTTCTGGATAGGCATGCTGGCATTCCTTACCGGGTTTCTCTGTGTTTACAGTGGGCAGGCATTTTGGAGCACAGTTACCCAATGGAGATGGGTGTTGTTGGTGCTGGCGGCTACTTTGTATGCGCTTCGTCTCATGGAAGGATCGTTTAATGCTCCGTACTACTTGAAGTCCATTGAGTCCAATCTTTGGATATTCACCGTCTTTGGTTTTGGCCACCGCTACCTCAACAAATCCAGTCAAGCGTTGACCTATTTGAGCCAGTCGGCCTATCCGATTTATATCTTGCATATGGTTTTTCTCTATCTGGCCTCATGGCTGCTGTTTCCCTTGGAGATTGCGGCATTTCTAAAGTTCATACTGGTCATTTTGTTTACTTTTATCGGGTGCTTTGTTACTTATGAATTTGTGTTAAAGAGAATAAAATGGTTAAGACCTCTTCTTGGGTTGAAGGCAAGATCGAAAATCTTTGAGCCAGTTATTCCAAATGACAAATCCTTAATGCATGTGCATCAGTGCATAGAAAACAGGACATCATGACAATGAAACAAACAAAACAAATACTCAGA
>JBLICU010000076.1:0-16415 GCA_047632435.1 Cyclobacteriaceae bacterium
TGCAGAGGCCCAGGCAAGAGCCGATGGATCCCCTTCGGCTGAATCTTATGAATACCTCAACCAAATAAGGAGAAGAGGTAAAGGTTATCCGGTTGATTCTGTTGGAACGGATGTAGACCTCACAATTGGCTCGTTAGATGCAGATGCATTTGCCAGAGCGGTTGTTGACGAAAAGGGTTGGGAATTGATTGGGGAACTGAACCGATGGTTTGACCTTACTCGTACCGAAAGGGTGGAGGAAGTCAATGCGCTTCGCTCACCGGACGAACTTCTCACGATTCAAAATACCATAACCAAGGACTTTTATTATGCTCCCGTACCCGCCACAGAGATTGAGCTTAATCCAGGGCTCACACAAAATCCAGGTTATAACAACTGATAAAAAGTATAAGTCTATGAAATTAAGAGGAATAAATATTTTGACCATCAGTTTAATGATACTTCCCATGAGCCTTATTGGTCAATCGTTGACTTGGACAGGTTCGCAGAATAGTGATTTTTACAACGAGCAAAACTGGAAGATTACTGGTTCAGAAGACAATCCCACAGCTGGTAGTCTTGATCCTGACACCCCTATTTCATATGATCTATATGCATTAGACGCAACATTGGATATTACTGGTCAGGAGTTGTCTTTTTCCACCTCGGTTCAGGGATTTACTTTGATGAATTCAAGTTTGACTTGTGATGGAATTCAAACAGGTATTATCCATGTGTCAGATCGTTCCACATTGATTATGAATTCAGCTATACCTATCGGTGATGAGACCATTATTGATATTGTGGATATGCAAAGTTGGGTCAAGATGCTCAATGTTGATCCAGATGTTGCTGAATCAGTTTACTTTGATAAATTCATGTCTAAAAGCGCGCCTTTATCACTCGATGAAAGCGCAAGAATCAATCAATATTATTTTATGGGCTCCTTGATCAGACTCATTGATGTGGATTATCATCCACTTACTTTATTTGATCGAACAGGTCAAGCAGGTGATGAATTTGGAGTTTCCAATTTTACCATTTATTCAAGGCAGGAACTGGGAGATTTTGATAACCGTACCTCTTCTTTCAAGTTGGAGAGGGGCTATCAGGTGAACATGGCTGTTTTTCAAAATGGAACTAGCAAAAGCCAGGTTTATATTGCGATCGAGGAAGATCTCGAAGTTGATTTACCTTTTGCATTGGATAACAATGTCTCTTTTGTCAGGGTCATACCTTGGAATTGGGTAACCAAGAAAGGTGTTTCTAATTTCAAGAAAGAATTCGGTGCAACATGGAGTTATAATTGGAATAATGGCTCTGAATCCCTACCAAGTATAGAATATGCACCAATGTCATGGGGTGGAGGTGGTGCTTCAGACGCAGCTGTGGTTAAATACAGAGAGATGGAAAAGGTGACACATGTGATGGGGTTTAATGAATCCGATAATTGCAATGATCAATCAGGGCAGTACGGCGGACTCTGTCAAATTGAAATTGCAGTCCCCCTTTTCAAAAATCTCATGAGAACGGGTTTAAGATTGGTTTCACCTTCACCAAGGGAAAATGGGCCTTTCACATGGTTGAAAGACTTTAGAGATGAAGCAAAAGATAAAGATGTGCGATATGATGTATTAGGCGTCCACTGGTATGACTGGGGTGCTAATCCAGTGAATACACCTTTTGAAGATCCAGCCAAGGTATTTACTAGATTCAAAAATTATTTAGATCGCGTTTATGCGGAGCATCAAATGCCAATATGGATTACGGAATTCAATGCAAACGCCAATCGTGACTCATCCGTGCATATAGGGTTTTTAAAATTGGCTTTGCCTTATCTGGAATCTCTCGATTTTGTGGAACGTTATGACTTTTTCTCTGTAAATCCTGAAGTGGCAGGTAATCGGACAGATATTGTTTTTGGAGAAATGTTTAATGCAGATGGCAGCTTGTCTTTGGTGGGACAGGTATTTAAAAACCATCAATCTACACCATCTATATCAGCGGCTACATGGAGTACGCCATCTTTTTTGGCAGATTTGAATAGTAAAATCGGCATTCAATTGGAATTATCAAAAGATACTTTGAACGAAGGTGACGTGATGGTTCTGAAAGCGACCACCAATCGAGCAGTAGGCTCCCCACAGACCTTTAGATTTCAATTAGAAAATCTGGCAAATGACCAGTACACCTTGCGAGATGTAGAATTAACCATTCCTGAGGGAGGTACTACAGCAGAGACCAATCTTTTTCTGATTGATGATGATGATGTGGAAGATACCGTAAGTGTGATTGTCACTATTGTTCCAATTACAGATGGAATTGAGTTGACCGGACAGGAGGGTGAGTTTGTGATGGTGAGTGAAGACCAGGTGATTATAGCACCATTAAGTACTACCTTAGAAAAGACTTTGAAAATATATCCAAACCCAACCTCAGGGGTCTTTTCTATCAATAACCAACCTGAGGATATCCAGCTTGTGGAACTCATATCAATGGATGGCCGCCGATTTGAATTGCTTCCTGATCCTAATGGTCAGTATCATGTTGAGGGTTTAAGCTCGGGTTTGTATATTATCAGCATGCAAACACTAGGTAACCAAGTCCTGACTGAGCGAATAATAGTGAAGTAGTAAATAGCAATTTACATATTTCGTTGCACATTTATTGACCTTAATAAGCGATAATAGTTACGCAAATTACCGTTATCGCTTATATCAAATTTTAATTCATCAGCATGTGACCATGAGTACATGAAACACATTTTTTCCACGCTTTCGTTATTATTTGGTTTTTATATAGTTCAAGCCCAAGTTTTGGTTGAGGCAGAATCTTTCATTGATCCGGGGGGCTGGGTTTTGGATCCTCAATTTGTGGAGCAAATGGGATCCCCGTATTTAATGGCTCATGGCATGGGGGTGCCGGTGGCAAATGCTTCAACAGAAATTAGTTTTGAAAAAAAAGGCGATTATCATATCTGGGTACGTACCAAAAACTGGGTGCCCGGTTATTGGGAAGCCCCGGGTAGATTTCAAATCAGCGTCAATGGACAGAAAATTGAGAAGGAATTTGGTAAATCTCCTGAATGGAACTGGGAGTATGGCGGAATCGTCTCGGTCAAAGCGAAGAATGTAAAAATTGAATTGATCGACCTGACGGGCTTCAATGGAAGATGCGATGCTTTGTATTTTACTCGATCAAAGGGTACTCCTCCAGAATCTAATGAGGGGCTTGTAGAATGGCGAAAGAATAAACTTAGCGAGCCTGTAGCACCACCAAAAACTGAAAATTTTGACTTGGTGGTTACTGGAGGTGGGGTGGCAGGATGTGCCGCCGCAATAGCCGCAGCGGAGCAAGGCTTGAAAGTCGCTTTAATCCATGACCGTCCTGTATTAGGTGGAAATGCGAGCAGCGAGATTCGCGTACATACTCTGGGGATTTACGGCAAATTTGAAAGGATATTGAAAATGCTGGATACAGAACACTGGCCCAACGGGTCTTCTGAAGCAATTCCAGATCAGGAAAAACGAGATCGGAATGTGAAGCAGTATGAAAATATTCATCTGTATTTGAACTGGCGAGCCTACGACACTGCGGTAAAAAATAGCACTGTTCAATATGTAGATGCAAGGCATACATCCAGTGGAGAACGGCTAAGGCTTTCAGCTCCAAGATTTGTGGATGCTACTGGTGATGGGTGGATAGGATTTTGGGCAGGAGCAGATTTTTCATATGGAAGGGAAAGTGCAAGTGAATATGGAGAAGCCATAGACAAATGGGGCGAATTATGGAGCCCTGAAGTAGCAGATGATTTTGTGATGGGCTCATCAGTACTTTGGCAAAACGAGAAAACTGAGGAAGAAAGCCTTTTTCCTGAATTACCCTGGGCCAAAGATGTTGCAAATGATCATGTGGCCATCGCGGGAGAATGGCAATGGGAATTTTCAAGAAATGACCTTCATCAGATCTATGATGCTGAGGAAATTAGGGATCACATGCTTCGAGCTATTTTTGGTTCTTTTGCTAATGCCAAAAAGCAGGAAGAAAACAAGTACTACAAATTACAATGGGTATCACACCTTTTGGGTAAAAGAGAGTCAAGAAGACTGGTTGGTGATTATATTTATACCTTTCAGGATGTGCAAAATCACACACCATTCCCAGATTCTGTGGTACAGGAAACAAGGGCCATTGATGTGCACTATCAACAAAACTTACTAGACAAAAACCAACCTGACTTTCTATCAGAAGCATTGTTTTACAAAACCGAGAAATACTACATTCCATATAGAAGCCTGTATTCCAAAAACATCAACAACTTGTTCATGGCAGGGCGTAATTTTAGTTGTTCGCACCTTGGTTTGGGGGGACCAAGAGTAATGCGCACGACAGGACAAATGGGTGCCGCGGTAGGATTGGCAGCTGCACTTTGCGAAAAATACAATGTCAATCCCAGAGCCATCTACACTGATCATTTGGTAGAATATATGAATCTTGTTGAAAGCAACAATGATCAATCATTTTAGGTTATTGATTATATTTTTGTTGACTTCTGGATTCCTCTTTGATCAAAAGTCCGATCGGGAACCTTGGTATTTTCTTATGAATGAAGAATGGAAGGAGGTTGTTTTTGATGAGTCGGTATTTTCATTTTCAGGTCTTGACAGTCTGGAGGATCACATTATTCGACTTTTATCCAATCAAAATAAAGAACCATTGCTTTTTTACTGCGACTTGGAAACAGCAGTATGTGCCGACGGGCAATGCAGACTAGCCAGAGTTAAAGTTTATTGGAATCTCCTCGGCAACTATGTTGGATATGGGATTCACCCTGATGATCCATTAACAAAATACGACCATGTGCCATTCGAGCATGTTGATTATGAGAAGTTGCATAAACTCCTGCAGGATAAAAATTCCCTATTGAGTATGAAGACCATGTACGATTTGGTGCATCAAGTAACCGAGAACAGGAGTGCAAGTGATGAAAATCTAACAGTCGATGGGATATCGAGTGCAACCAAAAAAGAGATTTCAAGAGATGTGGTAAAAGGTGGACTGTATTCATGTTATACACTGTGGCACCTTGTCAATGGAAATGTAACGACACAAATGAAATCCTATCTGGATTCCATTCAGTCTGAAGCATTGATCACATACTTTCTACATTCACACTATCTGGACTATCAAATGTATGCTGTCAAGCAACTGTCTGCGGATGAACTGAAACTACACATCAACCAGATACTGAATATATTTTCAAAGGCTCAGCCCGTGACACAGATATTTATATTGAAAAAAATGACTGCTGAAATGCTCGCCGAAAAAGCGGTTAGCGAATCCCTTTTTAGTCAACTTGAAGATATATCCGTCAGCGTAAGAACAGAGTTGATAGGTAAGATTAATTATGCGCACCAAACAGGGGCTGAAATTGTTTCATACCATTTGGGTACGCTAACCAAGAGTCAGCTAAAATCTTACATAAACTTTCTTACAGAACATCCTGAAAAACTTAGTGGAACTATAGAGGCCAATTTGAATCAATCAGTTCAGTCTAAGAAATTGACTTATGGTTATTTAATTGAGCAATTTTTAGTATCCAGAAATTGAAAAATCAGAGTGAAAAAAAACAAAAGATTGCAATTATGGTGATGCCAAAACATGTGTGCTTATTATGATGAATCACATTGACTCAATAAACCCTAAAATTGAACAATATGACCACAACAGCAATCTTTAATACATTTAATTTACTCGTTCATTCATTATCAATTATGCATATTCTAGACCGGTTTTATATTCTTCTTTTTTTACTTGTCTCCTTGATAGATTTTTCATGCGAACAAAAAAAGGAATCTCAAAAACCTAATGTATTATTCATCCTTGCTGACGACTTGGGTTATCACGACCTGAGTGTGATGGGAAGCCAGTTTTATGAAACGCCCAATATAGATCGCATCGCCAACGAAGGAATGATTTTTACTCAGGGTTACGCAGCATGCCAGGTGTGTAGTCCATCCAGAGCCAGCATCATGACTGGCAAATTTCCAGCAAGACATGGTATCACAGATTGGATCGGGTCTGAATCAGGCGAAGATTGGAGGAAACAGGGACGACACAATCAGCTATTACCTGCCGGATATGTACATCAACTGCCTGCTGAATACACCACACTGCCTGAAGCCATGAAAAAGGTCGGGTATAAAACTTATTTTGCTGGTAAATGGCACCTGGGCAAGGAGGGATCATTTCCTGAAGACCATGGTTTTGATATTAATGTGGGTGGTTATGAAAGTGGCGGGCCTAAGGGAGGATATTTTGATCCTTACGACAATCCCAAATTACCAAATCGAAAACCGGGGGAGAATTTATCGATGCGCCTTGCAGGTGAAACGGTCGATTTTCTCAATGAAAACAATCCAAATGAAACTGGTCAGCCGGTTTTTGCCTTCCTTTCATTTTATGCGGTGCATGGCCCTATACAAACAACGCAAGAGAAGTGGCGCAAGTACCGTGACAAGGCTGAGCAGTTAGGCATTGCAGAATCAGGTTATGAAATGGGGTATTTTTTGCCTATCCGGCAGGTACAGGATAATCCCATCTACGCCGGATTAGTAGAAGCCATGGATGATGCCGTCGGATTACTTCTGACCGAATTGGATCGATTGGGATTAGACGAAAATACAATTATCATATTTACATCTGACAATGGGGGAGTGGCAGCAGGAGATGCATTCGCCACTTCAAATAAACCATTGAGAGGAGGCAAAGGCTATCAATACGAAGGAGGTATTAGAGAACCCTATTTTATTAAGGTTCCCAGTTTAACAAAAGCCGGCCAGCGGTCAAATGTGCCTGTTATTGGTACTGATTTTTATCCAACTATTCTTGAATTGATCGGCGCAAAGCAATTACCAGATGAACATACCGACGGACAAAGTCTTGTGCCACTGATGAAAGGCGAAACCATTGCCGAGCGGCCTTTGATTTGGCATTATCCTCATTATGGCAATCAGGGGGGACGTCCTTCTTCTATCATACGTGAAGGACAGTGGAAACTTATTCATTACTATGAAGACAGCAAACAGGTGCTATACAATTTGGACAATGATCTCAAAGAGGTCAACGATCTGGCATTCCAGTATCCAGATAGAGTAATCGCAATGAGCAAAAAGCTCTTCTCTTTTCTTAAAGAAACAGGTGCAAGATTCCCTGAAAAAGATCCGGAGTATGCACCGGAAAAAGAGCAAGAATACTTGACAAGAGTCCTGCAAAAGAAGCTTCCTAAATTGGAGCAAGAGAGATTGCTGTTTCTGGATACTGCTTATAATCCTCGAAATAATTGGTGGGGCAGTCAACCAGAATAATTCTCAAAACTAAAGGTTTATGAAAAAAAGCAATTTCTTATATCTGGGAATCTTATGTCTCATGATTGGTTTTATGACCGCTTGTAAGACTAAAAAACAGGATAATACACGCCAGATAGTCATTTTGGATGCCGATTGGCAATTCCTGAATCAAGATGTTGGAAATGGGGAGAGTCTTGAATTAAATACAGCAAGTTGGGAAACTGTGAACATTCCTCATGATTGGGCCATATCGGGAGAATTTGATATTAACAATGATGCGTACAATGTGCAAATCTTGGAAGATGGTGATCAGAAAAAACAAATGCGAACTGGATTTACAGGTGGTCTTCCTCATGTTGGTGTGGGCTGGTATCGTCTCTCGCTCGACATACCTGCCTCTGCTGAAGGTAAGCGCATGCATGTGGAGTTTGATGGTGTAATGAGCAACGCCAAAGTGTATTTGAACGGTAATTATGTAGGAGAGTGGCCGTATGGGTATTCCTCTTTTGGTTTCGATATAACAAAATATATCCAATTTGGTGGAAAAAACGTGCTGGCCGTGAGGGCGGAAAATCTTGAGCATTCCTCTCGATGGTATCCGGGGGCGGGTATATATCGTGCGGTGAGAATGGTGGTTACAAGTCCAGTTTATGTGAAACAGTGGGGTACCTATATCACAACACCCAGGATCAACGAAGAAACAGGGTTGGTCAACATAAAAACGACCATTCTCAATAAGACTGGACGATCTGGTGATTTCACTGTTGAAACCACCATTGTATCTCCTGGCAATCAGGAGGTAGCAGTAGAGCAATCCCAACTTTTCATTGAATCGGAAGCAACATCAGAGCAAATATTGAGCGTCCCGAACCCAGTGCGCTGGGAGCTGACATCTCCGATCAGGTATACTGCGATAACCAGCATTTTTCAAAATCAGGAATTACTTGACAAGTATAGTACCGATTTTGGTTTCCGTACATTCGAGTTTACCACCGATAGTGGGTTTTACCTCAATGAAAAGAGAACGGAATTGAAAGGAGTCTGCTTGCACCATGATTTAGGGCCATTAGGAGCTGCTGTCAATGAATCTTCCTTGCGTCATAGAATGAATCTTTTGCAGGAAATGGGCTGCAATGCCATCAGAACGGCACACAATCCGCCAACACCTGAATTGTTAAATCTGGCAGATGAAATGGGTTTTTTAATCATTGATGAAGCTTTCGATGAGTGGGAAGAACCCAAGGTGGAAAATGGATATAGTCGCCTTTGGAAGGAGTGGGCTGAAAAGGATTTGGTAGCCATGATACATCGTGACCGAAATCATCCATCGATTATCATGTGGAGTATTGGAAATGAGGTCAGGGAGCAGAAAATGGAAGATGGAGCAGAAAACGCCAAATTCTTGGTGAATATCTCCCATCGTGAAGATCCGACCCGTCCGACAACTGCTGGTTTTAACAGCCGTCAGCCTGCTATCGACAATGGTTTGGCAGCTGCTGTGGATGTAGTAGGATGGAACTATGAGCCAAAACAATATAAAAGTGCGCATGATCAATATCCTGACTTTAAAGTATACGGTAGCGAAACAGCTTCAACGATAGGCTCCAGAGGAATCTATAAATTTCCAGCTGTGGAGCAACACGAGTTTGAAAGTAAACCCCCATATCAACTAAGTGCCTATGGGTTGAGCTATCCATATTGGGGAAATACTCCAGATTTTGAATTTAAGGCACAGGATGAAAACCTATTCATGCCAGGTGAGTTTGTATGGACAGGATTTGACTATTTAGGTGAGCCTACCCCATTTTATGCAGAATGGCCATCACGCAGTTCCTATTTTGGGATCATTGATCTGTGTGGCATTCCGAAGGACCGATATTATCTCTACCAAAGTAAATGGTCGGACAAAGAAGTGCTTCATTTATTACCTCACTGGAATTGGCAGGAAGGCGACACCATACCCGTACATTGCTTCACCAATTTTAACAAAGCAGAGCTTTTCCTAAATGGGAAAAGTCTTGGTGTCAGAGAAAAAGATCCTAAAAATCTGTATTCCACTTATCGTCTTATTTGGGAAGAAGTGTTCTTTGAGTCGGGAGAACTGAAAGTGGTGGCTTTGGATGAAAACAATCAACCTGTGAAGGAATTTTCAAGGAAAACGGCCGGAGAACCATATGCCATCAGATTAGAGCCTGATCGGACGACAGTAGATGGGCATGGCAAAGAATTGGTATTTGTAACAGTTTCTGTTATCGACAAAAAAGGAGTAGTTTGTCCAAATGCGGATAACCTGATCCAATTTTCAACGGAAGGTTCTGGTTTTATTCGAGCCGTAGGAAATGGTGACCCAACCAGCTTGGAGTCATTCGTGAAGCCTTTTAGAAAAGCCTTTAGTGGAAAATGCATGGTCATTGTTCAGGCTGGAAATCAGAAGGCGGAGATCGTTTTGACAGCAAAGTCCGAGGGATTACAGTCTGAAAAAATGATGATCACTGTAAAAGTAGCAATAGAAAAATAGGATGGACTTTTTGAAATGGTTTTTAAAGAAATGAACAAGCCTAGATCAAGAATAATGAAAGACAAGAAAAAAAGCAGATTTTTCAAACTGATAATCTTGGTCTTCATCATATGTTTTGGATGTGAAAGGCCAACACAAGAAGAACTAAAACCGAATATCATCTATATTCTCGCTGATGACCTGGGGTATGGTGATTTGAGTTTGACCGGACAACAAAAATTTCAGACGCCCAATATTGACGCATTGGCACGGGAAGGGATGTTTTTTACACAGCATTATTCAGGTTCGACTGTATGTGCTCCTTCCCGCTCATCTTTATTGACAGGACAACATACAGGACATACCTTTATCCGGGGAAATAAGGAGGCACGACCAGAAGGGCAATTCCCCCTTGATTCAAGTGTGTTCACCATAGCAGAAATTCTCAATGATGCCGGGTATGTGACCGGAGCTTTTGGCAAATGGGGACTGGGTGCGCCTCTTTCTGAAGGAGATCCAATCAATCAGGGTTTTGATGACTTCTATGGCTACAACTGCCAGCGATTGGCACACAATTACTATCCCTATCACCTCTGGAACAACCAGGTAAAAGAGATTATTGAAGGCAATCAAGGGATGCGAAAAGAAGGATACGCACCTGACCTTATCCACCAAAAAGCGTTATCATTTATTGAAAAAAACAAGAACAAACCATTTTTTATGTTTTATCCATCAGTGATCCCGCATGCAGAACTTGCAGCACCTGAAGCCTACATGGAAAAATTCTCAGGTAAGCTCTTGCCTGAGAAAAAATTCACAGGACAAGAGGATGGCCCATCCTATAAAAATGGAGGCTATGGTTCTCAAAATGAACCCCATGCTGCTTTTGCAGCGATGATGTCTTTGCTGGATGAGCAGGTTGGTGAAATCAGAAAAAAAGTGGAAGACCTGGGTCTTGCAGAAAATACCATTATCATTTTTTCGTCAGATAATGGTCCTCACAAAGAAGGTGGTGCCGATCCGGACTACTTTGATAGCAACGCACACCTCAAAGGGTACAAACGTGACCTGTATGAGGGAGGCATCAGAGTGCCTATGATCGCATATTGGCCAGGTAGCATCAAAGCAAAAAGCAAATCCGACCACATATCGGCCTTCTGGGATATATTACCAACTGTCTGCGACTTGATTAACATTGAAAACCCTAAAAATATCGATGGTATTTCCTTGCTGCCCGAACTTATGGGAGAAAACCAGGAGCAGCATGACTATCTATATTGGGAATTTCATGAAGGGGGAGGAAAGCAAGCAGTAAGAATGGGTAACTGGAAAGGCATAAGGCTGGCCATGAGCAAAAATCCTGTCGCATCAATAGAACTTTACAATCTTGCCTCTGATCCAAATGAGCAAAATGATATTGCCTCTGGGCATCCTGAAATTGTTGAACAAATTGCCCAAATCATGAAGGAAGAACATACTCCTTCGGGAGTATTTAGTTATGAATATGAAATGGCTCAAAATGGCCAGTGAACTAAAGGATTTTAGAGTTTCTAATTCGATAGTGTCAGCTTATTGTTGTTAAGTTAAGCTTATATGTAATTTTGTCTCATTCCCAGCGCAAGCGGGAATCCCATCAAACTAAAAGGAATCCATCATGAGATTCCTATATTCACAGGAACGACGTTTAATTTAACGTCATTGAGAGCTTTCAGCTTGTGCTTTACAACTTCTAACCAAGGTTCTGCTCCAGAACTACCCACCCGCAAGACCTCATACCGAAAGTGGTTCCACCATCCGGAATTCTGCTATCGTTCCATTTTAAGCAAAAGTTTTGATTTGATAATATACCGCCCGTATGTGTAGAGATACAGTTTACAAATCCGAACTATTGGCGATAGGATCAGAGCCTGAACTTTGGAAATATAGTTGTGCGATTGATTATTCAGGGGCAAAAGACGGCTTGAAATTGACTTTATTTCATGACATGGGTACGAGCTACATGTGCACACCAGTGTGATCGACTTTGCTAATACAAGGCCCCTCTGGCTTCTAATTCATTTAGCTATTTAATCGCCTGAGATGCGAATTTTATTAAATAAAATTCAATTTTCAGGTCTTTGGGTAATCCCATATCTCAATCCTTACCCCAAAATACTCACTCAATTCACATATTGATTCATTTGCCCATCTGTTTGACTCATTTGTACCAGTCATTGGTATCTCCTTAATCTAATTTCATCCTCAGAAAACAAAAATGAAAACCATATGAAAGAAATTAGACTTTTGACGATTCTGACATTTTTGATAATGTCAGCAATGAGCATTCAGGCTCAAACACTTTACTGGGAGGAGGATGGTAGCGATTACACTGGCGGATTCCTCACTTACGAAACTTTAGCAAGCACTGAAAATGTTGTGGCAAATAATAGTAAATGGATTTTATTATCAGGAAATGCCACACAAGAATTCGTCACTTCAACTGCTTTAAAATTAACAGGGTATCCAAATAGTCAGATAGGTAATTCGATTCAAACCTCCGTAGCATCTTCGGGTGCGAATTCCACCAAAAATAAGGAGATATTTAGAAGAATTGGAAATTCGTCTGGTGATCAAACAATTTATCTGGCGATGATCTTTGATGTGATATATGTGCGACGTTTCCCCAATATCGGATCATTCCCACTTGGGTTTTGTCAAATTAACGGAGAGCAAGGAAGCACAACTCGTAATTGGGCAGCCGCTTTAGCAATCAAAAGTGGTGCTTTTAATGGTGCCGACGGAGCGTATTCTTTGGGTATTTATAAATGGGATGGTACAACTGCTACTGCTTTTTATCAGGCTGAGCCTACTACTTTTTTTGCTAATGGCGCAAATAAAGTTGTCATAGTAAAGTACACAATGGATGGGGATTTGAATAATGGTAATGATAAGATTGAATTATTTGTTTCTAATACTTTTCCCGAAACAGAGCCGACTACTTGGGATTTAGTAGTTGAAAACGAGGGACAAGATTGGGATGTAAATTCTGTATTCATTAGAGAAAGGTTTGATAATAATGGTAGTGCTCAATATGATCATGAAACAGAGTTTGGCAATATGAGAATAACAGACAGTTGGGATGCACTATTCCCTAGTACTAGCTATTCCGGATCTTCATGGAGCAATGGAATTCCTGATGCGGCAACAGATGCGACAATTGAATCAGATCTAACAATTTCTACTGATTTGGTTGTAAACAGTTTAGAGGTAAAAACAGGTGCTATATTAACAATAGATGCTGGCGCTACACTTGATATTAAAGGAAATATGACCAATGCTGGTAGTTTTGTTGTTGAATCTGGTGCAACACTTTTGGTTCATGTCGGAAGTTCTTTAGATCCAGTAACTATTAAAAGAAACAGCTCTTTTACTGATGCCGATCTACAATACAGCTTCATTGGCTCTCCGGTTGCTGGATTTGATATTGCCGGCCTTGGGGCAGGATATCATTACGCATATAACACCTCCGATGATACTTATGGAAGTTTTACTGGTGTGATGACCCCTGGTGTTGGCTTCACATCTGCTGGCAAGCAAGCACTTGAATTTGTAGGAGTTCCAAATTCTGGAACCATAGATGTGTTGCTAGATAACTCCGGCGCGCAATTCAATTTTGTATCCAATCCTTATGCTGCAGCTATAGATCGTTCGGCTTTTGTTTTAGCCAACACTAACACTACTGGGGCTATTTATCTATGGAATGATGGTGGTTCTAACAATGGCCAGCGACCAAATACTGATTTCGTTACTGTTACAGATGCAGGAGCAGTAAGTGGCGGTTCAAATGGAAGCGGAGCTACCTTTGATGAAACTACATATATCGGTTCTGCACAAGGCTTTTTAGTTCAGGCCAATGCTGCTGGAAATGTGACTTTTACCGAGGCGATGCAGCAAATAGGTGGCAATACAGATGCAAGCTATTTTAGGGTTGCAGATCAGTTGCATAAAGTGAAAATAGAAATTTCTGGAATGGGAGGAAAAGATCAGACACTATTGGCCTTTACAGAAAAAGGAAGTCTATTATTTGATCGTATGTGGGATGCTAACAAGATAGTTTTGGATGAGCGGTTAGCTTTTTATACCATAATGGGAGACCAAAAACTTGCAATACAGACCTTGCCTGCACTTGGTGTTGAATCCGTAGAGATACCACTTGGCATGGAGGGAATAATCGCTGGAAACTATTCGATCGGGCTGAATGAATCCAATTTACCTGATGGCTATCAGGCGATCCTTATAGATCAACAGACAGGACAGAGATATAATCTTTCTGAAAGCAGTGTTGATCTTTCATTGAGTCTTGATAGTAAAAACAGATTTGTGCTGAATGTAATTATTCCTGGAGCGGTGCTTGGAACAACGCCTCTCACCACTAAAATGAAAGTATATACCAATCAGGGTGAATTACACTTAAATGTTCTTGACTTAAAAGGATTGGCTAACCTGACATTGTTTGATTTGGGAGGTAGAGTTTATTCACAAGGAGCCTTAAATTTCGATTCTAGTGGTCAGTCCACCTTCAATGTTTCCACACTCAAAGGCGGAATGTACATAGTGAAGATTCAACAAGGTAGTACTTCTTTCAGCACTAAATTTATTCTTAACTGATAATCTCCAAAACCATGAAATCAAAATATATAATATTTACGCTATTCATATTAGGTGCCATTATTCCTGTGCTTGCACAAGGCGCACCACCGGCTACTCCAATTGATGGTGGACTAAGTTTACTTCTTGCAGCTGGAGCTGCTTATGGAGCAAAACAACTCCATAATCGACGAAAGTAAAAAGCAATAAATAAGGCAGAGGTAAGCACTACGACTAATTCATTAAGTTGTAGTGCTTATCCTGTTTTAATGTCTGCTTTTGTAGTCACAACAATCCATAATCAAAAAGAGGATCAAGATTCACTTATTCTCAGTCACAGCAACAGCACATGAATATTTATATAAGATCAGTGTTAACCCTTGCAGCATCATTGTTGTATTTACAGCAATTGGTTGCACAATCTTTCATCGATCCGGAAACCGGAGTTGTCCAGCCAGGAATAACGTTGAGTTCGGAATATAAAATTGAATTTTCTGATGAATTCAATGATGATACCATTGATCCTGCGAAATGGACAATAGATGTAAGTACATCTACAAGAGCTCCTAGGCCGAATTTGAGCATTAATGATTGGTGGTGGGTGCAAAACAATGCCAATGAAGTAAATGGAAATTTGGTACTGGATGTTGACAAGTTTGACTTCAACACCATGCATTGCGGCTCTGTCAATTCTAAAGATAAATACGAAGCAACTTTTGGTTATTTCGAAGTAAGAATGAAAATAGCGCAAGCTGATAAAGCAACACATTCCGCTTTCTGGTTGCAGGGACAAAATATGGGAAATGTAGATGGCTCGGGGCAGGATGGAGCCGAAATAGATGTCTTTGAGTCGGCATGGGTGCAGAATTACACAAAGTGCGTGGTGCATATCGATGGATATGGAGCCTCCAAACAAGCCAGTACCAAGCAATATAACACGCCCAATATTCATGATGGAAACTACCATAAATGGGGATTTTTGTGGGAACCAGACAAGATGACGATTTACTATGATGGTGTTTTATCTGCTACCTACACAGACACTAAATGGATTCCACAGGTCGATGAATATCTATGGTTATCAGATGGAGCAAGTTTTGGGATAACAGGCGATAACTTCACCTCGCAACCAGTTGGCTACCTCACCAGTGCCTATGTCGATTATATTCGTGTATGGCGCAAAACCCCGGGACAATCCCTGACATGGACTGGCGCTCAGGACAAAGATTTCTATAACGAACAAAACTGGGTGTTTACAGGTGCCGAGGATTCACCAACAGAAGGAAGCCTTACTCCAAATGCTGAGATCAATTATAACCTTATTTTGGCGGATGAAACACTGGATATTTCAGGTGATGGAATGCTTACTTTTGGATCGCCCAGCTACGGTATTCAATTGCAACAAGCAACATTGACATGTGATGGAGTGGAGACTGGAATAATTACCCTTAGTGATACATCCACCCTTATCTTTCATTCAGAAACTCCTTTGGGAAGCCAGGGTTCGATTGATATAATGGATGCCAAAAGTTGGGTCAAATTCAACGAGGTTAACCCCAATGTGATTGAAACAGACTATTTGGATCAGATTTCGTCAAACAGTGCTTCTCTGACTTTGGGATCAGATGTACGGATCAATCAGTATTATTTCAAGGGATCTCTTGTTCGACTTTTAGATGCCAACGAGGAGCCGTTGACACTTTACAGTAATAATAATCTCGAGGGCTCATCCTTTGGAGTATCAGAGTTTTTGATTTATAAAGCAACAGATTTGGGTGCATTTGACAATGCTGCCTCTTCCTTCAGATTGGAAAGAGGTTATGTGGCGACCATGGCGATTTCAACAGATGGAACAGGAAAAAGCGCTGTGTTCATAGCCAATGAAGAAGCATTGCAGTTGAATCTGCCTACAAATTTGGACAATAAAATCTCCTTTATCAGGGTGATGCCTTGGAACTGGGTGA
>JBLICU010000077.1:0-16156 GCA_047632435.1 Cyclobacteriaceae bacterium
TCTATATCAGGATTTTTGATTTCAAGTTTATCCATGATCAAGTGACCAGTCACCAATTCATTCAAAGTGGTTAATCCTGTGGACTCAATTCCTCGGATTCTTATCGAGAACTTATTGTTCTCTGCTCGACTGCCGGAAACCGGATTGATATAGATGCCATCAAGTGTTAATTTCGCTTTGATAGAGGAGTAAGCCAATTGATTAACTTGAAGGAAATGAGTGCTATCCATGATATGTGTTTGAAAGTCACTAGCTTCCAATGCTATCTCCTTAAAAATATGCATCCATTCGGCAGGGTTTGTCCGAGTGGAGTCGATGTATAAGTCATTTACCTGAAGGCTCAATGCCCTAGCCTGATACCGTTCATTCATTTGATCATTAATCATATGAATGCTCACGTCAGCATTGTCCAGAAAAAGCTTGCCAACATCCACCGCTTCAAACAGCTTGGTACTCAATTCAAGAAGGTTAAGATTTTTCATCTTTTTCCCTGTTTTGTCGCTTCGGATTTCAATATTCGGATTTAATATGCGTACCGAATCTAGCAGTAAATGATTTTCTGAATAGGCGTTCTGAAAGTCGAGCCCCCTGAAATTCAATTCGGGAATTTGAATTATAAAATAGCTCTCAAGCGTTTGAATATCTATTTCTTTTCGTGGTGTCAAATTCAGGTTCTTAAAAAGAATGTCCTCTGTGGATGTTGATATATGAAATTCGTCGAACGAGACTTGATGAATACTGTCTGCGAGATCAAAGTTTTGGTTGGAAATAATGAGTTCAATCTTGTCTGTATAAAAGAACTTAGTGGTATCTGATGCTGCACTGTCTAACTGGAAATTGGCAATCGAAAAATCAATTTGATTGACAAAAATATCAAGGGGATTGTCTCGGTTATCTCGCGAATAGTTAACCATTCCATTTTGAATGTCGAAGTTGGTTATTTTAAATAGGCTTAGATAATCTGAGATAGAATTATAAAGGGTGCCTGTCTCAAGAGAAAAGGTGGTTTTGCTCCCTTGATTATTACCCTTGGTTATTGAAATTTCAGGATCGTGAATCTTGATACTTTTAAAGATCAACTCACGTCCGAAATAGATGGAGACGAGTGACTCCAGACCCAACTCAAGTTTTGGAACGAAAATCTTATATACTTGCCTGGCAGTATCTGTTTCTAAATTTATTTTTTTTGTAAGTAGAAGATTCTCAATTAATATTTCATTCTTGATAGCTAATATTTCTATTGTCGAGAAATCTAAGTTATAGCGATTAAGCGTCTGCTTCGCCACGAGATCCTTTAGTATTCCACCAGCGATTTCTGAACCGTAACTTCGAAGCAACAAAAATCCTGCTGTGAGAATGATTATCAAACTCGCTGAAATTATGATCCAATATTTTTTCCGGGTATTAATTTTTTACCAATTTAGAAACATGAAATTAGTAAATATTAATGGTAAAAATGGGGTAAGCACAAAATTGGAAATTTTAAAAAAATAAACCAGCCTTTCTAAAAATTACAAAAATTTTAAACCCTTCTATTTATCCTCTATTTGCCATTTATAGTCGGAACTATTATATTGTAATAAGATCATATAAGATCGGCGGTGGAAAATAGAGGCTATGTGTGGTGCATAGCCTTTTTTTATATCAGTTGATATAAAAAACCATGAATAGCTTGGTTTTTACTATCAGTTGATAGTATAATTGCATATGGATAGTGAGTACTATTTTCCATAGCTGGTTCTTAATGAAGAAGGGTTACTCATGTAACCCTTCCTTTTTTCCGTTCTTTTGATTTTTATTTTATATTTAGCTGATAAATTATTCTCGGTGGAAATAAATGACAGAATATCTGATCTGATCACCCAATTAGACTTAAATCCTAATTCTTTTGCTGATGCAATTGGTGTTAAAGGAACAGTTATTTATAATATCCTAAAGGGAAGGAAAAGTAAGCCAAGTTTTGAAGTCCTTCAAAAGATCATACTTGCCTATCAAACAATCAATGCAAATTGGTTACTTAACGGAGATGGTGAGATCTGGAAAAAGAAGGCCAATAACCACGACATTGAGCCGGGCTACATCAAAGTTGAAAAACGAGTTAATTTTTTGGTTGCAAGCCTGAGGGTGGAAGTTGGTGAATATCCACAAATTGATGAATTAGAAGAATTAGTGGGCAATTTGCTGGAAGAAAATGTGGAGCAGAAGTTTAAAATCATTTCGCTCTACGAAAAACAAGATCAGATTCTCGATGTGATAAGAAAGAAATTGAGTCTCGATTTCTAAAATTCCTATTAATTTTTAGCTGTAAAAACTTTTCTTCTGTTTTTTAATAAAAAGCTGTTTAAAGCTGTTCCCTGTGAGGGATCCAAATCCACCGCATATCCCCCCAATCAAACCTGATATTACTACCAGATAAATGCTTTGATCGACAGGGAAAAGTTGCACAATCTTATCTGAAAATACATGTTCGGATTTGAAATCCAAATACCACGCTATAGCAATCCAAACTATACCAACTCCTAAAAAACCTGAAATAAAGGCATTGAGTCCTGATCCATGGATAAAGAAAGTTACCACGAAGGTGATCACAAAAAGTGTCCACCAAGGCGCATGTATGGATAAAATATAAGTAAGGCTTCCAATAAGTAAAAGTCTAATTGCTAGTTTCATATATCAAGGCTTGTAAGTCTGTTTTCGTATTATTTTTTTTGATTTTGAAATATCTTGACCAAAAACCAATTCGTAATACTCTCCTTTTGACCATTTATCTATCATGTGTCCGTAGTTTGGATTGCCTGGATTACCTGTTTGGCTTCCCGGATAGACGCCCCAAGCTTTGGTTCCTTCTGGCTTCATTTCTACAACCATACGCCATGAGGGGCCTGCAGTTTCGCTGGCCGCATTTACAATTCCCTTACCTCCTCCGATTTTAATGTGATCCTTGGAGAAGGGATCCAAGCTGAGGATATGCTGAATACTAGTGTTTTTGTAATTATACCAGCTGTAATCGCTACTCTCCATAGATTTTAGTGAATCGGTAGCTTGTGAAAATGATAGTTGATACAACTCATTGGCTGTTTCAATCTCAGCAGTTTTGAGAATATCGAAGAATTTAAAGTCGGGTTTATTTAATAAGAGATGTATGGTGACATATCGGTTTGGTTTATCGGTTTTGATACTGGCAGTGTCATATTCATCCCAAATTTTATCATATAAAATATTCCACCATAATTGATACATCGTTGGGGTTTTCAACTCTGGTTCATTGAAGAAATCCCATCTTTTTAACTCGTTAAAATAACCCCAATTTAAGACTGTAAAATTTGAAGTATCCAGATTTTCAAGCATCGCCGGTAGACTTTCAGACGCCTGATAATTGAAATTATCATTTTGTAATTTCATAAAGTCTTTTGGGACAATATTTGTCATTGCACTCAAGCGATCATTGATTCTTCTATTTCTGTAATATTCATAGTGATGATCATAGACACTATAAGGATATAGCGAATCAACAGGATGTTGATTGGCTGAGCTCAGAAAACCTTGAGCCGGATTTTTAGCCCACAGTCGATGCTCAAATGGGATTACTTGACTCCATTCCTGATCTACTTGAGAGCCATCAAGTAAAAATTTGCCTTTTCCCTTTGGTTTGATTGGAAATGTTCCAGGCAGATTTATGGCGATATCTCCATTTTTGGATCCGAATAAAAAATTCTGTGGAGGCCCGGTAAATAGTTTTAAAGCTTCTTCAAAAGCGCCATAATTTTTAGCTCTGTTCACTTCATATAATGTAGTGAATGTATTCCCTGGATTATGAGCGATCCATCTCATTGCGTAATTGTTTTTCTCATTCTCACCATAAAAATTCCTGTCGTAGACTATAGGTCCATGGTGTACATATACGATCGTATCCAAATAGCTTTTTTTACCTCTAATGTCTATTTCCTCAATAATTTTTTCAGTTTTGAACCATTGATTGTTGTACCAATATTCATTTCTGGATTGATCTCTGAATTGGATATTGTACCAATCCACCTGATCGCGAGGAGAATTAGTGACTCCCCAAACGATAGAGTCGTTGAAGCCTATCAAAATCACAGGGGTTCCAGGTACGGTGACACCCATAGTATTAATTTCGCTGGTGTGTTGATGAATGACGTGCCAAATAGAAGGCTGAGTCAATTGTAGATCCGGTTCATTCGCAAAAAGCACATTTCCGCTGGCAGTTTTGCCAGGTGAAACAACAAAATTATTGCTTCCATAAAGCGGGTCTGGTTTGTCAATGGTTTTTGTTGTTTTGGTAATTTGATTCTCAAACTGACCAACAGGAGTGATCGCCTTGAAATTCCATTTTTTCCCCTTGGGTATAACTGGAGATTTATTGCCAACCTCATCAGGAAACATGATGTCAAACATTTCCTGACCGAAAAGTGACAAAGCATTGGTGTTTTCCAGATCTGCCTCACTTCGACTGAGTGTATTACTCAACATGGCATATGCTAGGCACGACTTAATTGGCGTCCATTCTTCAGGCTCATAATCTAAAAGTTTGAACTCGATAGGATATTGGGAATAATCTAAATCATCGATATAAGCGTTCACTCCGTCCGAATAAGCTGATAACGCAATATTTAGATCAGCATCTTTCTTAACCACATCCCACATATCATAGGTCATTTTTTTAAGACCGATACGTCTGTTCAATCGGTCATAATTTAGTGCACGATCACCCAATACTTCTGATAAACGACCAAGTACAACTCGTGAGAAAAAATCCATTTGCCACAGTCTATCTTTTGCAGTGAGATATCCTTGCATGTAATACAAGTCATGGTTATTTTGAGCGTAGATATGTTGGATATTCAATTCATCAAAATAGACATCCACATCACCTTCTAGTCCATCAAGTGAAAATTCATCATCTTGTAGTAGTTCCGGATTTTCAATGTTTTTTAAATATCCTTGAAATGGGCTAAAAAACTTACCAAGTGGGGGTGCTTGTCCTATTTTTGAATTGAGGGTGATACCCAAAGAAACGGTAACGATCAAAAAGAATAAAAAACGAAAAGTTTTCATTGGCCGGGGTAAAAAAGAAAATATCTTGAATTTAGGTGTTTTGTTTTTTCGAATGACAATTTGCGAATTATTCTCTTGATTTTCTAAGATTTAGTTAAATGATGGGTCTTTTGCGGCAAATGAATTACTAAAGGTAATTGGATTAGTCAGGCATGTGCATGATTGCCTTTTATGGATTGTAGTTTGTCGATTAACTTCAAGGTACATATGAAATGGACAGATTAGCATAATTTTGTAGTTCAATGAAGAATAGGAATCATTACTATATTTATTTCATAAAACCATTTTTAGATAGGATGATTGCGTTTTTGCTGATCATCTTATTATTCCTTATTTTTCTAATTGTGGCTATTATTAATCTTACTCTTGGCTTACCCATTTTTTTTGTTCATCACCGACCGGGATTTGAAGAGAAGATATTTGGGTTGATAAAATTTTGCACCATAGCGCCCAATAGTGGAGCTATTGGTTCCTTTAGTAATTTTCTACGAAAATCTTCACTTGATGAGCTCCCTCAGCTTTTCAATATCCTAAAGGGTGACATGAGCTTCGTTGGCCCCAGACCTTTGTTGATAGCATATTTGGATCAGTACACGAAAGATCAGCATCGAAGACATTCGGTAAAACCTGGGATCACAGGTTTGGCACAAGTCAATGGTAGAAATGAATTATCCCTTGAAGAGAAAATTAATTTTGATTTACAGTTTGCGGATCAAATCTCTTTTTGGTTGGATGTCGAAATTCTCATAAAAACGATTTGCCAGATATTCCGCTTTAGTGAGGCGGATGGACATTTGCCATCAAAAAAAGTCAATAGCTGATAGTACCTATGGAATCTCCACGCATATATCTTTCTCCTCCATATGTTGATCAAAAAGAAGAGGATGCTGTAGTACTTGCTTTGCGTAGTGGTTGGGTGGCTCCTGTTGGCCCAAATATAGATTCCTTCGAATCGGCTCTAAAAAATAAATTCAGGTACAAACATGTTTTGGCGCTTAACTCCGGAACTGCTGCACTTCATTTGGCGATCAAACTAAGTGGCGTGACTAAAGGAGACAAGGTGATCATAGGTACATTTACTTTTGTGGCAGCAGCCAATGTTGTCCTCTATGAAGGTGGCGAGCCAATATTCATAGATAGTGAGCCTGATACCTGGAACCTAGATCCAGAACTTCTAGAGGAAAGATTGAAAAAAGGGCGTGAGCAAAGGGAATCGATCAAGGCTGTTATCGTGACGCATCTTTATGGTATGCCGGCTAAGATGGCCAGGATTAAAAAAATTTGTGAGCAATTTGGGGTTAAATTAATAGAAGATGCAGCTGAGGCTGTAGGCTCAAAAATTGAAGAAAATTTTGTAGGAAGTTTTGGAGATTTTGGCATTTTGTCTTTTAATGGCAATAAAATAGTAACCACAAGTGGTGGCGGTGCTTTGATCTGTCACCAGGAATCAGACGATTCCAAGGCTCGTTTTTGGGCACAGCAGTCCAAGGATCGAGCTACGCACTATCAGCATTCAGAGGTTGGTTATAATTATAGGCTGAGTAATATTTTGGCAAGTATTGGTATCACTCAACTTGAAAGACTTGATGACTTCATTAATAGAAAAAAAGTAATTTCGGCCGAATATAAGTCAGCATTGGAGTTTTTTGACTTTTTAGAAGAACCTTCAGCCCATCATTCAAACCATTGGTTGTCCACGGGAATCATATCCGAACCAATGAGGGGACTTATAACACCTAATGATTTGATCCAAAAGCTAGAGGAGGAAAATATTGAAGCACGGCCTTTGTGGAAACCGCTGCATCTGCAACCATTATTCCGCAAATATGAATATGTGGGTGAAGATGTTGCTGAAAACCTATTTAATTACGGCATTTGCTTACCAAGTGGAATTGGACTTTCGGATCCTGATCAACACAAAGTCATTGCTGCAATCAAAAAACTATTGACCAGCCGTAGTTTTCTTAAATAGTGCATTTTCTCCACTAAAGAGATCTGGTGGAAGGTAAAACTCCAGTTGAAAATTTAGCAACAGATAAGCGTCTTTATTTGATGAATTACCTCTTTTTCCGCCAGGAATGAGCAAATTTACGTAAGCATTTTGGTTCACAACAGGAATTTCATCTTTTCGGTTTGCAATTAGTGCTGATGTCAAATCAGGATAAGAAGACGCATATTTACCCGAAACATCATCTAAATAATCGGTGAAGGCATATCGATAAGTGGCTTCTAAATTAAAATTCATGAATGTATTAATTTTGAATTTTAAACCTATTCCAGCCGGAATAATAAGGGCCATTTGACTATAGGTTACTCCTTCCGTTTTGGCATTTGCCAATATGATTGTTTGTTCGGCTAATTTTGTTTTTGGATTAAAATAAGTAGCACCAACGCCAATAAAAATATAGGGTTCTATGTTGATTCTTTTGAAATAGTCACCCCGATATTCATTCAAATAGAAAACACCATTCAGATTGAAATCCCAGTTTTTGGAGTAAAAAGAAAGATTTCTTTGCTGGGCGAATGTGCTGTCTTTGGCTTTATGATCAGCACCATTGATATTGTAATAGGTGGCTTGAAATCTTGCAGAGACTTTGCTCAATAGCCTGGCTTCTACTCCTAAATTTATATTTGATAGCGTTCTTCTGATATGCTTGTCATGTTTCAGGTCACCATAGTAGGTAGAAGTACCGGATCCAATTTGCAAAGAATAATATCGGTCGTTGAGCTGCCATGAAAGAAAATCTTGAGCCGAGATCTGAGTGGAGATCGTCAGGATAAACAAAAGCACTGTGATAAGTCGTTTCATTCAGGCTCAAAATAAATAAACCTAACAAGCTTTCAAATATTGCCTGTTAGGTTTGTATTATATTTATGAGGTTTCAGGCGGATTCGAACCGCCGTAGGAGGTTTTGCAGACCTCTGCCTAGCCACTCGGCCATGAAACCTGATTGTGTGGCAAACTTAGCAAATATTAAAAGAAAACAGGAAAGGAATCCCTTTCCTGTTTTCAGTATTAATTTTAATCTTCTTCAGTGTTATCAACTTTCTTTGACTTTGAAACAGCTTTTTTCTTAGGAGCTACTTCATCCTCATCAATCACTGGTTCCACTTTAGCAGCTTTTTTAGCAGCAACTACTTTAACGGGAGCTGGTTTTGCAGCTTCATCCATTTTATCCTTCAATGCTGAAAGTGCTTCTAGATCACCAAGGGTTGATTTTTCTGATTCCTTGTTGATTTTATCCAGCGTATTAGGTTTAGAGCCACTTTTAGCTTGCTTAGCAGTTGCTATTACAGGCTGTTCCGCAGTTTCTTTCCAAATTGAAGTATGAGAAAGAACGATTCTTTTTTCGTCTTTAGAGAATTCCAAAACTTTGAAATCTAAAGTCTCTCCATCGCTTGCGAATGTTTCGTCCTCTTTCTGTAGGTTTTTGTTGGCCACTTGACCTTCAAGACCATAAGGAAGTTCGATCTGAGCACCTTTGTCATTTTTAGAAACAACAGTACACTTGTGGATAGATCCTTTGGTGAATACTGTTTCGAAAGTATCCCAAGGGTTTTCTTCCAAATGTTTGTGACTCAATGCCAATCTTCTGTTTGCACCATCAAGCTCCATTACTACTACCTCAAGGGTTTCTCCAACTTTCACAAATTCAGATGGATGCTTGACTTTTTTGGTCCAGCTAAGATCAGATACGTGAACAAGTCCATCGATTCCTTCTTCCAACTCGATGAATAAACCGAAATTGGTAAGGTTTCTGATAATTCCAGAATGTCTGGTGCCAACACCGTATTTAGTAAGTAAATCTTGTTTGGTCCAAGGATCTTCTGACAATTGCTTGATGCCAAGTGACATTTTTCTATCATCTCTATCGATGGTCAAAACAACAGCTTCCAATAGGTCTTTCACATTCATGAAATCCTGTGGATTTCTAAGATGCTGTGACCATGACATTTCAGAAACGTGGATCAAACCTTCTACTCCAGGGATGATTTCAAGGAATGCGCCGTAATCAGCAACATTTACAATCTTACCTTTTACTTTAGAACCGATAATGATTTCTGGATCCAAAGAATCCCAAGGATGAGCAGTCAATTGCTTCATACCAAGTGAAATTCTCTTTTTGTCATCATCAAAGTCAAGTACAACCACGTTAACTTTTTCGTCAAGGTTAAGTACTTCTTCAGGATGATTGATTCTGCCCCAAGAGATATCAGTAATGTGAAGTAGTCCATCTACACCACCAAGGTCGATGAATACACCGAAGTTGGTCATGTTTTTGATAACACCTTCAAGTACCTGACCTTTCTCAAGGTTATTAAGGATAACAGCTTTTTGTTTTTCGATATCTTTCTCGATCAATACCTTGTGAGAAACAACCACGTTATCGTTTGTGTAGTTGATTTTCACAACTTTCACTTCCATTTTCTTACCTACAAAAACATCAAAGTCTCTAATAGGTTTAACATCTATTTGCGATCCTGGTAAGAATGCTTCAACACCATATACGTCGACAATCAGTCCACCTTTGGTTCTTCGCTTCACCATACCTTCAATCACTTCGTCATTGTCAAGACCATTTTGGATATTCTCCCATGCCTTCACGATTTTTGCTTTTCTTCTTGAAAGAACAAGTTGACCGTTTGCGTTTTCCTGCTCTTCTACAAAAACATCAACTTTATCACCTCTTTTAAGGTTTTCAAGGTCACGGAATTCTGAAAGCGGAACCAATCCATCAGATTTGAATCCGATGTTTACGATCACATCTCTGTCGGTGATACCTACTATAGTACCTGACATTACTTCTTTTTCAGTGATAGAATTCATAGTAGATATGTACATATCTTCCATTCTCTTTCTATCAGCAGCAGAATACTCTTCTCCAAATCCATCATCAGCTGATGTATCCCAGATATCAATTGGTTCTGCGATAGGTTCTGCAATTTTTTCAGCTTTGACCTCAGCCACAACTTCTTCAACTGGGGCGACAACTTCTGATGCTGGAGCTTCTGGAGCCGCCTCTGCAACAACTTCTTCTACTGCAATTGGAGTCTCTTCAATAACTTCTTCTACTGCAACTGGAGTCTCTTCAATAACTTCTGCAACAGGAGCTTCTGCAACAACTTCCACTTCTTCAACAGGAGCTTCTTCAACTACCTCAGTTGCTTCTCCAGCTTCTGACTCTGCAGGTGCTGATTCTTGTGCCGTTACTTCTTCGGATGGTTCCTCACGAACTTCAGGCTGTTGTACTTCACTTTTTTCAGCTTCGCCAAGTACTTTCTTTTCTTCTTCTGACATAATGTTTGTGACTCTAATTACACGCTGACCGTAGAGTCATTGGTAGCGCGTTATTGGTTTAAAATAACTCTTTTCAATCATTCAAAAAGAGACCGTTCGATCGAATGGAGCGCAAAGATAGTTTTTTTGATAGAAAAAATAGGGCGTGATATGATTAAATTCTATTGATATGATCTTGTCAGAAGATACAATGAAGGTTTGTACAGAATTGGCTAAGCCAATCATAAAAAGCCAGATGATATGAGATCGATAAAATGTTAATTTCAATAAATTACTGACTTTATATCAATCCAAAATCCAATGAAGATAAAAATTCGCCTCAGCATAAGAAATAGCTGGTTTTTATTAGTTTTATTTCTTGTCAGTTGCCAGCCTGAGACTAAAGAAAAAGCAGATTTAATTCTATTAAACACCAAGGTCTACACAGTAGATGGGTCGAACACCATAGAAGAGGCTGTTGCCGTGAAAGATGGGAAAATTGTTCAAATTGGTCTCAATGTAGAAATACTATTGCTGGAAGGTGACAGCACTAAGGTACTTGACTTGTCCAGCTATTATGTCTTTCCCGGATTTGCAGAGGGTCATGCCCACATAATGGGCATAGGGGCGAATCTGATCAATGTCGATTTAATGGATGCACAAAGTTATGATGAAGTAATAGCCAGGGTAAAAGAAAGGGCCGAAACCACGCCAAAGGGTGAGTGGATTATTGGCAGAGGCTGGCACCAGGATAAGTGGACTACCCAGCCAGAGTTGATGTTAAATGGATTTCCAACCCATCATGATCTAAGTAAGGCTGTTCCTGATCATCCAGTTTGGATGAGTCATGCAAGCGGACACGCAGGTTTGGCGAATGCCAAAGCAATGGAGGTGGTAGGATTAATTGCATCTACTTTAGATCCCTTCGGAGGAGAGATATTTCGAGATGTTTCCGGACTACCCACAGGTTTGATGAATGAGATGGCTAGTGAATTGATCTTAAAGCATACCCCTGAGGAAAGCCCATCTATGCTGGCTATGAAATTGACTCTGGCAATTGACGAAGCACTTAGTAATGGGATAACTTCTTTTCACGAAGCTGGTTCCGATAAGGCAATGATTGATGCTTATGAAACATTTGCTAAAGAAAATCAACTCAAGCTTAGGTTTCATGTAATGTTAAGCGGAAGTGATACCGCACTACTGAATGCGCGATACAAACTGGGGCCACAACGTGACTTATATGATGACCATCTCAGCATTAGTGCCATCAAACTATATGCAGACGGTGCACTTGGATCAAGAGGTGCATGGTTGCTGGAAGCATATAGTGATGCTTCTGATCTGCACGGCCATAACACGACTTCCATGGATGAAATTGAAGAAGTCGTGCAAGCTGGAACGCTCTATGGTTTTCAGGTTTGCACCCATGCGATTGGTGATCGTGCAAATAGAGAAGTACTGGATATTTATGAACGGGCATTTGAAAAATATCCAGAATTGGCATCAGATCGAAGATTTCGCATAGAACATGCTCAACATATTGACCCAGAAGATATCCCAAGATTTGCGGCTTTGGGTGTTATTCCGGCGATGCAAGCCATTCACATGTCGTCTGATCGACCTTGGGCGATCAACAGACTTGGTAAAAAGCGAATAGAATCTGGTGCCTATATGTGGCGGTCACTTATCGATCAGGGATCAAAAATCGTGAATGGAACCGATGCTCCCGTGGAACCCATCAATCCGATGGCGAATTTTTACGCTTCGGTAACGAGAAAAACTCTTGCAGGCAAGCCGGATGGGGGATATGAGCCTGAGCAGAAAATGACCAGAGAAGAAGCATTGAGATCGTTTACAATATGGGCGGCATTTGGCGCCTTTATGGAAGATAAAGTTGGCTCCATTGAAATCGGCAAGTTGGCGGATTTCACCATCCTTGATAGTGATATCATGACCATCCCTGAGGATGAAATATTAAATACAAAAGTAGTTTTGACTATTATTGGTGGTGAAGTAGTTTATTCCAAAAACTAAACTTGATTTTCAGGATTTATTAAATACGTTTGCCTCCATACCCTAATAGAAAAAGACAGTGCTGATTGAGCAAAACGCTTCACTTAAAAACCTTAATACATTTCATTTTGATGTACGTGCCGATTATGTAGCGTCCATCAGGAATGATGAGGATCTCGATGAAATATTCACATCATATAAATATCGCTCAAAGAAGAAACTGATTTTAGGTGGAGGTTCGAATGTGCTATTCACAAGAAATTTTCTGGGAATTATTCTGCGGTTAGAAATAAGCGGAATTGAGGTTGTTGAAGATTCAGCGGATTCCGTTATTGTTGGATTTGGTGCAGGGGAGAGTTGGCATCAATGTGTCCTTTGGTGTATTGAAAAAGGATTAGGCGGTATTGAAAATCTTTCCTTGATTCCCGGAACCATTGGTGCAGCACCTATGCAAAATATAGGAGCCTATGGTGTGGAGATTAAAGACATCTTTCATTCGCTTGAGGCCTACGAAATTAAAGCAGGTAAAATCGTCAAGTTCTATAATGAAGACTGCAAATTTGGATACCGGTACAGTATTTTCAAAGGAGCACTCAAGGATAAGTATGTTATTACTCGTGTATTTCTGAGATTGACCAAGTATCCCACGTTCAATGTGGAGTATGGCAATCTGAAAGAGAAACTTGAGGAAATGGGGGTACAGGAACTCACTTTGAAGGATGTGAGCCAGGCCGTGATAAACATCCGTCAATCCAAGTTACCTGATCCTATGGATATTGGCAATGCCGGTAGTTTCTTCAAAAACCCAGTTATTGAAAGTGATTTCTATGAATCGCTGCAAGCTGCGTTTGAAAAAATTCCCGGGTATAAGGTGGATGAAGATACGACCAAAATATCTGCCGCCTGGATGATAGATCATTGTGGATGGAAAGGGAAAAAGTTCGGCGATATTGGTGTGCATGACAAGCAGGCGTTGGTATTGGTCAATCATGGCAATGGAACAGGGAAAGAAATTCTTGAGCTTTCACAAGACATCCAAAAGTCTGTGTTTAAAACATTTGGTGTGCAACTTGAAACTGAGGTGAATATCGTTTGATCAGCCAATTCAAACTTTCATCAGAAACATCAGGTAATTTTGTTGCCGATGAAACTCTTGGTAGTAGAAGATAATAAACAGCTTCAGGAAAATATTACTTCTTATTTGGCAAAGGAAGGATATATCTGTGAGTCAGCAGAAAGTTACAATCAAGCAAGCGAAAAGCTCTATGGTTATAACTATGACCTGGTTGCGCTTGATCTGATGCTACCTGATGGAAACGGTCTTGATCTACTCAAAGTAATTAAAGAGCGTACTCCAGAAATGGGTGTTTTAATTATTTCAGCTAAGAACTCTTTGGGTGATAAGATCAATGGTCTCAATTTCGGTGCAGACGACTATCTGGCAAAGCCTTTTCATCTTTCTGAATTGAATGCCCGACTCAAAGCAATTTTTCGTCGCAGAAATCAAAAAGGCGAATCCAAAATTATTTTCGAAGAACTCACATTGGATGCTGATACTCATGAAGTTTTTGTAAATCATCAGTTACTTGAATTGACACGAAAAGAATTTGAGTTAATCCATTACTTTATCATCAATCAAAATAGAATTCTCACCAAGCAATCCATTGCCGAACACCTTTGGGGAGATTATATGGATATGGCCGATTCATTTGATTTTGTATATCAGCATATCAAAAATATCAGAAAGAAAATAGTGGCAGCAGGGGGGCAGGATTATGTACAGACAGTATATGGTGTCGGTTATAAATACAAAAAGGAGTGATGAGGTTAATTATTAAAATAACCATCATTTATGCCTTGATCGCCTTTTTTGTTTTTCTAATCGGCGGTTATATCAACTATACGGTCATGAGTCGTGAGATAGATAAGGAACAGCGCTTTTTCCTTAATGATCGGCTCAAACACGTCATTACATGGATAGAAAAAAGGAATCTGGATAAACCGCATGAACGCAATAAGTTGAAAATCACACCTTTACCAGAAATGGTTGAAGAAACAAAGGGCATTTATTCAGATACATTGGCCATGCATGAAGATCTACAGCGGATAGAGCCTCATATTAAATTGGATGTAATTAAAAACATTAATGGGAGGAGCTATAAAATTATGCTTTACGATCTCATTATTGAGTCAGACGATATTGAAGATGTGGTAAAGGAAACAATGTTCAAGACTTATTTGATTCTGCTATTAACTATGCTTATTATCAGTTTCATTGTTTCATATTATATATTCAAGCCCTTTCACGAAACATTAAGAGCCATCAAATCTTTTTCGATAAGGTCGAATAAAAAAATATATTTGACATCTCCTTCAACGGCAGAGTTTAAAAAGCTGAATCATTTTATTGAAGAAATGACCAATCAGGTTATAATAGATTACAAAGCGCTCAAAGAATTCTCCGAAAATGCCTCACACGAAATTCAAACACCATTGTCAATTGCTGATGGCAAGCTGGAATTACTTTTAGGTTATCCAAACCTTAATGAAGAGCAGATGGAATTGATTATTTCGGCACGCAATGCCCTGAAGCGTTTGAGTAAAACAAACAATTCCCTCAGCTTGCTTACGAAAATTGAGAACCGCGAGTTTGCTGATTTTACGGCTATTGATTTTTCAACTTTGGTTAAAAATATCTTATCTGAGTTTAAGGAATTGATTGAGCTAAAATCGATTAAACTGGAATCTCAAATCGAGTCTGACGTTCAATTAAGTGGTAATCAAGTCTTACTTGAGCTGATGGTTTCCAATCTGCTAAACAATGCAGTGAGGCATAACTATAGCGAAGGATACATTAGATTGACACTCACTAAGCAGCAGTTGATCATTGAAAACTCAGGCAATGAACTGTGTGTAAATACCGAAACCCTCTTTCAAAGATTTCGCAAGGGAACGGATCATCCCGATTCGTCCGGTTTGGGCCTTTCAATTGTACAATTGATTTGTGGGCAGCATCATTTTCAAATCGAATATTCCATCTCAGATAAACAACATAGACTTTCTGTCAGTTTTGTTAGCAAAGTTTAAAACTTCAAAATTGCTTCAAAACATCGAACTACGTTTGTATCAAAATTACCCAGTATGCGTCTATTGATTCTTTTTGCCACATTGCTTCCGCTTTTCATTTTTGCTCAAAATAAATCTATGATTACCGGATTGGTCTTAGAGCAAGAATCAGGAATGCCGTTGGAATATGCCACGATAAGTGTGTTAAAATCCGTAGATGCAGCTTTGGTCACAGGTGGTATTACCGATTCGCGTGGAGGTTTTGCAATAGTAGTTGCCCCAGGCCAGTACAAGGTTACTATTCAGTTTGTGACTTACGAATCCCTTACTATACCAAATGTAAAAGTTGAACAGGGTAAGTCAACGCCTTTAGGAAACATCCAATTGAAAACTGATACCGAAGAATTAGGGGAGGTGATCGTGGAAGGAGAACGTACTCAGATGGAATTAAATCTTGATAAAAAAGTTTACAATGTAGGAAAGGATTTGAGCAATCTAGGAGGGAGTGCCAGTGATATTTTGTCCAATCTACCATCTGTTACAGTCGATATTGAGGGAAACGTGGAGCTACGTGGAAGCTCCAATGTTAGGGTTCTGATCGATGGAAAACCTTCTGGTTTAGTGGGGCTTTCCTCGACAGACGCTCTGAGACAGCTACAGGGCAATCTTATTGAGAGCGTCGAGATCATGACCAATCCGTCTGCCCGCTATGATGCCGAA
>JBLICU010000078.1:0-16118 GCA_047632435.1 Cyclobacteriaceae bacterium
CAGAAGGATATGATTCAGTAATTAAAGTTCCTGAAGAGCGCCTATTTCAATGGATGGCTAAAATAATGTTCGGTGTTTTATACAACGATATTGGTAATGAAAAAAGAAAATTCGATTTGGAGGGGGGGAAATTTACTTTGCCTCCATTCTTGCAAGAAAGGTTCCAAAAGCTTCATTTAATATTACAATCTTTGGTTTTTCCAATGGAATTTAAAGGGATCAAATTATGGAGTATTAAGGTATTTAAAATCAAGATTTCTAAAGATATTTTTAACTACAAAGATGAACCCACCAATTTAAACTTCTCTTTAGGAATGCATGATTTTGGAATCGTTGCTTGCTTGCAAGATAATGGTGCTGTTGCTATTCATGAGCAGAGAATAATAGAAAATTTTTCAAATAAAACTTTGCATCCCGTTCAATTTGAGGAAATTTGTGCAAGATTCATTTATACCAATTACTTATTAAACATTTATGCCGAATACAGGATAAAGACCACAGAAGATGGGGTAATTGTAGCATCTTCTCCTTTAAGCGGAACTAATAATAGATCTTTGTTTGATCGATGGGACGATGATATGTTCGCACAATTGCTATCAGTTTATTGGAAGCCATGGGGTATAACAAAAGATGAAATTATAACGTTTGGGAATTCTCCGATCAGTTATTTAGAAAATAATGATACCGATGTAATTATTGAACCAGAATCTATTAAACTCCAACATTAATAAAAGAAGGAAGACACTGCCTTCAATTAAATAAGGCATTATTCTGAAAGAGTTAAATGAAGAGTTAAAAGCCATAATTGAGGAAAAATCAATTGATAACGTCTTTGAATATTTAAATGTTGTGGGGCAGGATAGTCTAACAAGATTCAGGGATAAGTAGAAGGGTAAAATATACATACAAAATGGAACAAATAACACTGACAAAAAATATAGAAGAAGAAGCAGTCCTTTTTGATGTTCATGAAATTCGAAAAGATTTCCCAATCCTTTCGCGGATGGTGAACGATAAGCCATTAATTTATTTCGATAACGGTGCTACTACCCAGAAACCGAAACATGCAATTGATGCAATTGTAAATTGCTACATTGTGCAGAACGCCAACATTCACCGTAGAGTTCACCGCATGAGTCAGGATGTAACCGATGAATACGAAAATGCTCGTATTACGGTTCAAAAACATATTGGTGCTAAACATGAAAACGAAATTATTTTTACAAGAGGAACTACTGAAAGTATCAACTTTATAGCTACTGCGTTTGGGAAAAAGTATGTGAATGCTAGTGACGAGATTATTGTGAGTGAGATGGAGCATCACAGTAATATTCTTCCGTGGCAACAGTTATGCGAAGAAAAAAATGCCTTACTCAAAGTTATTCCAATGACCGACAGTGGGGAATTGCGGTTGGGCGAATACAAAAAACTACTTTCTGAAAAAACAAAGCTGATTGCTATTGTTCACGTGTCAAACACGCTTGGCACGGTAAATCCCGCAAAAGAAATGATTGCTATCGCTCACTCGAAAAATATTCAGGTGCTTGTAGATGGTGCCCAATCAATCCCCCATATAAAAGTAGATGTCCAAGATTTAGATGCAGATTTTTATTGCTTTAGCTGACACAAAGTGTATGCTAAAGCAGGAGTAGGTATTCTTTACGGAAAAGAAGAATGGCTTAAAAAACTTCCTAACTATCAAGTGGGAGGTGGAACCATTAAAACAGTTTCATTCAATACATCAGAATACGCAGAATCTCCTCTCCTTTTTGAGGCAGGTACTCCGAATATTGAAGGAGGCATTGGTCTGGCAGTTGCACTGGATTACATCAACGCACTCGGTCTTGAAAACATTTCTGCTTATGAACATGAACTACTGGAGTATGCTACAGAAAAACTTTCTGTAATTCACAATTTGCGGATTATTGGTACAGCAAAAGAAAAAGCAAGTGTAATTTCTCTTGTGGTGGCTGGCATCCATCCGCTTGACATAGGAATACTGCTTGATGCACAGGGAATAGCAGTGCGAACAGGACTCCACTGTACACAACCAATAATGGCACATTATCAACTAGCAGGGACAGTACGTGCCAGTTTTTCATTTTATAATACAAAGGAAGAAATAGATGTTTTGGCTCATGCGATTGTTAAATCAATTAAACGGATTAATCAAAAATGATATAGATGAAAACAATAGAAAATACAGAGCAGGAACTCGTTGAGGGTTTTGCAGAGTTTGAGGATGTGTTTGATAAATTTGGGTACCTAATTGATTTAGGGAAAAACTTGAAAACATTAGATGAAGCACTGAAAACAGATAACTGCGTGATAAAAGGATGCCAAGCGCATGTGTGGCTATATAGTGAATTGAAAGATGGGAAAATTATTTTTCTTGCAGATGCGAATGCAGATTATGCTAAAGGACTTGTTGCCATGATGATTCATGTACTTTCGGGACATACACCTGATGAAATTATTAATGCCCCGCTTACTTTTATTGAAAGGATCGGATTTAAAAGTATGCTTTCGATGAAACGTGCCGGAGGGTTAGAGAGCATGATAAAGCAAATGAAACTTGATGCGATGGTCTACAAAGCAAAAGCTTGAGCAATTTGCTTAACCCAATAAAATTAAGATATTCGGTTCGTTATTTGATCCTCCCATCCAGGCAATATTTTTAATCAATTATCTGAATCAGAACAGCCCATAAAAAGGTTGAACAAACGAGAACGCTTCTATGAAGCCCTACAAGCTTAATTCAACCGACAAGGTTATCTGGATTTGGCGGTGCAGTTAGGGATTAAGGTCAAGACGGCACAGGGTTACATTAGCAATTTCATAAAAGGTGGTTTGCTCCATCGTGACGAAAAGGACTCCTATACTACGCCTCAAAAGGAAACTCAGGATTCTAAGAATATGCATGATTAAATTCCTGTATGTCCTCTATTTCCTCAACTCCTGAGCGTGTTTGAACTTTATTTTCGATAGCGAAAATTAGTAGAACAAGGTCTTGAAGAAGTGTTTTTTTTATGTCCGTGCCTTTCCTTTCTTCCTTTGATTATGCCTTATTTAGCTTTAAACAGGTATTTTTTGTTGCTAATTTGTATCTATTAGTAGTTAACTGACTGATAATCAATTGAAGTTACATTCTGTATCAGCAAGTAGCAAGATTGACAAAAAACCTAACCCGCCAAACACATCGAAAGTGCTTTAAATAGTTTGCCATCAGAAATAAGACATCCTGATTGGATCATTTGAAAAAGCTCTTGTTGTCGATCGCTGTGATATGTTTTATCTGTGGTATATACTTTGATACCTGGGGGCGTATTTTGGATTGAAGCATTGATAAAATCGGGATTGGTAAAATCAACACTTTCATTGGTTGACTTCATTCCGACAAGGACTATTTTTTGATCCAAACAATGAAAAGTTTTTAAATCCAATTTAGATCTGAATTCAAGGAACTTAACTTTTCTCAGGACACCTGCCAACACCACATCACTGAAAAGAGTGATCAAGTCGTCAGCCGCATCTTTATCTGTTTCTTTTATTTCTATCCACTTGTCAGCTGTGATTCCATTCAGGATAAGAAAATCCACAAACTCCTTTTCAAGTTCCTGCAGCTCTTCGGTAGATAGGTTTCTGTATTTTGGCTTCACTCCCATTTGGCGCAAAGCTAGGAAAATCAATTCTCCTCAACATACAATAGATCCTGATTTAGGAAATCGTAAAGTGTAAGTCGCCGCAGTTGAAAGTAGGCATCCCAGAATTGTCTTAAGGAATTGAGATAGGCTCGTTTGGCTTCATCTTTTTGAGTTTGAGCGATATTTAGATCTGTTATAGTTGATTTATCAATCAAATAACGATTTTGAGTAACGTTATATCTTTCGGCGGCCACTTCATCAGATCTTTTAGAAATGATCACATTGGCTCGCAAAACTTCAAACCTGCCAACCAAAGTAATGATTTCCTGCTCAAAGTTTTGCCCTTCTTGATCAAGCGCATATTCAGTTAGTTGCTGATTCGCTCTAGCTGTTTCATATCGTGCTCTGCTTCTACCCCAATCTAATATGGGCATGCTCAGACTCACGTTAACCGCCTGTTCATCATTGGGATTGTTGTACGCATCATTCAAATTGCTTCCGGCCTGGTTATAACCAAAAGAAGCACTCAGATTGGTCTGAAAACGTTGAGATTTTGCTTGTGCTACATCTCTATTGGCCTCTACTCTTCTTCGCTCAAATTGAATGAAATCAGAACGATTTTGCTGTGCATAAATCAAAGCTTCATCTACAGGAATTTGAAACACAGGAAGCTCTTCTGGTTCCACCAACTCTATGGCTAAGTCGGTATCCTGCCTTAGACCAATGTAGCTCATCAATGCCAATCTGGCTGTTTGTAAATCTAAGTTGGCCTGAATCACGGCACGTTGGGAGCTTAGGAGTTGAAGCTCAACCTGCAGCAATTGATCCTTCGATACAGTACCGATGTTGTATCTTCCTTCCTGTATTTTATAGTTGGTTTCATTGTTAGCCAAATTGAATTTTGCGATCTGAAGATTGATTTGAGCATCCAAATAGTTGAAATATCTCATTGTGGCTTGCTGAGAGATCAACTCCATTTCCTCTACGTATGTGCGCTTAGACTCTTCATACCGAAGCGGTTCTATAAGTTTATCCCATTTCAAGTCATTGAAGCCAAAAATGGGCTGATCCAAACTGATGTTTAAAACCGTGCTACGATACTCATCATCCAGCGTTGATGAAGCGAAATTTCCAAATTGATTCAGCCGACTGTTCACACTTACAGTTGCACCTGTTGCCGCTATGGGCTGAATGAGCCCAAGATTCAAACTTGAAGAAACTTGCTTCCTGCTCTGATATATAATAGAACCATCATCGAGTCTATTGGCAAAATAATCTCTGTTGTAACCAGGTAAGTTTCCGGATAGATTTAGAGAAGGATTATAGTTTGCCTTAAAGGATCTATACTGCCAATACCTATTCTCTTTTCGAGTATCTGCCGCCTTGGAGGCGATTGAGTTTTCCTTGGCCAAGTCAATCACATCAAACAATGTCAGCTTATTTTCCTGCGCAAATAGTTGGTTTGATACAATTATGAAACATATAAATGCAAATATTTTATTCATATCTAAGTGATTGAATGGGGTCTTGAGAAGCGGCTTTTCTTGCTGGCGCAATACCAAAAATGAGTCCGACAGTCGCTGATACACCGAATGAAAGTACAATAGAACCTATGGTGATGACTGTAGGAATATCAGCCAGATTACTGATAAGATAAGCGATAGTTACACCAAGTATGACGCCTATCAACCCACCTGTAACACTGATGGCCATCGCCTCAAATAAAAATTGATAAACAATATCACTTTTCTGCGCACCGATCGACAACCTGAGCCCTATTTCCTTGATTCGTTCTAGAACGGAGGCCAGCATGATATTCATGATACCAATGCCACCAACAAGCAATGATATTCCTGCTATGGCTCCTAAAACATAGTTAAAGATATCATTGGTGCGTTGCTGCTGTTTCAATAACAATTCAGGTATTTCAATTTCAAAATCAACCACATCATAGTGCTTGCGCTGTAGCATACGTGCGATTACTTCGGCAATAGGAACCAGCATTTCTGTTTTATCCACCTGAATGACAAGTCTGTCAAGTTGATGATAATTTGTCACTCTTGTTTCTTCAGTATTGTTTTCATTGCCACGACTGGCTACATTGGCTCTTCTGAGCATTTCTTGTGTGATCAACGCCCTGTTTTCATATCGAAGTAACATGGTCTGGATAGGGACATATACATCCATGTTGTAGTCCCGGATTCCCAGATTGCTGATACTCGAAGTGGTAATCACTCTTTCTTCCAACAGGCCAATTACTTTCAGCCAGTTATTACCGCATTTGAGATACTTACCTATTGGATTTTCCGTCGGAAAAAATTTTGTTTTTATAGATTTCCCTATGATACAGACAGATTCACCAGCCTTAAGGTGCTGCTCGTTAAAGTTATAGCCATCAGCAAGTTCGAAATTGAAAATATCAAAATAAGCAGGCTGCACCCCTACCAATTTGGCAGATCTTCTAATGCCATTGTTGATGATATAAGTGTCCAAAATAATCTCTGGACTAATTTGAGTAATACCTGGCACTATATCATTGATGGATTCGCTATCGTATGTTGTCAGACCTGTTGAAAACTTCTTCTTTTCATTGGCAGGATTCGAATTGTCAGAAAGCTCTTCTTCGGATTGCTGTACGATTGGTTTAATGACAATATTATTTACTCCGACAAGCTTAATTTGCTCCAAAATTTCTTTCTGAGCACCATTGCCTATGGCAAGCATAGATATCACTGCTGCCACTCCGAAAATAATCCCAAGAGCAGTTAAAATAGAACGAACCCTATTGGCCAATACCGCTTCAAGAGCGATCCATAAACTCATCCAAAGTTTTTGAGACATTAGCTCTTAGGTTTGTTAGGTCGATTGAATTTAGGACTCTCAGGAAGCTGTTCTGGTTCTGGTTTCTTATTATTCCTTTTTCCATTCAAATCATCTAATAAATCGATTTCCAAGTCATCACTGTCAGCTGGTTTTGTCAAATAAACACGATCCGAAACTTTCAAACCCAAAAGCACTTCAGCAGCATCCGCATTGGTCTGACCAATTTTTATTTCCTTTTTTGTATAACTTAATCCACTTGCCAGGTACACAAACGAAATACTATCGTGAAAACCATGAAGGCACTCCAAAGGAATGGAAATGGCATTTTCAATTTCTTGTGTTATTATATTATTACTAGTGGTCATGCCAGGTCGAAGTGTAGGGTCAATTTTATCAATTTCTACCATTACTTTAAAGACTTTAGAATCAGAATTGGGCATTTGTTCACCTACATTCGCTACCCCTTTCACCTTTCCCGAAAGCTGTTTATCAGGAAAAGCGTCCAACCCAATTTCAACGCTCTGTCCTTCTTTGATCCTCCTTATATCTACTTCATTCACATAGGTCACTGAGTTCATGGATGACAGGTCAGGCAAAGTAGCGACCACAGGATCCCATGTATTGATCTGACTCCCTGCCTTCATCGGACGTCCATCCCATCCTTTGCGGTAAATAAGCATGCCATCTTCAGGAGCCTTTATATTAAAATCACTTTGCAATTCCAGCATTTCATCCATATCAAATTGCTCCTTTCGCAAACTGCTGTGAGCTATCTGCATCTTCGCTTCATTTTGTTGCTTCTTAATTTTATAATTTTCCTTTTCTTGCGAAAATTGTCTTATAGCTTTTTCCTTCTCGATTTCAGCTTTTTTAATGGTTGCTGGTGGTTCATATTGAGATTGATCCAAAACGAGTTGTTTTTCATCAACGGCAAATTCCAGATTATATAGTTTGTCTCTGGCTTCACGCATCTGTAATGCAGTATCTAATTTTGTCTGGAGATATTTTGTCCCCTTTTCTTCAAGGGATATTTGGCTATCCTTGATTCTGCTGTTAAGTTCCGAAGGATCAAGAGCAGCAACGAACTGTCCTTTTTTCACATAGGTTCCTTCTGGTATAATACTTTGAATATTTACCTGATAAATCCTGTATTTACGCAAAGAACTCGGACCCATGATATACGTGGAATTGCGCGCCTCCAACTCACCTGAAGTGTTGACTTCTATTCTGAATTTTCCACTTTGCACATCAATAATTATGTTTTCAGAACTTTCAGAATCAGATCCAATCAGAAAAAAGGCAAGAAAAACAATGACGGCAATCGTGATAATGGCTAAATAGGTTCTTTTACGATTCATTGGGTATGGTTAGGCAGATATATGTGTAACGTTAAGTCTGTTCGACTATTATCCTTAACGTCATTTTACCAAGGTTAATCCAAATTGACTTACAATTCTCTCGCAATCGGATACAATAAGTACCGATCGTCATAATATTTAGTTTTGCTATAAAACCAACTAAAAATTGCATTTGGGTCATTTGCGAAATCTTTGTCCTCTTCCAATTTTTGTTCAAATTCATTTTTTAATTCAGGGGAGTTTTCTAACATAATTTTTGCCATTGGTTCCATGACATAGGCTTCTATGTATTCCGTCCGCTGGAAGATATTTAGAAAAAATCCCCAACTGAAAAATGAATCCTTTGAATTAGGCTCCAATAAAGTCATCGCCAAATCTCCCAATGGCTGATCCATAGTTATTTTGACAGACCCACTTGGAAATACTTCTTTTCGATATTCTGATTTTGTGACCGCACTTACTTGCATATGGCCTTCATAGGGTAAAGGTTGATGGTTTTCATTTTCGAATTTGGCATCTTCCATTCGATACATTTCTACAGCAACCTCACGTGGCTCACTAAGAACTTCCATTTCAATTCCATGCATTTTTAATCTTTCAATCACATCATTACATGAAACTGGAACCCAATAGCCTTTTGGGCGTGTGAGAAATTTTATAGGTTCAGTTTCCTTATAGTGGGCAACTTTCATAGTTTTTGGCTTACCCAACCATTCAATATAATCCGAATTTGTGATGGTAGATTTACGAATTTTTGATTCCATTCCCAGCAACAGCAATGTATCGGGAGGCGCAGTATTTTCATTGGAAAATTCAAGAAGTGCCAAAGATTGAAAATCAACTTGATTTTTCATTTGAGGAACTTTATATGCGGTTGGGATATTTTTTTTTCTATCAGCCTTATCAGCTTCTGTAGCTGCTTTAAGTGATTTGCCTTCTGCACTCAATAATCTTAACGTGCTTTCGAGCAAGACATATGTTCCCAAAACCCGCTGTTTATAAGGTTTTAATGAATGATTTTCAACCAAAATGGTACTTAAGTGACGCAGGATGCCATAAGTATCTGAAAACCTTGGGCCACCAACCACTGAAATATTTCCTTTCGTAAAATCCCGATCATTCAAAGAAAATAATAAAGGCCCAGGGATATGACCATAAGCACTTAGACTTTGGTCAGAAAAAGGTTTAAACTTTGTTTCTATCCAGTTCGAAATTGCCGGAGAATTGCCTTGAACTCCAGCACCTGTATAGGTAATATCATACTGATAATCTGCACCATCAGTCACATGAATATCCATGTACATCAACGGATTATATGTGTTAATTACCGCAACAACAGCTCGTACTTCTTTAGTGTCAAGCTTTGCATAGTCACGATTTAAATTTAGGTTTTGAGCATTGGTTCTCCATCCCATGTTTTCTGGTCCCCTTTGGTTTGGTCTATTATATGGGGATGAATTCTCATGAGCATCAACACTTAAAATCGGAATAAATAGTAAGTTCACATCATTCAGCAACGCTTTCTTTTTACCAAAAGCAATGTCCCGTAGGAGCATCATTCCGGCATCCTTTCCATCTATTTCCCCAGAATGAATGCCCGCTTGAGCCAAGAACAATGGTTTTTCAGAGGCACTTAATGATCCGGCACTTATATTCTTTTCATTGGAAGCGATAATCATATAAATCTCCCTGCCTTCTACACTTTTTCCAATACTGATCATTGATAATATCGGGGAAGCGGCCGTTAGTTTTTTAAACCAATTGATGGTTTCATTATAATCAGGAGTCGTTTTAAAATCTGACTTCTCACATGGGGTTAACCATGGATCATTAGTTTTGGCGATTAAAGATTCACTTTTCCCATGCCAGCTCATCGCGGGGGGAAGAACATTTTGAGCAGAAACAGGTAATATCAACAAACTAAAAAAAAATAATATAATAGGCCTTAACATATTTTTAATGGGCATAATCTGTTTTATATTTTTTTGCTGTTAACGTATATAGGAGTGATGATTAGAAAGCACAAATTATGCCTCTACCATCAAGACATTCACCGCAGGCGGATTGTTTAAAATCATTATTTGTGTTGGAATAAAAATTCCCGAAATTCCAAGTGCGAGTAAAAAATCCTGACCAATCAAACCTTATTCATTGCTATGATAGACAGAGATTTTGAAGGAAACTTGAAATGTCTCCATTGATTTCAAAAATCTGATGCCTTCATGGTTATTAAATACGTTCACCCCAGAAGTCATCGGCTCTATGGCGATTGTGCCCAGACCTTCAGGAGTAAAAAGTTGAAGGTATCTAAAGGCATCAGAGCCTGTCATTTTCAGACTTATTTGATCCGAAGCTAAAATGTATGAAACCTCACTTTGCTTCAATCTGAAACAATCGTCAAGATTCCAATCTTCCAAATTAAGATTTGCCTGGCTAAAATTTTGTACTTCACCCGTAGGTAGACTTCTATTGCCGAGTAGCAAATGATCCGATTCCGGAATGGCATATCGGAGACCTGATAAGCCTCTATCTCCCAATTTAAAATAAGGATGCCACCCTAGGCCAAATGGCAAGTTGCCTGCTCCAGAATTTTTAACATCAAAAATCACATTGAAACCATCACTACCATATTCATAAGTCATATCCAAAACAAATGGAAATGGATAATAGGATTTTCCACCGTTATATTTATACCTCAATTTTAAGGAAGCCGTATTGTCTTCTATTCTTTGATCTATGGCTTCAAATTTTACATTTGTCACCATTCCATGTATCGCGTTATTGTATCGCTTTTCATTTACCGGAAGCTGATAGCTGATACCCTCAAATTCATACTTTCCATCTTCAATTCTATTGGGAAATGGAAAAAGTATTTCACTTTTACTCCATTCTCCGGTTTTGCAGTCATTGGGACTCACTTCCCACAGTACCGAATGAAGTGCATTATTTACCTTAAAATATAAATCTGTAAGGCGGGCTCCATGATCTGGCGAAACTGAAAAAAGGACGTTATTATCTTCTACAAGCTGTATAAATTCTACACCTTCTTTAATTTGAGATATAAATTGCATCAAGAATATTAATAAAATGAAGATGCAACTTAACAACTGTTCGAAAATATCTAAAGATTTAGTTCTTAAAAGTGCGCCAACACATTAATTTTGAACAAAACCAATATTTTGATTTAATCAAGACACATGAAACAAATTTCTAACATCACTGCACTCGTCTTACTATCATTCATATTTACCTACTGCACCTCAGGGAAAAAGCCTGAAGAAAAGGCAGTAGAAAAAAAGGAAGCACTTGAAGCTTTCGTTGAACAAACATTCGAATACCCAATTCCAACTTCATTTGAAGTTTCAAAAATGTTGGAAGAAGCAAAAGCAACTTTTATACCCGGCATAGCCAACTCTCCGGAAAACAGTTCCAAATACATTGCAGAATGGCAAAAAGCAATCAATCTGGGTGTTTATGGTGCGGATTTGAGCTATACAAGTACATTCGATAAAACTCAGGAGTCCATGGGATACCTGAAAGTATCTAAGCAACTGGTTGAAGATTTGAATATAAGTACAGCATTTAATATGAATCTGGTTCGTCGAATTGAAACCAATGTAGAAAACAAAGATTCATTGATAATGATTGTAACAGAGTCATTTTATGATACCTATAACTATCTCAATCAAAATGGAGATGAAAAAATATCTATTTTGGTGGTGGCTGGAAGTGTTATTGAAGGTCTATACATCACAACTAAGCTCATCGAAAACAGTGTCAACAAGATGGATTTGATGAACGTACTAGCTAATCAGAAGGAACAAGTTCAGAAACTTACAGCCATGCTTGAAAAATATGCCGATGACGAAAATGTTTCTAAAGTTCTTCCAAATTTGAGATACATCAATCTGTTCTATGAGCAACTTGGTGAAGGTTCAAACATTTCTGAAGGTCAATTCAAAGATGTAGCCGCGAGTATATCTGAAATCAGATGGAACATTGTAGGTTAGTTATTTAAAATCATTATAGATAAATTGAGCCTCCTCTTGGGGGCTTTTTTTATGATCATATGAAGGAATCAATCATCAACGCCTTAGTACATCTATTTGCAATTATTGAAAGTGCAAAAGACGATCTTGATGAAGTAGACTCTGCCGAATTGATCGTGAAACCCTACCTCAAAAGGAATCTCAATCAAGAGCTTACCGACGAATACCTGCGTCTTTTTCATGACTATTTATCTTTTTATAGCGAAGAAAACACCGACCTGGAAGAGGGGGAAGAACTTGGCATTGACCCCACTTCTATCCTTCAAGTAGCTAAGATTTGCAATCAGCTCAATAAAGAACTCTTATACTCCGAACGTATCGTTGTATTCATGCAACTGCTTGAACTTATCAATGCAGACAAAAAAATTTCCGCACGTGAGAATGAGTTCATCGCACTTGTTGCCATGAATTTCAACTTGAAACAGGAAGAAGCAAATGGCTTAATCGCTTTCACTACTGATCCACAGAAAAAAGGCTTGGCATTTGAAAATACGCTGATCATCAATAACAAAATGACAGAATGGCCAGAAGAAGTGGCCTGGATGATGCGCAAAAAAAGCATTAAAATGCCTGGCGTTGATGACTTTCTTCATCTATATGTAGAAAATTTATTTGGAGAAATACTAGTTTATCGAATCCAAAGTGTCAATACCTATGTTTTTAAATATACAGGACCTCTTAATCTATATATAGAAGGTAACAAGCTGGTAAACGATAAATTTTACCTACTCAAGCCAGGAGCCATCATTAAAGGGCCCAATATCAAGCCCATTTATGAAACCGATATTATAAAGGAATTCATCAATGATAATCAAACGGTAAAGATTGTCATGATGGGAGAAGATCTTGAATTTCAATTCAAAAGAAGCTCAAATGGCTTGCACAAATTCAATTTCTCTGTAGAATCCGGACATTTGGTGGGAGTAATGGGTGGTAGTGGTGTTGGTAAATCCACATTGATCAACCTTCTCAACGGCAAAATATCCCCGACCAAAGGCAAAATATCTATAAATGGATATTCCATAAATCGTGCATCTAATGAGGGTGTCATTGGATATGTCCCTCAGGATGACATGTTATTCAATGAACTCACAGTTCATGAAAACCTGTATTTCAACGCGCAAATATGCTTCAGTGACTTCACAGATGAGCGCATCCGTGCTACCGTTGACAATATCCTTGAACAAATGGATTTGATGGAAATCAAAGACCTTAAAGTCGGAGACCCACTAAATAAATTCATCAGCGGTGGTCAAAGAAAGCGCTTGAATATTGCCTTGGAGCTGATGAGAGAGCCATCGGTTTTATTCGTAGATGAACCTACATCTGGGCTTTCGTCTATGGATTCTGAAAAGGTGATGTTATTACTTAAAAACCTTGCTAGATCTGGTAAACTGGTTTTTTGTATCATTCATCAGCCATCGTCGGATATATTCAAGCTCTTCGACAAGCTTTGGATATTGGACAAAGGTGGATATCCGGTATATCGAGGCAATCCAGTTGATGCGGTGGTTTATTTCAAAACCATGAGTACGCAAGTAAACGCAGCGGAAAGCGAGTGCACCAAGTGTGGTAATGTGATCCCAGAGCAAATACTACAGATCATAGAAGCAAAAGAGATCAATGACAGTGGACAGATTACGAAAATAAGACGGGTCTCGCCAATAGATTGGTACGAGAAGTACAAGGTTAATATTGAGAGTAAAAAAAATGAAAAGGTTCGATATATCGAAAGACTGCCTCCTTCCAATTTCAATATCCCTGGATTATACAAACAGTTTGCAATATTTGGAAAACGTAACTTGTTTTCGAAATTATCTAACAGACAGTATATCGTTATTAGCTTATTGCAAACACCACTTCTCGCCCTTATTTTGGGTTATTTTACCAAATATGCACCTACAGGTGTATACACAGTTCAAGACAATAAGAACCTGCCAGTATACCTTTTCATGGCTGTAGTAGTTTCATTATTCACTGGTATGTCCATTTCAGCTGAAGAAATATTCAAGGATAGGAAAATTCTCGAACGAGAATCTTTCCTCAATTTGAGTAGGTTTAGTTACATCAACGCCAAAGTATTTTACCTACTGGTATTGTCCGGCATTCAGTCATTGGCATTTGTGCTCGTGGGGAATTATGCTTTGGAAATAGAAGGAATGACTTTTTATTATTGGTTGATTTTATTTTCCACTTCATGTTTCGCCAATTTGATTGGTTTGAATATTTCTTCTGCTTTGAACTCCATCATAACGATTTACATTTTAATCCCATTTATTCTTGTTCCTCAATTGCTTCTTGGAGGTGCCATGATCAAATTCGACGAGCTACAGGAAAATATTGCTCGTCAGGAATTTGTTCCATTTGTTGGAGATATTATGGTTTCCCGTTGGGCTTATGAAGCCATAGCTGTAGCTCAATTCAAGCACAATGCTTATGAAAAGCACTTTTTTCAAGCGGAGAAAAAAGCAAGTCAAGCCTCCTTCCAAAGATCCTATGTGATTCCAAAGCTGGAAGCACTCACTGTTCGGATTATCAAAGATTCGAGTAGATATGATGTCTACGCTGATGATTTGAGCCTGATTAAAAATGAAGTAAACAAGCTAAGCAGCCTACACGGCTTCACACATTTTCCATTTGATGTATCATTAAATCCAAAGACATTCAACTCCAGAACCGGGAAAAGACTCTTGGCATATCTTGGCAGAGCGAGAGATTACTTTCAAGAAGAATATAAGATAGCAATGGAGCAAAAGGATGCTATTTATGATGTATTAGTGGCAGAATTAGGCAAAGATGAAGTTTTGGAACTTATGAAAGCCAACCACAATGAAAGCATCTCCAATTTAGTTCAAAACAGAAGTGATCTGGAAAGAATAGTGATGGTAGGTGATCACCTGGTTCAGAAAAAGGACCCCATCTTCAAAGCACCTCCAACCCAAATCGGTCGAGCACATTTTTATGCCAATGAGAAGCAAATCGGTGTTTTTCGCTTTGATACAGTCCTTTTTAACATGTTTGTAATTTGGATGATGACCGGATTGCTGTACCTCACTCTTTATCACGATACGCTCAAGAAAATCATTAATTATTTCAGCAGATTGTATACCAAATATGAGCGTTGAATAAGCTTTACAATTTCAGTTTTTGATAAATGAGTTTTTCTGAAACCTGAGCTATTTCTCCAGATTTCAATGGAAATAGATGCAAATCCTCAATGGCCACTCTGATCAATCGCAAGGTGGGATGTCCGATAGCTGCGGTCATTCTTCGAACTTGCCTGTTTTTACCTTCTGTAAGTTTAATTTCCAGCCAACACCTAACCGGGTGCTTTAAGTAATTCACTGGAGGCACTCGCTCATCCACATTCTCTGGTTCAATCAATTTCACCTCACAAAGCACTGTTTGATGCCTTTTACCATTGATATTTATCTGAATTCCTGTCGAAAATTGATCTAGCTTTTGTTGATCTGGAATACCATCCACCTCTACCCAGTAAGTTCTTTTGTGTTTGTGATTTGGGTTTAATAATTTATTATTTAGAGACTTATCGTCTGTAAGAATCAACAAACCTTCACTATCCAGATCAAGCCTACCAACTGGATATATATTTTTGGGTAGATTATAGACACTGCCCAATCCGGGATTTCCGTTTTCATCTGAAAATTGGCTGAGTATCTTGTAAGGTTTGTGAATAATGTAATATTTATAATCCTTCTTCATCTGTACACGAAGCTAAGAAAATTCACTATTCTTAATTGAACAAAAGCAGAGTCAAGCTATATTTCCGATATGACTGTTGCTGATAAAATCATTCAATTTTGTGAATCTCTTGTTTCTCCGGAAAAACTACCAAAAGATGTTCAAGTGATGAACCCATATCAGGATGGTCTGGCACGTCAATTTGCAGCAAGGTTTTACAACAAATACTACAATGACACAAATGAACGGATCGTTTTGTTTGGAATCAATCCGGGCAGGTTTGGCGGTGGTATCACAGGAGTGCCATTCACTGATCCTCTTAGACTTGAAGAGAATTGTGGCATAGCCAATCCATTCGACAAAAAACAAGAACTTTCGTCAAGATTCATCTATGATATAGTGGAAGCTTATGGTGGCCCTGAAGCATTCTACTCAAAATTCTATATTTCTGCTATTTCACCCTTAGGATTTGTGCGTGATGGAAAGAATCTCAATTATTATGATATCGCCAATTTCAAAACGCTGTTTGAGAAATACGCTGT
>JBLICU010000079.1:0-15760 GCA_047632435.1 Cyclobacteriaceae bacterium
GTTTCAAAGATCAGATTCATTTCCTCTTTATCGAGGTTCTTGATTCCAAGCAGATGTTTTGTTTTTAATTGGCTCATTCGTCGATATTGATTAACCAGATGTTGTCTTTTTTGCTCCCTTGTTCCATCAGCTCAACCTTGACTTTTTGTGAATCAAGGGTGTTTACTTTCCTGCCCACATAGTTGGCCTGTATCGGAATATCGCGGCTGTACATTCTATCAATCAACACAAGCAATTCTACTTTCTTCGGACGGCCAAACATGGTCATAGCATCCAATGCTGCTCGAACTGATCTTCCAGTATAAAGCACATCATCCACAATGATGACGTTTTTACCCTCTATAAGAAATGGGACTTTGGTCTGATTGGGAGTAAGTGGACTTTCTCTTCTTCTGAAATCATCCCGATGAAAGGTAGTGTCCAAATAACCAATTCCAATCTTTTGTTGTAATTGCTCTTCAAGTACTTTTCTGATTCTTTCAGCCAGATAGATTCCACGTGGCTGCAATCCCAATATGACCGTTTCACTAAAATCCTCATGATTTTCAATGAGATGTTGACACAACCGGCTGATTGTGATTTGTAGGAGTTTACTGTCTAACAGGAGTCGTTTTTGCATGATCAGACTTCACGCAAATATAAGCGCATCTTCTTTAATTTAAATTTTCGGGACGATGATATTGTATCTTATTGATATAAAAGATGTTTCGATATACTTTACCTCCTTCGCCTTTTTCATTTTTGATATTTTGAACGCCATATGCATACATCGTTTTATCGTACCATGTCTTGAGCCCCTCAATTTCCGGATCTTTGCTTTTGAGCTCATCACCTGCATAAGCAAGCTTCACAGGATTGAAAGTTCTTCCTTCTACCACCTCATTTTCACTGACTACCTTGGACTGAATAATATTTTCATCGAGATACATTAGCACTACTTTATCAGGATAATCATTGACTGCCACAAATCCTTCAAGGCTGTAAGTCAGCACATTGTCTATGGGAAAGCTATTGTCCCAAAGAATATTTCCATTCCGATCAAATGCAACAACAACGGCATGAGTGAAATTATAACCTATAAAACTGCTATTGTATTGGCCTTGTGGGCTGTATCTGCTATATGTTGAATATTGATTGTAGCTGTTGGAATACCTGGGGTAATAAGCCTCAGCGACCAAAAGAAATTCATCTCCCCGCTGAATAATGTCATGCACCAAAAGCCTGTAACTAAAATTAGGGTCCTTTCCATTTGACACCTTTTTGTTAATCCGCTCCTTCACGCGCTGCTCTCGCTTGGCTGTCATATATCCAAAAAAATTATTCAACCCGGAATAATCGTAATATTTGACTAATTGCTGTCGCCCATTTACAAATTTGGAAATATATAACCCTTTGCTATAGGTGGTGCTTTTCTTGCTATAGGTTCCTGCCATGTACTGAATACCTCCATAAAAATTTGTGGCTACTCCATCTATAATGTTTCGTTTATCGCCAGGATTCAGCGTATTTTCCTGTACAAGATCCCCCCATGCTGTGAAAGTCTTGGCTATAATGGTAAATCTTTTATTTGGTGTTCGCTCCGACATGATGATTGTAAACATTTGCGATTCATCATCCAATATTAAATCGAGGATTTCGCCGTGTTTGTCATAAATACCAGGAATTACTTTTGGTTTTTTGTCAATGAAGTTATAAGTAAGCATGACTGGTCTGTAGTTCGTCTCTCCAGACAATAAAACCACTCCGCCCAGCACTTCGAACTCATTTAACACGATTGGAAAAACGGTATTTATTTCATAATGAATAATACTTGCAGAATCGGATCCCACCTCATAAAGTCGCAATTCAGTATTGTCGTATTTAGAATTGTTAAAAAGTAAATAATACTTCCCGTCGTAAAAATCATATCCTGTGAAGTGACTATCATATGGCGAGTAAAAAATTTTAGTCCAAACCATATTTAGTGATGTATCCAGCCGATGCAATTTCCATTGAAAGCCCTGAGTACTCGTTGTGCTTGTTTCAACCGCAACCAATAGCCCCAACTCATCACCGGAAATGATGTGATAATTATCACCACTTAAACCCAGATCAAACTCAATCCGGTTCACTTGTTGGATATAATTGCTCGTGTCACGTGGTTTCTTTTTCTGTGCAAAAGAGAAACTAACGATAATCAGACACAAAATAAAAATATATATCCTCATGCTTTTCAGACAACTTTATATGCCAATGCCCTATTCTTCGCTCATCGCAATGACAAGATCAAATTCTTCTTTTTTTACTGGCTGAACAGATAATCTTGTATTGTTGACTAACACCATTTCTGAAAGTCTTGTTTCAGCTTTAGCCATTTCAAGCGTTACAGGTTTTTTTAATTTGAATTCAGGAGATACATCCATCACCACCCATTTGTCATCATCGGTCGTAGGATCCTGATAGGCTTCTCCTACCACTTTAGCTACTCCAACACAGCATTTTTCGTTCACACTGTGGTAAAACAAACACAAATCCCCAACTTTCATCGCGTTCATATGCATTCGCGCAGCATAGTTTCTTACACCATCCCAATAGGTCTTTTTGTCCCTTTCAAGATCATCCCATGAATAAGTACCCGGTTCGGATTTTATCAACCAATAATTCATAACGTAATTTTTCATTCTATGTAAAACAATATTCTAAGATACAACCAAACCTTCATTCTCTTGAGTCATTTACAAGCTCAATTGTGTAACACAACTCATCCCCGAGCAAATTGATTTCTTAGTAGTAGATTTGCGCCCTCATGCAAGATTACGAGCTAGTAACATTATCCAACGGAATACGGATCGCACACAGGGAGGCGCCCAACACCAAAATTGCCCATGTAGGCATTATGGTTGATATTGGAAGCAGAGATGAAAATCCTGAGGAACAAGGCATTGCCCACTTTTGGGAGCACATGGCATTCAAGGGAACCCACAAGAGAAAAGCCTTTCATATCATCGACCGGTTGGATTCTCTAGGAGGTGAGCTCAACGCTTATACCACCAAAGAAAAAATATGTTTTTACGCTGCAGTACTTGACAATCATCTCGACAAGGCCATAGAGCTACTTTGTGACATCACCTTCAATTCTACTTTTGCACCAGCTCAAATAGACAAAGAGCGTATGGTCATCCTAGAAGAAATGTCTATGTATCTGGATACACCGGAAGATGCCATACAGGACGATTTTGATGCTGTCGTTTTCAATGATCATTCATTGGGGAAAAATATTTTGGGCACTATTGATACGGTTTCTAGCTTTAAACAAAAGGACTTTTTATCATTTATATCAAAGAACCTAAATACGGAAAAGATTATTCTCACCAGTGTGGGAAATTATTCTTTAAAAAAATTACTTAAACTTTCTGAAAAATATCTTCAGGATATTCCTCATAAGAATAAGATAAATGCAAGGTTATCTTTTGATCAATATCAAGTCAGGGGGACTGAGGTCAAGCGGCAAATTACTCAGTCACATGCAGCCATTGGCTCTACTTCCTATGACTTAAAAAATGAGCTTCGCATTCCATTTTTCCTACTTGTAAATATTTTTGGTGGGCCAGGTATGAACTCGCGGTTGAATCTGTCACTCCGAGAAAAATATGGCTTTGTTTATGGCATTGACGCCAATTACTCCCCATACATTGATACAGGAATGTTTTCTATATTTTTTGCAACAGATCCGAAAAACCTAAATAAAAGTTTTCAACTGATTGAGAAGGAAATGAATCTGCTTAAAAACAAGCCTCTGGGAAATATTCAGCTTCACAAAGCCAAGCAACAGATCAAAGGCCAGCTGGCCATGTCTGAAGAAAATAACAATGCGTTGATGCTCATGATGGGCAAAAGCCTATTGGATTTGAATCAGGTTCCAGACTTGACTCAGCTATTTCAAACCATTGACAATATCACTTCTGCTGAATTGCAGGAATTGGCAAAAGAAAGTCTCAACATGGATCAAATGTGCAGACTAACCTATCATGCCGAATAGTCCTTCTGCCATAAAAACCTATTAGTTTTGTACCATGGAGTTTTTGGAAAAGAGTCTACAGGATTATGTCGAGGTGCATACATCGCCAGAGTCACCCTTGCTCTACCAAATCAATCGGGAAACTCATCTGGAAGTTTTGAAACCCAGAATGCTCTCCGGTCACCTGCAAGGCCGGGTACTTTCCATGTTTTCCCACATGATTCAGCCAGATCACATTCTGGAAATTGGCACTTACACTGGCTATTCAGCTATATGTTTGGCTGAAGGGTTGAGTGAAAATGGCCAATTGATCACCATAGACATCAACGACGAACTAGAGCCAAGGACAAAAGGATATTTTGAATCTTCCGGTTTTGGATCAAAAATAGAAATGATTGTGGGTGACGCCAGAATGATCATTCCTACCTTGAATCAACCATGGGATCTGGTTTTTATAGATGCAGATAAAGAATCTTATACTACCTATTTCGACTTGATTATTGATAAAGTAAGGTCTGGCGGTTTTATACTGATTGACAATGTACTTTGGAGTGGAAAAGTTTTCGATGAAAATATAAATGACAAAGTCACCGTTTCAGTAAGAGATTTCAACAAGAAGGTGCATCAAGATGATCGGGTGGAAAATGTTTTATTTCCAATTAGGGACGGGCTTATGGTTTTAAGAAAAAAATGAGGACTTTTCTTTTACTGATTATTCTACTAACTACCATTCAGGCTTGGGCGCTTAATCCGATCCCACGGGTTCCTGCTACAATCGAAATTGCCAACATCAAACTCAAAATAACCGCTGAGGCCCAGCGTGAAATCCAAAAAGATGTAGATGCCATTCGCGCAAGTGACAAATATTTTCAGATCAAACTGGACAGAATCAATCTTTATTTTCCACTCATAGAAAGAATATTGAAGGAAGAAGGTGTGCCAGATGACATCAAATATCTTGCGGTGCAGGAAAGCGCCTTGATATCAGATGCCGTTTCATCAGCTGGGGCGGTGGGGTATTGGCAAATGAAAGATTTTACCGCACGAGAAGTAGGTCTGCGCGTGGATGGTAAAATTGACGAACGCAAGAACATCGTTGCGGCAAGTCACGGTGCATCCAAATATTTTATTCGTAATAATTATTATGTGAAAAACTGGATTTATGCCGTCAATGCTTACATGACAGGGCCAACAGGTGTAAAACCATATCTTGATGAAAAAGACATAGGCTCAGATAAAATGGTAATCAGCGGCAAAACACATTGGTATGTGAAGCGATTCATTGCCCATGTCATCGCGTACAAAGACGAAGTAGGTGCAGCTCATACCGAAGGCTTGAAGTTGGCTGAATATGAGAAGGGCAAAAATCAAACACTTGAAAACATTGCCAAAGAGCTGAAGGTGGATGAAGAGCTCCTTAAAACTTATAATAAGTGGCTGATCCATGGAAAAATTCCTGATGACAAAACTTACACGGTGATTGTACCTATGATAGGTCGATTGCCATCAAACTTCAAAGAATCCGACAAGCAAGTTCATGCGCCGCTGAGTCGAAAAATAGAAGAACCTAAAGCTAAAAGTACGGGCGCTAGTGTAGCAAAATCAAGTCAGAACGTATTTATCAAAAGAAATGATCGCAGGGCTGTGATGGCGACTGATGCGGATAATGTCGTTTCCCTTGCCTTAAAGGCCAATATCCTGAGTCGCCAATTGATTAAATTCAATGACATGAATGATGGACAGACCATCAAGAGCGGAGAAGTATATTACGCCCAAAGCAAGCGCAATCGATCCGAAATATCCTTTCATATTGCGCAATATGGTGAATCGCTATGGGAAATTTCCCAAAAATACAGCGTAAAAACTAATAAGATTCTCAAGAAAAATCGGATGACTGCTACTGATGAGCTTAAGCCAGGGCGTGTCCTTTGGATGAGATCCAACCGACCAAAAGATACTCCGATTGAATATAAAGACGTTAAAAAAATTGAGTTAATCAAACCAAGAAAGGTTTTAGTCAACCCTCCCATAGCTCCGTCCACTGCTACCAAAGAGCCAGTCAAGCCAATCGTGGAGGAAACAATTGAAGAAGGTATTGAGGATACGCCTTTGGTCGAAGCATCGGAGGAAACACCAGCAATTGTTCAAAAGGAAACTCCAAAAATGTCCAATACGCACATTGTGCAATCGGGAGAAACTTTATGGGCCATCTCAAGAAAATATAAAGTGAGCATATCAGAGATATTAGAATGGAATAGTCTAGCCGATAGCACCAGCCTAAAACCAGGTCAGGAATTGACCATTACTAGGCAAATACAAAATTTGGATAATTCAAAACCAGTGATGGCGGCATCTTATACCGCACAGCCCGGAGATACACTTTTCGGAGTGGCTAGAACGTTTGGTTTGACTTTGGATGAAATCAAATCACTGAACAACAAGGAATCCAATGAATTGGCTGTTGGTGAAGTTTTAAGAGTGAATTAAGATTGAATTTGACAAAATTGAAATGAAACAAACTCTGGTAAACATAGCCTTACTCGTACGTGACTATGATGAGGCCATTGATTTTTATACCAAAAAGCTCAATTTTCAACTGGTTGAAGACACTCAGTTAACACCGAGCAAGAGATGGGTCAGAATATCCCCACCCGAATCCGATGGATGCTGTCTTTTAATGGCCAAAGCTGCTTCACCAGAACAAATCAGCCAAATAGGAAATCAAGCCGGAGGCAGGGTTTTCTTATTCATTCATACCGATGATTTTCAGCGGGATTTTGAAAACCTTAAGGCACATCATATCGAAATCATCAGAGGGCCAATAGATGAGCCCTATGGAACTGTAGCTGTTTTTGCTGATTTGTATGGCAATCTGATTGACCTCATCCAGCCAAAATGAATAACCCCGCACCAAGCTGACAGGGTATCGGGGCGCGGTTTTTTTATTCGATGCAAGCATCGGGAAATTAAACCCACTGGAGGGATTAATTCGATTCATCAATATTCAAAATCCAAACCAAGTCGCTCTTTCAACTCCTTCAATGCCGGATTTTGTTCCGCCATGTACTCGAATTTGTCTCTGCTGGTGTAGAGCTTTTTCGACATTTCCTGCTCCTTTACTTCCTTCTCCATAAGTATCAGCGAGTTCTTTAATTCCGATCGGAGAAATTGAACAATTTCCTGCTCCGCTCTGTCCAGAATGTTGGTTTCAAGCGGGCTTGCAAGCGAAATCAACACCCCGTTTTCAGCTGACTTTCTGATCGACCGGTTGAGTACCAGCTGCTCCATATCTCCGGCACCCTCGTTCGTTCTTTTTTCTTTAAAGGCCAGCCAAGCTTCCTGCAACTGGGATTCAGAAAACGCTGTAGAAAGGATCTCAGGTTTAGGTTCATTACCCTTTTCTTCCTCAGTCTTCTTTTTCCGATTGAAAATACTTGGCGTTTCCTTTGATTCAGCTCCATGTTTCGTCACAGTGATCTTAGGAGTATGCGGAATCGGTTCCGTCACAACAATTTCAGCTTTTACTTCCGGTTGACTATCTGAAGATGGTTTGTGGGAAATGGTTTGTGGGAGTGCCTCCGCAGAGGTGCTTACGCTACTTTTTTTTTTAACTCTTCTGCGGAGCTTGTGCTGGTCAGTTTGATCGCCTTATTCAGGTTAGAAAGCTTCATCAAACAAAGCTCCACATGCAATCGCTGATTTTTGCTTGCCTTGTAATTCAGGTCTGACTGATTCAGCATGTTAAGCGCAGAAAGCAAATAAGAATTACTCAGTGCCTGGGACTGCTCCAGGTATTTTTTCTTAAGATTTTCCGGAACTTCAAGTAAGGAAAGCGTTTCTGCTTTCTTTCCTACCAATAGATTCCTTAAATGCTCTTGTAGCCCAACCAAAAAATTGTGACCATCGAAACCATTTCTCAAAATTTCATCAAAAATCAAAAGGGCTCCTGACATGTTTTCTTCCATGAAAAAATCCACCACTTTGAAGTAGTAGTCATAGTCAAGAATGTGCAGGTTTTTGATCGTATTCTGATAGGTGATTTTATTGTCTGAAGAAAAAGTAACAATCAAATCAAACATTGAAAGCGCATCACGAAGTGCTCCATCTGCTTTTTGGGCGATCAAATGCAAGGCTTCCGCCTCTGCTGCAATTCCTTCTGTATCCGCAATTTTTTGAAGCTGGTGTACAATGTCAATAATTTCAATTCTATTAAAATCATATATCTGACATCTGGACAGAATCGTAGGAAGCACTTTGTGCTTTTCCGTGGTGGCCAGGATAAAAATGGCATAAGAAGGGGGCTCCTCCAGCGTCTTCAAAAAAGCATTGAATGCTGCTGTCGAAAGCATGTGAACCTCATCTATGATGTACACCTTGAAGTTCCCTTGTTGCGGAGGATATCGAACCTGATCAATGAGATTTCGAATATCATCCACCGAGTTGTTGGAAGCGGCATCTAATTCGTAGATGTTAAAATTGTTGGTTTGGGCATCTCCATTTTGCGCTTCAAAGCCATTTACCATTCGGGAAAGAATCCGAGCACAGGTGGTTTTACCCACTCCCCTTGGTCCGCAAAAAAGCAGAGCCTGAGCCAGATGGTTATTGTCAATGGCGTTTTTGAGTGTAGTAGTAATGTGCTCCTGCCCTACTACTTCATCAAAGCCCAAAGGCCGATACTTACGTGCCGATACTACAAATGATTCCATCCAGCTTGCAAGATAAAAAACTAAGCCATTTTTGAAGCGATTAGACAAGCAATAATTATTAAACTTGAATAGTCAAAAGAAACAATCGATGAACAAGCCTAAAATTGGTGGAATACTTCAAATCGGTATTGGCGTGATTGATATGCCAATAGCCAGAAGTTGGTACCACAAAAATCTGAATTTCTCTGCTCAGGTTCTGGAAGAAAAGAATGTAACTGACCTCATGACCGCCTATACTGGGGGTGTAGGTCACGAACGACAAGCGGCAGTCATCATGAATATGGCAGGAGCGGGTGGTTTAGAGGTCTGGCAATATCTAAGCCGTGAACCAAAACTTCCGAAGCAAAAACCACAACTTGGAGATTTTGGCATCTTCGCTATCAAATTGAAGACACCTGACCTGGGGTCTGCACGGAGGATCTTAGAATTGACAAATCCAACAGGTCGGCAGGAGAGCATTTCTGGCAAAAAGGCATTCTTCTTTTCCGATCCATTTGAAAATCATTTTCAGGTCGTTGAAGGAGACGAATATTTTAGCAAACCTAAACTGACCTCCGGAGCATATGGTGCCATTATCGGATGCAGCGATCTGGAAAAGTCCATTCATTTTTATACCGAAGTATTGGGTTTTGAATTGAAAAAGACAACTGCGGCTGAAAAAGTCGAAGCTTTCGAAAAACTACCTGGAGGTAATCTCACTTTCAAAAGGGCTTACCTCACGAAACCTAAACCTGAGATTGGAGGGTTCTCAAATTTCCTTGGAAATACAGAAATTGAGTTGATTCAAAGCACGGATTATCAAGGGATAAAAATGTATGAAGATCGCTATTGGGGAGATCCCGGATACATCCATATCTGCTTTGATGTGCGTGACATGAATGAGCTGAAAGCACATTGTCAAAAGCATAGTCACCCATTTGTCCTGGACAGCTTTGAAACAGAAAAAGGACAAAGCTTCAACATGGGAAATGTGACAAGCAGAGTTGCCTACATTGACGATCCTGATGGAACCGCCATTGAATTTGTGGAAACACACAAGGTTCCGCTTATTCCAGCACTTGGCATTGCCATCAATCTCAAAGGAAAGAATACAGTCAAGAACGTACCCAATTGGGTATTGAAGTTGATTGGATTAAATAAGTTAAAGGAATGAGAGGTGAGAAGAGCAACCTTTCGCATTGGAGTCGGGTCGAATCAAAACTGTGAAATCTCAAATATTTATTTTATTCACACTATTCATCTGCTGTTTCTCCTGCGAAGAAGATGCTGACAAGGACTGTAAGGATTTTCAGGAACCAATGGTTCAATGCTCATGCTACGAAGATTATAATCCTGTTTGTGGGTGCAATGGGTTACATATGGAAATGAATGTATAGCCGAATGTTTACTGGTTCCCGCTTTTGAATTGGGTGAATGTAAGTGATGTACCGTCATGCCTGCGCAGGCAGGCATCACATCCAGAAATTGGGTTATGATGTCAAGTAAGTTGCTCTAAATTCAACGTATCATTGAGCCTTTCTTTGGCAATCAAAAGACCTACTTACAACCCTTCAATAACCAAAGGACAAAAATCAACGATCAAAAATCCAATGCACATCTTGAATTTTAATGCCAAAACTTAGATTATGTGATTCCTGCCGCCGCAGGAATGACGGATGAGCAAAGATGATGAGGCGTCATGCCTGCGCAGGCAGGCATCACATCCAGAAGGTGAGTTGTGGAATCAAAAGCATGCTAAACCATATCTTCAACCTCATCATAAAGATCTCGCCATGTAGGATTAAATTCTTTGATGATTCGATCTTTCCAAGCTCGTTTCCATTTCTTAAGCTGCTTTTCTCGCTCAATTGCGATTTCAATTCCTTCATGGAATTCCCAATAAATTAAATCTTTACAATTATACTTCCCTGTGAAAACAGAACCTTCGACGGACTTATGCTCCGTAATTCTGGCATATAAGTTCGAGGTAACTCCTATGTACAGGGTTGTACGGTATTTATTGGTGACGATATAGACATAACCACCTTTTGCAATCATCAAATGAATATAAAGAAAAATTGTGATATCGGACCTCTCAGGTTGGGTACTTGCCTCCGCAGGGGTGACGGATGAGCAAAGGTGACGAGGAGTCATGCCTGCGCAGGCAGGGATCACATCCAGAAGTTGAGTTATGATATCAAGTTGCTCCAAAATTAACGGTCCAATGAGCTTTTCTAGTGACTATCTAGGTAACAAAAGTGGGCTCTTAGTGCCATAGGTACTTCAATTTTATAGCCACGGGTTTAAACCCGTGGCTATAAAATCTATAATTGGTATGTTCTGGAAGAGATAAAAAAATTAGTCAACGAGGACTTGAAGTCCTTACATAATGAAATGTCTGAAAAATCAGCTCCATATACCCCTTATTCTCTTCCCAGAGTACCCGAGTTTAAGGAATAGAGTGTGCCAGATTTCAGATGGAACCAATCAATTCAAATAGCTATTAACATCAGCATTCCGATTCTGAACGTGGGTATTGAGTGTACTGATGGCTCCTGTGAAATTTCCTCCTTCTTGTGCGGCATAGCTCTCTAAGAGTGATTGGTATGTTGAAAACAAGCTGCTCATTTGTGTTGGTGTGAATTGCTCATCTGTGAACTGCCTTACATAGGCCTGATATTGTGTTTCATAGGTCTGGACATCTATGACGTAGCTTATCAGAGGCCAATTGCTGCTCACCTCCGACATGGACAGACTGATGGCACCTCCCATTTTTCCATCCTGCAATGACTCATTGTTATCCCATGGTATCCATACCAATCGACCCAGGTCATTGTATAAAAAGTAATTGTGGGTCATGACGCCATAGGTATCCCAGTTTTGGATCACGGTGTTGACAGCTAAATACTTTAGATATTGATCGACATTAAAAATCGACTCAAGGCTTGATTTCCATTCAGTTTCGTTGGTGGTTCTGGTGGAGCTGTGCATAAGGTCGTATAATCCTTTTATGTCTGAATAATCAGCCTCATCTTCATTGGTTTTTAGATCCATTTCATCCTCTTCATAAGTGCCGAAAGCAAAGGATGCTGCATCACCATCTGGTTTGTAGAGGTTGCCATTGTTGTCGGAAAATTGCGAATCAGGAACAGAATCATCCACCTCCTCAACCAAGGTATACACACCAATAAACGAAGAACCATTGCCACGATCTAGATAGACTGCACAGAAAGAAGCCTTTGGTGCCACCACGCCAAAAGATCTGAAAAGATCTCCAGCTACCTTTTCCCTCATGTAAGAAGCATCATCATAGTTGTTGCTCAGATTTAATTGCTTGAAACCATAAAAGCGTTGATTCTTGATGGCCGCATAAGTGTCTTCAAATTCATCAAAATCAAGCTTAAACGGATATTTTTCGCTGTTGTCGTTATAGGCATTACGAAGTGACGAGTTGCCCTTGTAGCGGATGCCGACCTGATACCAATCCAAACCATCAAAAGTCCAGGAACAAGGCACCCAAACTGGTGTGAAATCTACATCAGCTCCACCACCCTGTCCACCTGATGACTGTAGATTTGCATCAAGATCAGCTTGCATGGCACTCCAGTTGGCTGCAGTTATAGTAATATCTATTCTTAGTACTTCATCATTGGGAAATACCATGTCATAGTCAGGATCCACATCATTGCTGTGAGTCGCCTCCGTCCAGTCGGGTGTTTCCAAATCTTGCGTTTCCCCCAGATCAATTTCTGGCTCAACAATAGTGTCTTTGTCATTGTTACAGCTGAATAAAATACTCAGCATTATAGCGTATGATAATTTGTAGATGTTCATGTTCTTATTGATATGCTTGAGGTAATTAAACGGGGTAATGCTTAAATACCCTACGATGAATTGAAGATAATCTTGTGTTGCTATTGGTTATTGGGAGTACCAGTTTTATGAGAACAAATGTTTAACATCATATTGTGAGAATGTTAAAATTAGAAGGTTTTATAACAAATCTAAGCCCCACGCTATCGCGAGTGAGGATTTATGTCCTCTGAATTTAAAGATTACACTGAATCTTGTAACACTTTCAAACTATTCGAACCAAACCCCAAGACTTGACAGTGAATGTCGTTTGTTTATTCTGCGTTTTCATTAGGTCTATATTCCAAAATATCTCCTGGTTGACTGAGCACTTTACAAATTGATTCAAGTGTGTTAAACCGTACTCCTTTTGCTTTTCCTGTTTTCAGAAGAGATAAATTAACAGTTGTGAGTCCTACCCGTTTTGAAAGTTCATTTAACGATATTTTTCTTTTAGACATCATCACATCCAAATTGATAATGATCGCCATACTAAATAAATGTTTCATTTTCAGACTTCACCAAAAGAGCTTTAATCACAAATTGCTTCACCGTCCATAAAATTATCGCCAACAGGAAATACATAGTTTGCGGCTCTTTTATTGCTACTGTGTCAATCATCAAAAATGCCACTAGATTGAGAGTACCCCATATCCAATAGTATTCACTAAGTGGAAGCGGGTGAAAATCGCTAAAAGCTAGTTTTAATATGCCCAACATGGCCAGATATATGCATGATATTATCACTACATCAAAAACTTTTAAGCTGTCACTATCAAAGTAACCTTTTTGTTGGTACCGATTGAAGAGTCTAATCAGTAAATAGCCAACGTAAATAAATATGACGTTTGAAAATATTTGGACGGTAAACCAAACAATTGGTGATTGTCCTTCAGGAACTCGGTGTATAACCGAATTAAACAGAAAAGGCACAAGCCAACGAATGTGATAAACCAATGCTAGAATTGAAAGAAGAATTGCACCCCACAAGATAGACTTTATGAGAGTCACTTTTGAAAATTTTGTGTTGTCCACAGTGTAAAATGATTAGTTCATGGACAAATCTGTAATTTATTTAAATTCAAATAAATGATTTTGGTGGCATTGCTTCGCAATCCAAAAAATTCAGGACAAAATTGAAAAAGGAGAATTGACGGGTCCCAATGTATATTATACTGGCTCTTCTATCACTTCTTCGGGTGGACATCCGATAGTGGCATCAAAGGCATTATTGCCATTTACGCTTTCCTTATTTGTGGGGTTTTTGATAGAAACAGCTGATGAAAAAACTGACATTAAAAAGTTGATTACAGATTTTGCTGGTGATGATGTGGACTACATCAAAATAATCAATGATCAGCTGCCGGAAGGAATTTCACAAATCAAACCAGCTGTGATAAAAGCCATCGTGGACGAATCTCACGCCAACGGCTATAAGGTTTTCATTCACATAGGAAGCTCGGATTAAATTCAATCCGCTGTGGAATCTGGTGGTGATCTGCTGGCACATTTTCCTTATCGGGATGCCCTTTCCGAATCGACTGCACGACAAATCAAGAATGCAAATGTAAAAATGATTTACACACTTGTGGGTTTTGAAAATAAGGTTCAAATGAGCCTGGGGAACTATACACCATCCCCACTTGACTACAGAATGCATCCTGTCGCTCTACTTGAACCTGTAAAAAATGAGAAGGGAAAACAAATCAATTCGACGGCAGTTCTGGATCAGTTTAGCCATACGTTGTTATCAAATCGTGATAAATGGGGTAATACCTTCCATGAGTTAAGGAAATCAAAAATTCCATTTGCCATCGGCACGGACAGTCCTCAGCCGGGATCGTATCCGGGAAGTAGTTTTCATGAAGAGATGCGGATGTTATGCGAGATGGGTTATTCGGAATATGAAATATTGAAAGCTGCCACTTCTGTAGACTCCAAACTATTTTTGACGGATCCAAAGTTTGGTGCTATTGACGCTGGTCAAAAGGCTGATTTGGTGATCTTGAATAGTAATCCGCTGGAGAACATCAATAATACTTCTGATATTGATCTGATCATAAAATCGGGACAGGTGTATGATTCTATATGGTGAGGGAAGTTTTTCTGGAGTTGATCATAGCCAATAGCCCCGATAGGAGATAGTATCCTTTTCTTTAGGGGTGGGTCAGTGTGGGGAAGAAAAGATACTACGGATAGCGGGTGCAATAGTGGCTCGGGTGGATCTCTGTCTGCTCCTAAAAATAAATAGAACTCATTGAAATGGGTTTTCGTTATGTTAAAGCTGGTGAGCATAATCTTGCTAGCTTTGCAAATCTTCATAGATTTTGGGGCCGACCGGAATCGACAGGAAGTGCAGATGATATGCTTGCATGTCGGGTGCTGAGTACACACACGTGATCAATGTGCTCAAACTATAATTGGCGAATCTAATTACGCCATGGCAGCTTAATCATTACTTAATCGTGATGATTTACCAGGGTTGAGGCTTACGTCTCCCCCTGCCACATCCCTCCAAGTCTCTGTCCTTTAGGCTGGATCAAGGGGTGTCGAACTTTAGGACTAGTGTGGGCGAGGCTACTAAACCCATGCGAAATTAAGTGGCTGGCAGGATAAGTAGGTTGTTATTCACCGGCTTACTTGCGAGATCAAATGAATAAATATGCATGTAGACGGTATATGATTTCCTTTGCTGGACGAGGGTTCGAATCCCTCCGGCTCCACAATTAAGCCCTTATACAATGAGTATAGGGGCTTTTTGCTTTTTAGGTACAAACGGAGGTACAAACATTTTTTTTTTGATCGAATCATTAATCAATCCTATCTATTGCAAATCCGCTTATTTCATAACCTCGCACACTTTGATAATTAATAATGCTTAAGTCAATCCAATCGACATTAAAATCCACAATTGCATCAGCACCCATTGCTGTAGCTCTAGAAAATATTGAGTCTAAACCATCATAAAGACTTGTGGGTTGTACGACGTAATATCCACCAGATTGAGCCGGCTGTCCATATATAGCTCCACAGGCAAAGTCAGACTTTTTTGTTTTTACGAAATTCCAAATAAGCTTTTTGCTGTTTTGGGTTAACCTTAACTGTGAGAAATATAAAAACAGGCACGGGATCCCTTTTCTGTTTGATTTAGCCTATTTACAAAATTATCAATCTTCTTTTTTTCTTTTTCTGAATACATTCTCCCATTTTCTGAAGAAGGAATATC
>JBLICU010000080.1:0-15730 GCA_047632435.1 Cyclobacteriaceae bacterium
ACTTCTTTGAACATGGGCAGAGCCTGATCAAGCTGATCTGTGTTGGCAAGATTTACTGCATGCCAATATTTCATTTCCAGGTTTTCCGGGAACATGGCTTCAGCGGTGCTATAGAGGTCACTTGCTTTTTGAAAGTCACCAGCCTCGACGGCAATGTCGCCAGCATTCATGAACTCATATGCTTGATGTACTTTTAGTAATCTTCTTAGCTCCACCAAAGGATCAGCATGGTCATCTACCCGAATATCCACTTTGGTATCTTTCCAAATTTTCCCTGTTGACACACCAGAAACTACCAATATGGCTGCAGATTGCTTGCCCCGGATATCACCCCCTACAGCCTGCGCTGCTTCGAGTGAAAGGAGCATTCTTTCTGCTAATGAACCTACGGCGCTCTCAAATGCCCTGGACATGGCAGACCAAACCTGATCGTTTTCCATCATATTGGCCTGAACTGCATAATTTTCCCCAACGATTCCGCCTGCTGCCTCTATATTTTTTTGCCCAGTATGATTCGCTGCATTTCCATTAATATCAATGATACCCACTTGTCTGAAATCTCTCCCATCGTCCGCCAAAAGCATCGCTTTTAATGCTTGCTCTGCACTTAAGCCTGATTTCATCAAGGCCAGTCCCTGAGGGCCAAATGCCGGATTGGAAAAAGATTGCGTGGCAACAGCTCCTACTCCGGGTTCAGCCCAGGTGACAACTGTGCCTACTGAAAACCAATGGGATTGAACCGCTACACCAATATCACCTGTTTCAGGATCATAGGCGACAATGGAATAAGTATGAACCAAAGGATTGTCCTTGTTATACTGCCCCATTCCATGAAGAGAAATCAATAATAAAAGAACCGATACAACAATTTTCATATTAATTGCCTTCAAATTCAACCAGTTTTGCGATAATATCCTCAAGGTAAGGGCCCACTCCTGTTGCATGAGAGCCGCCTGGGATGGTTTTAAATGACACAATATCAGAAGAAGCCCCAGCATCCATGAATGATTGAAGTACGTCAACTGAGTTTTGGTAAGGAACGGTGGTATCTGCATCTCCATGATACATAAAAACCGAATTCTTAGGTATCCAACCGATTGGACTATTGACATCATACGCATCTATGAGAAACTTATAGGTATCACTTTCTGAGTTATTGATAAAATCACTTTGAACCAAAACTGATACCGTATCATTGAGCCTATCGTTGATTTCACCTCCGGTATAGCTACCATCCACCAAACTTGGAATTAGTGTAGCATATGGTTCATTAAAAAATAAATCCAGCGAATGTGTACCTTCCCAATCGTAGTATTCGGAATATGCTTGTGCTACTAAAGCAAGGTAATAAGGTTGCTGATACACCTCTCTACTAAAGAAGTAATCTTGAACACCTTTAATTTGGTAACCCCCAGAGGCAGGAAAAGAGGCTTTCAAATCAAAATATTCAATGCCATTTTCTTCGATGTATTTGTGTGTTGCCATGGTGGAGTAGCCACCCTGAGAATAACCAGCTAAATACAATTCATTATCTGTTGGAACACCAAGCTCTTCAGCCAATAATTTAGCAGCATAAATATTATCAATGGTAGCTGTTGCGGTTGGTTCAAGTAAAAAATAAGCTTGATAATAGGATGCTGAAGCACCAAATCCTACTAAATCAGGGGCAATTGTCATCATTCCCATGGAAGCTAATCCACTGAGTAAAATGGTAGTACCTGCTCCTGCACCCAGGCTGGTCATAGCCTCATCATCAGCACCCAGAGTACCATGACTGAAGCAAACAGTGGATACTTTTTCAGTAGTCTGAGGCAAAAAAACACGACCTGATGCTTCAATCATTTTACCTTTATAAGGGGTCATGTATTTAACATCATAGATTGACACGTCATACAATATTTTTTCTATTGGCACATTCAACCCTGAAACGGACAAAAAACCTTTAATATCTCCCTTCAGCCATGTATGCACTTTTTCCTGAGAAATCAATAGGCCTTTATCAATTGAAAAATCAGGTTCTTCATCCCCTCCACTGTCACAAGAAATGAAAATGGTGAGTGATAAAAACGCAATGAGTAAAATGGGGTATTTCAATGCTGTCATGGTATTAAAATTTAGTTTATTAAATGGTAAGCTATTTAAACATGATTAAACAAGCTCTTGTTCGACAATATCCTTTTCCACTTTCAAATTGTCGATAATAAACTTCTGTCTTTCGGGGGTATTTTTACCCATGTAAAAACGAAGTAGGTCTTTGATTTTGGTATCTTTTTGAAGAATGACTGGTTCCAATCTGATATCCTCGCCTATGAACGCTCCGAATTCACTTGGAGAAATTTCCCCCAAACCCTTAAATCTTGTTATTTCCGGTTTATTTCCAAGCTCGTCAACTGCGTTGCGTTTTTCTTCCTCGCTATAGCAATAGATGGTTTTCTTTTTGTTTCTAACCCTGAAAAGCGGCGTATCCAAAATGTAAATGTGGTTGTTTCTGGCCAACTCTGGGAAAAACTGAAGAAAATAGGTCAGTAACAACAATCTAATGTGCATTCCATCCACATCCGCATCTGTGGCAATGACCACTTTTCTATATCTCAGACCTTCCAGCCCATCCTCTATGTTCAAGGCATGTTGCAGTAGATTAAACTCCTCATTTTCGTAAACCACTTTTTTGGTTTGCCCAAAACAATTGAATGGTTTTCCCCTTAAACTGAATACTGCCTGAGTCTGCACATTCCTCGATTTGGTAATCGATCCACTTGCTGAATCTCCCTCCGTGATGAAGATCATTGTATTCTCAAGCTGATCTTCATTTATCTTTTTATCGTTGTAGTGAATCCGGCAATCGCGAAGCTTTTTATTGTGAAGATTTGCCTTTTTCGCCCGATCATTAGCCAGCTTCTTGATGCCTGCTATTTCTTTTCGCTCCCGCTCAGATTGAATGATTCGCTTCAGCAAAGCATCAGCCACATCCGAATTTCTATGTAAAAAATTATCTAATTCTGTTTTCAGAAAGTCGTTGATGAAGGTTCTCATTGTTGGCCCTTCATTAGCCACATTCATTGAGCCAAGCTTTGTTTTAGTTTGTGATTCAAATACGGGCTCCTGCACCCGTATGGCCACCGCAGCTACAATAGATGCACGCACATCAGAAGCGTCAAAATCTTTCTTATAAAATTCACGGACTGTTTTAACTACAGCTTCCCTGAAAGCAGCCAAATGGGTACCTCCTTGTGTTGTATATTGACCATTGACAAATGAGTAATACTCCTCGCCATATTGATTGGCGTGCGTCAGTGCCACCTCAATGTCATTCCCTTTCAGGTGAATGATCGGATATCTAAGGGACTCTTCATCACACTTTCTGTGAAGCAGATCAAGCAGCCCTTTTTCAGAATGGTATTTCTGGCCATTGAAGTTGATGGTTAACCCTGCATTTAGAAAAGCATAATTCCAGAGCAGGTTATCCAGATATTCAGGAATGAAATGATAATGTTTAAAAATGGTATCATCCGGCTCAAAAGCAATGGCCGTTCCATTTCTGTCAGTAGTTGTGGCAAGTTTCGCATCATTTGTAAGCACGCCCCTTTCGAATTCCGCCATTTTGATCTCACCATCTCGGAACGATTGTACTTTGAAATAGCTGCTCAAAGCATTAACTGCCTTTGAACCCACGCCATTCAATCCCACTGATTTCTGGAAAGCCCCTGAATCGTATTTACCGCCAGTATTGATTTTGGACACACAATCAACTACTTTCCCTAAAGGAATGCCACGACCGTAATCCCTGATTTCGACTCTTGTTTCCGTTACTTTTATATTGATGGTTTTACCATGACCCATCATATGTTCATCGATACAATTATCAATGATCTCTTTTACCAATACATAAATACCATCATCCTGCGCAGAACCATCTCCGAGCTTTCCGATGTACATACCAGGTCTGAGTCTGATGTGCTCTTTCCAATCCAGTGACTTAATACTGTCCTCAGTATATTGTACTTCTGCCATTTTAATTTATCAAAAAAAGATTTATCGTAAATCCGGAATCAGATTACAACTCGAAATTTATATAAAAATTCCCTTCTACAAAGTGAGAGTTTTCCACATCCTATTAAGGATATGATTGAATCATAAAAGCATAAAATATTGCTAGTCAGCTTGTTTTATGCTTTTTAGTAGCTAAAAAAATAAGTCCAGAAATCCAACCAAAAATGATAATTGGCCCAAGGTAGTTTAGATAACCATAACTTCCATTTTGAAAATGCACTGAGTTGTTCATTACACCAACGTAACCAACTATGAAAGAAAGATAAAGATTTAAGACAAACGCCAATCCTTTAATCCAAGCTCTAATTTCTTCATTTTGAATCAATCCATTGAGCATTCTCTCCAAGATCAAAAGAAAAATATTGAGCAGAATAAAACCTGCCAATATTCCATAAAAGAAATGCCCCTTGTGAGCCGCCCAGCTTGCATCTTCTGGATTGAGTGTAACCATCACAGGCAGGAATGAATAAACAAAAAGCAGGGTTACCAAAAACACAAAAGCCGAAATGACTTTAAGAACATTGATTGCTTTTACCATAATATTTTAAATCCTTGTAATTTCCCGTTGGTATTCCAATACTAACACCGCAAAAGTATGCTACCTAATTCATATCACCTTGACTGAAGAGGATTTTGTTCTCGCCATAAAAAAGCATTCTGGAATCATTCATAAGATTCTCTATCTGTACCTGGATAGCATGGAGGAACGCGAAGATATGGCACAGGAAATCCAACTGCAGGCTTGGAAGGCCATCGGAAGATTCAGAGGCGATTCACAGTTTTCTACCTGGCTTTACCGCGTGGCGTTAAATACCGTTTTCACATTTAACAGAAAAAAGAGAATCAAGTTAGATCCCATCGATCAGCATGATTTTAAACAGGAAAATAACGAACCATCAGATCAATCTGAAAAATTGATATTTGAGATAAAGAAGTTTTCAGAAGTAGACAAAACAATCATCACCCTCCATTTGGAAGATTATGATAATGGGGAAATCGCTGAAATCCTTGGACTTACAAAAAACAATGTGACCGTGAAAATTCACCGGATCAAAGAATTACTAAAGTTTAAACTCAATCCCAAATATGGAAGCACTTAAGAGTCTTTGGTTGCAATCTAAATTAAATGAAAAAACGCTGTTCGATGACAAGAACATTGTTCGATCCATCAAAGCAAAGTCCGGCAATACTTTGACCAAATTGAAGCATAAAATATACCTTAGACTATGGTTTTGCGCTGCAATATCCATTACAACAATTGGATTCACCCCTTTTGCCTCACATGTCTCCATTCAAATATTACTATCCATTTTGGCTATTACCTATTTGATCGGGAGCATTTTCCTTTATCAGGAGTATGCGATGCTCAATGATGATTTGGATTTGGCACAAGACCTGCTTTCGACTTTGGAACAATTCAAATCGAAGATTAAAGAGATCATCAGGTTTGAAGAAATTATTAGCCTTTTACTTTTTCCTGTTTCCGCAACCTCTGGTTTTCTTCTTGGAATGAGTATTTACAATCCTCATACTTCTTTCTTAAACGATCCATGGGATTGGTTTCTTTTGTTAATACCCATGGCAGTATTGTTGCCACTTTCGCATTTCATGAACAGATGGCTCAATCAGCGATCATTTGGTCATCATTTGGAGACTCTTCAACGTGACATAAATGAATTGATGGACAATAAATAGTTTGAAAGGAAGATATACCAATGGATAGTTGTGCCAGCAAATACCACTGTTATTCATGTTGGTACGTTCATCACAAATTAGATGGACATCTGATAAAATTCATTTTTTAACATGGCAATAATTCGTTAATTGCGCTTGTGCAGTGATTGGTTATTAAGTGTACTAAGCTATTGCCGACAATTACCTCAATATAACATTTTAAGGCTTTAGCATTTATAGACTTTTTTTTTATAATCACTTCATTAATATTAATTAACCCCAGAATATCATGTTTAAGAACCCCTATTTAGCCGTCATACTAGTTTTATTTATATTCTCATGTCAGGGTCCTACCGCACCAAAGGAAACCACAGATGAGAGTTCAGAATTTCAATATATCACGGAACAATTCGCTGATCTGAAGATCATCAGATACAAAATACCAGCATTCGAGCAGCTTACACTCGATCAAAAAAAACTTGTCTACTTCCTTTCAGAGGCCGGTATGTCTGGAAGGGATATCATTTACGATCAGAACTACAGATTTAACCTCCGAATTAGAAAAGCATTGGAGAATATTGTTAGAAATTATGAAGGAGATAAAACTTCGGAGGATTGGAACAACTTCATGGTTTATGTAAAAAGAGTTTGGTTTTCCAATGGCATACATCATCACTATGGTAATGAAAAATTCGCGCCTATATTCTCCAAAGACTATTTAAAAACGCTCTTATCGGCTACTCAAACCAGCTTGGATGACGAAATAGTTGATATCATCTTTGACCCAAATAAAGATGCTAAAAAAGTAAACCTCAATCCGGATAAAGGATTATTGATCGGATCTGCAACAAATTTCTATGGTGAAGACATCACTGCTGAAGAAGTTGATGATTTTTATGCAGCAATACCTGATAAGTCAGTGGACCAACCCCTCTCCTATGGATTGAATTCCAAAATAGTAAGAGATGAAAATGGCAAGTTGAAAGAGATCGTTTGGAAAGCAGATGGTATGTATGGTTCGGCAATACAAAAAATCATTTATTGGTTAGAAAAAGCGACGACAGTCGCCGAGAATGAGCCTCAAAAGATCGCGCTCGAATTGTTGATTGAATATTACAAAACTGGTGACCTGAAAATTTGGGATGATTACAACATCGCATGGACAGCCGCTACAGAGGGCGACATAGATTATATCAGTGGATTTGTAGAGGTTTACAACGATCCAAAAGGATATCGTGGAACTTATGAGAGCATTGTTCAAATAAATGATTTCGAGGCTTCAGCGCGTATGAAGGTGATTGCCGATAATGTTCAGTGGTTTGAAGACAATTCTACTATTATGGACCAACACAAAAAAGAGAAGGTTACGGGAGTAAGTTATAAGGTTGTGAATGTCGCCAGCGAATCAGGAGACGCCTCTCCCTCTACACCCATCGGTGTAAACCTTCCAAATGCTAATTGGATCAGAGCAAAACATGGATCAAAATCAGTAAGTCTTGGAAATATCACTGATGCATACAGTAAAGCTGGAACGAAAGGTTCATTGGAAGAATTCGCATACAATGAAGAAGAGATTGCCCGAGCTAAAGAGCATGGTGAATTGGGTGACAAAATGCACACAGCACTTCATGAAGTCATTGGTCATGCCTCTGGGCAATTAGAACCTGGTGTGGGCGCTCCGAATGAAACCTTAAAAAGTTACAGATCCACTTTGGAAGAGGCGCGTGCTGATTTGGTAGCGCTTTATTATTGCATGGATCAAAAGTTGGTCGATCTGGGATTAATTCCTTCACTTGAGGTAGGCAAGGAAGAATACGATGGATACATTCGAAATGGGTTAATGCTACAGTTGAGAAGACTTGAACTGGGAAAGGATATTGAAGAAGCCCACATGAGAAACAGACAAGCCATAGCCAAATGGGCATTTGAAAAGGGTAAAGCTGACAATGTGATCGAACAAAAAATCAGAGATGGAAAAACATACTTTGTGATCAATGACTATGAGAAACTTCGTGTAATGTTTGGCGATTTATTGAAGGAAATTCAACGAATAAAATCTCAAGGTGACTATGACGCAGGTCGGGCTTTAATAGAAACCTATGGCGTGAAAGTAGATCAACAAATCCATAAAGAAGTCTTGGCTCGTTACGAAAAACTTCAATCCGCACCTTATGGAGGGTTTATCAATCCCGTGTTGGTGCCTGAGATCGATGACAATGGTGAAATCACAGAAGTTAAAGTCACATATCCTGATGACTTTACTCAACAGATGCTTGATTATGCGGAGCGATATTCGTTTCTGAATTAGACATAAAGAGCCGTGTTTTTGGCTGTTTCTTTATGTCTGACCTTAATCTCAGAAATATGGAAACGACAACATCTAAATGCATCTACTGCGAACGCAGTAGTGATGAGGTACCTTTAATCGCTATTGAGTTCAAGAAGCAAGTTTTGAAGATATGTCCACAACATCTGCCTATACTCATACATGATCCGGCACAGCTTGTTGGAAAATTGCCAGGAGCGGAAGCATTGAGTCCGGCAGATCATCATGATTGATCCTCAATAGCAAGATTGCACTAAAATTTGAGCATAAAAAAGCCCAATCTGTAAACAGATTGGGCTGATTCTTTGCAATTATCTTAATAGAAGTAATTAAACCACTTTAACATTGACTGCATTCAATCCCTTTTTGCCGTCTTGTAGATCAAATTCTACTGAATCACCCTCACGGATTTCATCAATTAATCCTGATACGTGTACAAAATGTTCTTTGTTTGATCCGTCTTCAGTGATGAAACCAAATCCTTTGGCATCATTGAAGAATTTTACTGTTCCAGTACTCATCTTAAATTTTATTTGTATTAAAAGCAGGCAAGATACTTATTTAATTGTTTTCGCAAGGGTTTATTAGAAAATAATCGTTGTTATCTTATCAATTAAATGCAATACCCTCACAAACCTCTGAAAATAAGAAAGTTGAGCTATTAGTTTGCCAATAAATTATTATCGAAATTGCATGAGATTCATTAAGCCGGATTCATGGCTCAGAATCAATGGGAAAATGGGTACCCCAGCAAAAGTCCCGCTATTTTCACAATTACTTCCATGTCCAACAAAGAAAAAACAAACAAGGAGAAATCCATCAAAAAGGCTCCTGAAAAGACCTTGAAGGAAAAACGTGCCGCTAAAGAGGCAAAAAGAAAAGAAAAAGGTAGAGACTAATTAAAAACAAACGCCTGAAAGATCAGGCGTTTGTTTTATGAAATTTTAAATCGAGACACAATATATTTTGCTATAATCAGGTGCAAAGCACTGAGAGCCCACTTGCACTGCCTGAGTAATCACAATTTGCTTATCTCGCTCGCCTGAAAAATTTCTTTTTCTTTTCAGTCGATTTTGGTCTAGCCGTCTGTCCTTTTTTTACGGCTTGTTTTGGAGCATTGAAATCTTCAGTAGTTTCATTACCTTCAAACTTGATTACAGAAATTCTCTGTTCTATCAGCTTTTCAATTCCTCTCAAATACTCCACTTCTTCCGAACAAACGAGTGATAAGGCTTCACCGCTGGCTCCTGCCCTTCCTGTACGCCCGATTCTGTGAACATAGTCTTCCGGCACATTAGGGAGCTCAAAATTGATTACATGTGGTAATAATGGAATATCCAATCCCCTTGCTGCAATGTCCGTTGCAACCAAAACCCGGATAGTACCTTTTTTGAAACCGTCCAAAGCTTTTGTCCTGGCTCCTTGCGTTTTATTTCCATGAATCTCAGCTGCCGCAAGTCCACTCTTCACGAGTTTTTTGCCCAATTTGTTGGCTCCATGTTTTGTTCTCATGAATATCAACACCTGGCTCCAGTTTCCCTCTTTGATCAGTTTCACTGTGAGATCGGCCTTTTTGACTTTATCCACAAAAATTACTTTCTGATCAATTTTTTCAACTGTAGTATTCTCAGGTGTAGCTTCTACTGAAATCGGATTCCGCAAAATGCTTTGGGCCAATTGCTTGATTTCTTTAGAAAATGTGGCTGAAAACAACAATGTTTGTCGTTTCTCCGGAACCATTGCAAGTACTTTCTTGATATCACGAAGAAATCCCATGTCCAGCATACGATCTGCTTCATCTAAAACAAGAATTTCTATTTGAGACAAAGTCAAGGCTCTTTGGTTGATTAAATCTAAAAGTCGACCAGGCGTGGCAATCAAAATATCAACACCATCTCTCAATGCTTTGATTTGAGGAACTGCTCCTACTCCACCAAATATTACTGTGGATCTCAAATGTAAAAATTCACCACAAGTACGGACATCTTCATGCACTTGGGCTGCTAATTCTCTGGTTGGGGTAAGGATCAATGCGCGAATGGGTGGCTTGGTTCGCTGCTGTGCCTCGGACAATATTTGTAACATAGGCAATGCAAAACCAGCTGTTTTTCCAGTCCCTGTTTGTGCCGATGCAAGTATGTCTCTTCTTTCTAAAATTCTTGGAATTACCTTTTCCTGAATAGGCGAAGGTTCTTTGTATCCTTTTTTGTTGACTGCATGCAACAGGGATTGGGACAACCCTAATGATTCAAATGACATATAGTTTGTTTGACCCGCTAAGCGCGGAAATAATTTTCGAGAGCTGGACGCACTCTGCCAGTCGTGAAGATTAATTTATAAAAGTGAATGATTTAGGACAAAGAATTGAAATCTTCATCGAATGCGTTCTAAATACAATGCAAAGGTATGGTTAATTATATTCTAATAACTAGAAATTAATAGATCGCTAAATTGAATCACCAAATATATGTACCCACATGTAACTTCTTTGCATCTTTGGGTGTTAGGTATAAAAACTAAGAAAATGAGCCAATCGTCAATAAAAGCCACCATACCATTAGGATTCCCATGGCAAACCCAAGATCCATTTATTTTTTGTGCTTATCATGAGGATAATTATCCAGAAGGAAATGAGCATATGGGTCCAAAAACTTCGCTTGATGGAAGGAATATCGGACAAGATTTTCAAGGATTGGATGGTTGGAATATGTATCACGGAAGTACCGTTCCTGGGTTCCCGTCTCACCCACACTGTGGATTTGAAACCGTCACCATTGTTCAAAAAGGATTGGTGGATCATGCAGATTCATTGGGGGCGGCTGGTCGTTTTGGAAATGGGGACGTGCAGTGGATGACTGCAGGTGCTGGTGTGCAACATTCTGAAATGTTTCCGCTTCTCAAGGAGGATGAACCGAACCCGTTTCTTTTATTCCAAATATGGCTAAACCTACCCAAGGTAAAGAAAAAAGCAGATCCACACTTTGCGATGCTTTGGAATGAAACAATTCCTAAAGTCAACATTGAAGATGAAAATAGGTTATCAACTGAAATCACAATCATAGCAGGAAAATATAAGGACACTATAGCACCAAAGCCTGCTCCTGACTCTTGGGCTGCAACGCAGGAAAATGAAGTCAACATTTGGTGCGTAAAGATGGAAGCCGGTGCAAAGTGGGAAATCCCCTCGGCCGGAAAAGGTGTGAATCGTTCGCTGTACTTTTTTAAGGGCGATCGAGCAAAGGTAGATGGAGAAGATTTGAGAAATAATGTCATCATTGAGACTCATGCAGATCAATTAACAGTCATTGAGAATGGAAATCTGGAAAGTCATTTTCTAATGCTTCAAGGGCGACCAATAGATGAACCAGTGGTACAATATGGTCCGTTTGTAACGAACAGCAATGCTGAAATTCAAGAGGTAATGCGAGATTACCAACGCACGCATTTTGGTGGCTGGCCTTGGCCAAAATCAGATCAGGTGCATGACAAATCCAAAGGGAGATTTGCCATCCATGCGGATGGACGTATAGAGGAGAAATAAAGATCAGGTTAAAAACCACAAAAAAGGGAGACAGTTATCTGTCTCCCTTTTTTATGATCTATAAATTTTGTTTAATGTACAACTATCAAACGTTTTGGTTTGGTACCCATTTGATCATTGTAAACATTGACCATGTATATTCCGCTAGGCAAACTGCTCACATCAATATCCACTGCAAGTTGATTCTTACTAATGATACCTTTAGCCACTTGTCTACCAGACTGATCATATATCACCCAATTCGTATCATCCGTTACTTCACTGCTGAATGATAGCCTAGAATATTTATCAGATGGATTCGGGTGCACATTAAATTCATCCAATTTGAAAGGTATTATTGATGTAATATTTGAAGCTGTAGGAATTATTTTACCTGTAGGCACATTTACTTCTTTGGCTTGAAGAATTGTCCCTTTGGCAAAACCAGCAATAGGATCGAAGGTGTCTAACTGAACAAATAAAATCACTTTGAGTCTCTCTGTGTTATAAACATCACTGATATTCCACGTGGATTTCAACTCTATCCCAAAATCAGTCTGCCCCTTGGCAACAGCACCAACGTAAGTAAACCCACCGGAACTTGGCAGCATTTTTCTTAGGACATTGTGGATAGTGTCAATCCCATAATCTGTGTTAATACTCTCTCCAACTATATCCTCAACTATTGCAAACCTAAATGACAGTTCAGTGTCAGTCTTACTCAGATCAATTTCAGAAGTGAAAGTGGCCGAAATCTCAATTTCCTGTTCCGAACCACCAATGATTATCTCACCAATGCTAAATCCTTTTTCATCCAAAGAAATGGCATTAAAATCATTCACATCCCAGCCTATTCTTACATTGGCATCAGCAGATAAAGGATTATTAAATCTAATTTCACCTGACAATATAGATTTAGGTGTATTTGAAATGCCGTAATATGCAATTCTAGCACCAGGATCGTTACTATTCCTCAAATTCAATGGATCATCAACATCTCCCTTTTTCGCGAAATAGTTAAGAAATATCGCATCAGTGCCTATGTACTCATTGAATCTATTGCGGATAGTTTCCATTGCTTCCAGACTCACCGCATCGTTTAGAGAGGAAAATTGCTCTACCAACACTGTTTTATCACGATTATAAATTCTGAAATTATCAATGGCAAATCCATCCAGATCAGTTTTCAGACCTGAAGTAGATCCAAACGCAAATCTAAATCGTACCATTTCCCAATTAGTCAATTTGTGAGCTGAAACAACCCAACCCTGTTGGGCATTCCATCCATCACGTGCTGGGTTTATATTGGCGTCAATAATATCTGCCAAACCGGTTATTTGCTCCGCAGAATACCAATTTTTACCAGTACTATTCAAGCTAGTAGCATTATAGTCACCCAAAAGTTGCCAACTACGACCATCATCTAATGTATACTGAAGAGCCACCCCGTCTTGTGTTGTTAATTCTCGCGCATTAGAAAATGCCACTGTCGGCAATGACATTTGGCTCAAATCAAATGTTGGAGAATAAATCCATCCATCTTCATTCGATGGGTATTCGGCTCCCAGATTTGTAGCCCAATAAGAAGAAGTGTTTAACTGAGTTCCGGATCCGTAGGTGGCACTTTCGGCCCCAAGTTGCCAAAAAATAGATGAACGTAATGTCCAGCCATCCGCAGAACTGCTGTCCGCTAACCAGCCTTGGGCGCCATTTTCAAAATCATAAACCTGATTTGAGTTACTGGTAAGAGTTAATTCATCGAGAATGGTTACATATCTGATAATTGTAGAATCACAAAATGAATTTGACAAAAAATACGCCTCCACTTTATAAGTACCTGGCTCTTCAAAAATATAACTTAAGGTGTCTGTTTCACCTTGACGCAATACTTTATCTGAAGTCAGAGTAACCCCTTCGATATCGATTTTTACTTCATTGATTTGATAATTCGCGCTAACAGTACGATTTACATCTCTGAATATGAAATCTGTTATGTGACCTTTGGTGATCCCTTCCCATTTCATCTCAGGCTCTGGAGTAGATCCTATCTCGAATACACGTGAGGATTCTCCCAAACAATTATCCAAGTTATCAGGAGCAAGACGATTTGCTATTTCTACTTTTATAAAATTATTTCCTTCTCTGAAGGTATTGTCATTTTGGCTATTTTCCTCTTTGGGGAAAAATGAATACTGCAAAGTGTTTGCATCAATTTTAGTGGTTATACCTGTTGTAAGTACAACGCCAGGTTCTGATCTACCACCAAACCATGTAATTTCGGCCTCATCAAATGTTAAATTATCCAACTTCAACTCGAAGATTACTTCTTGAGTTTCGCACGATTTTAAGACTTGCAGTGCCTCATTATTTCCATTATCTATTACAATTAATGGCCTAGGCTGAATAGAAACATTAACTGAAGAGAGTGTGCTTTCAGAACTAACATCGTCCAAAGAAATACGCTGACTTACATAAACAGTGGTGCTAAAAGCCTCTGTCGATGAGGCAAAAGGTCGCCAATCTCTGGTGTATGTATTTTCAGAGCCTGGATCGCCAGGGTTGGTTTTAATTATTTCATTCATTTGATCATCGTACCAAATGAAATCATTCGAACCAATTTCGTTATTCACACCTGTATATTTGATTCCAATAGAATTTTGAGTTACCAAATCATTGCAACTCGGATCAGGATCAATTGCCAGAGGAGCATTCGGTACTTCAAGAATGGTTATTGACAATGCACCGCTTTCACAACCCTCAAATGCTGCAACGCCTCCCCCGATATCCTGAGTCTGAGTGATCAGGAATTTGTAAAACCCTCCACCAAATTGACCGGCAAGACCTAAATCGGCAGCTGTGGCACTTGATCCAACAAATTCTGGCACATCGCTATCGAGGACATTGTCATTGTCAAAATCTGCATACCAATTGACCTTTTCATCTGGTTTAGCCTCTGTAGTTAAGAAAATACCTGAACTGGCCACCTCATCCTCACGAAATACAACACTTAAATCATTGCCTTTCCCTGTTACTTTTGGAATTTCAGGTATGTCATAAATATTGATTTTGATGTATGACATATCAGCAACATCTGTTTCACAGCCTTCAAAATCAGATCCATTAGGGCCTACATTGTTTGCTTGGGATATCAGATAATACTTGGTGTCATTGACACTGACGTTTGAGAAAAATAAATCAAGGGAGGATAATTCCAAAACACCGTCTTCAATGACATTTCCATTTTTCAACGGTTGTGAACTTCCCTGTCTGGTACGGCTGGAATTAGATTCATAATAAGAGAATCGTGAACCAGGTTGACCAACTATTATCATTGTGGTATTGCCAGGTGCTAATTGTTCGCCTACACAATAGCTGAATTCCACATCCGATGCACCATCCACAAGTGGTGTTGTTGGATCTGGGAATACAGTGACCGTAACTTTAGATGCTTCACTCTCGCAACCGGCAAAGTTGGTTCCCAAATTGCTGTCCGTAATTTGGGTTACCCAATACGTATAGGTTTGTGAAGATGTTGTAGCCAAATTACTAAATCCAACAGCTGTTAGCTCAGATTGTTTGATAAACTGATCATTGAAAGCTGCAACGGAAATCTGTGTAGCAGAAGGCACCCCTGCCGCGTCCAGATACCATCGATAAACAATACCATCTTCCCTTGGGGTTTCAATATTATTGAGATTATCACCAGAACATAGGTAATAATCGGTCCTCAATCCAGTGAATAATGTAGTGTCCGGCTTGCTAGGGATACTATTTACATTGATTACAAACTCGCGCAAGGCACCTTCACAACCCGCATATTCGGCATCAATATCCAATGGAAAATTATTATCAAAATTTCTTTGTGATACAAAAAATGACAGTGAGGTTTGGCCCAATGCTGAATAGCCGAAAAGGTTTACAAGATCATTTTGATTTAAAACCAAATCTGTAGCAACCAGTGAGTCAACCGCATTCAAATTTTCATCAAAAATCCTATAATAACTCTCAGAAGCAGATTCAGTGTTTAAGGAGTTATTCAAAGAAACAAGATCCAACACAGCCTCATCGCCCAATGTCACGCAATATTCATAGGTGTATGCTTCAAATAACAAGAATTGATTCGATGAATTGGTTAAACCAGAATTCGTTGAAAGAGTGAC
>JBLICU010000081.1:0-15696 GCA_047632435.1 Cyclobacteriaceae bacterium
CTTTCTTTCGATTTGTCATTAAACGAGGCAATAAAGGGACTCTCTATAATTGGCTTTGCTGCATTTGACTTCAGAAATATTGAGAAAAGAGAGATTGGCAAGCCTTACGATATTTACTTTCTTAACTCAGATAGTGAGTACGACAATCTTAAAGATGAGACAGGTAAGATTAGCCTCTTCCAACAATTTGATGAAGAGTTGAGCAAGACCTATCATGCAAGGTTGAATTATTCACGAACATTTGGGAAGAATAGCATCAGCACCTTTGTTGCGTATGAACAGAATCAAGTTGAAGGTGAATATATAGGCGCTTCAAGGAGGGAGCTCGTGTCTGAAGACCTTCCATTTCTGTTTACGGGATCAGAGTCAAATTTGAATAATGATGGACAAGGTTGGCAGTCCGCAAGAGTGAACTATTTCGGTAGATTCAACTATCAGTATGACGAGAAATATCTTCTGGAGTTTACATTGCGAAGAGATGGGTCTCAAAATTTCCCAAAGAACGGACGATTCGGAACCTTTCCTGGTGTTTCTGTAGGTTGGAGGATTTCAGAAGAACGATTCTTGGATCTTGATTGGGTAGACGAATTGAAAATTAGGGGTTCATTCGGGATTCTTGGTAATGATAGGGTAGAGGATATCAACGGACAACCTGCATCATTTCAATACCTCAATCTTTATAACATTAATGAAGGTCATGTTTTAGGTGAAGGTGCAGCATTGTCAACGGGGTTAACTCCTAGTAGTGTAGCTAATCCGAATATCACATGGGAAACCGCTCAAAAGACCAATCTGGGATTTGATCTTTCGATGAGAAATGGATTACTTGATTTGGTGTTTGATGCCTTTTACGAAGAAAGATCTGACATCCTGGCAAGAAGAAATGCTTCTGTACCGCTGTATACAGGAATTGAACTACCAAATGAAAACATTGGGAAGACCATAAACAAAGGATTGGAAGTCTCACTACTTCATCGTAGAAAATTGGGCAAAGACTTCAATTACAGGTTTGGGGGGCAGTTTACTTTCACAAAGAATGAGATTGTGTTTATTGATGAGTCTCCGTTCGTTCCTAGCTATCAAAAACTTGAAGGAAGTCCAATTGATTATCTTTTGGTCTATCAGGCAGATGGACTTTATCAAAATCAGGAGGAAATTGACGGTTCGCCGCATTTTCCAGATGCCAAACCTGGAGATGTGAAATTCGTGGATATCAATAAGGACGGTCAAATCACAAATGATGATAGAATTCTTTTGGATGAAGGGCCTACTCCTAAAGTTGTTTTTGGCTTTCAATTGGGAGCTACTTGGAAAGGCTTTGAACTAAATGCCTTCCTACAGGGGCAAGCTGGCGCAAGTACTATTTACCGTCCGTGGGACATCAATCAGGATTCTTGGTATTTTGAAAATCGTTGGATATCTGAGTCAGAAACACCCAATGCCAAAAGCCCGGCGGCTTGGGATATGTCCAGTAGCACCATTCAAAACGTCTCGACAATTTGGGTGAAGTCAAATGATTTCCTCCGAATCAAAAACGTTGAGCTGGCCTATAACTTCCCTGACGACTGGATAAACAAAATAAAAATATCCAATCTTAGATTTTTTGTGAGTGGATTCAACCTCGGCTTTATTTATGATTCCGTGAAACTATATGATCCAGAAAGCAGATCAGATACGGGATGGTACTATCCCCAACAACGTGTAATTACAACCGGTCTTTCAGCAACTTTTTAAAAGACAAGAAATGAAACTACATAGAATATACATTGTCCTAATTGTGCTGATTTGTTGGTCGTGCAATGATGTGCTTGATTTGCAACCTCTTGATTCAGTTTCAGATGCTGCAGTATGGTCTGACCCAGAACTAGTGGAACTTTATGTCAACGGCAGATATGAAGAATTGCCGCATGGATTTGTTCTATGGGCAGGAGGATTAAGAGTGACAGCCATCACTGACGAATCTTATCATATTCATCAAGGTTCGCGCTTAACAAATAAGTACACTCAGGGAGAAGTAACCCCAACGAATATGCACTTGTTTGGCGGCTTTTGGATTGAAGCTTATGATGCAATTAGAAATCTAAACATCTACTTGGAAAACGTCAATTTGAGCATTGGCGATCCTGTAAGAATGACCCAATTAACAGCTGAAGTAAGATTTTTGAGGGCCTGGTTTTACACAGAGCTCTTTTCAAGATATGGCAATGTTCCTCTCATAACATCAACAATTAGCATAGAAAATGCCATTAATATTATCGAAAGGACGCCTGTTGAGGATGTTGTTAATTTTATCAACGACGAACTCACCCTTGCTGCGCAAGATTTGCCAACCTCATATTCTGGTGATGATTTTGGCAGGGCCACTCGTGGAGCTGCGCTTGCATTAAAAGCGCGTGCCTTACTTTATGGTGCTAGTCCTTTGTTCGGTGCTGGATCTGCTGATCAGTGGCTGTCGGTAGCAGACGCGTGTGAAGAATTATTTGCATTAAATCAGTACTCACTTTCATCTGACTATGGAGCAATGTTCTTGAATGTGACTGATCCGGAGGTCATTTTCTTTAAACAGTTTATTGAGCTTAGAGGACCAGACCAGAAATTTGCTTTGGGCTATTATACACCAAAGGCAGGTCACAATATAGAAGAATGGAGACTTCCAAATGGCAATGATGGGTGGTCAGCGGAAAATCCCTTGATGAACCTTGTGGGTGAATATGAGTCTATTGATGGTGAAATTCCAATACTGGGTTATACTGGTACGGAGAGTGACTTAACCCCCACTTATAATCTGAATGCGACTAGTTTCGACCCACTAAACCCATATGTCAATAGAGATCCGCGTTTAGGTTACTCCATAGTTTTTGACGGATCCATGATCAAGGACCGTGAAGTCGAGTTTTGGGAATGCGGCACTGATAGCAGATGCGAGGATGTTGAAAGTTGGTGGAACGGTGCGTTGATTGATCATACTATTAGAAAAGGGTTAAATCTAGATTGGGAACCTGGTCTTGGTTTAGCCAGTACCACACCTTGGATCTATATGCGTCTGGCAGAGGTTTACCTTACCTATGCTGAAGCGGAATACCATCTGGGAAATACTGGTTTGGCAAATGAATATATAAATAAGGTGAGGAGTAGGTCTGGAGTCAACATGCCTCCCATAGAATCCTCTCAAGCCGGCAGTGATCTTCTCGATAAAATCAAACATGAGAGAAGAATTGAACTGGCCTTTGAAGGCAACCGCTGGTATGATGCCCGCAGGTGGTTAGATGCGGAAACGGATTTTGCAGAAGATGGTATAGGGTTGGAGGTCATCCGGGACGAAACATCTGGAGTTAAAAGCTACCGCTACTTTGTACAGCAGCAGAGATCCTTTCCTAAGAGTCACAATCTTTTCCCAATACCTGTGGAGGAGATCAATAAGACTGCTTGGGAGCAGAATGCCGGCTATTAGTATGGAGACTTGCCATAATGAAAACGTAACGTGAAACATGAAGGTAAGATCAATACTGAGCTGCAGCTATAATTATATTGGTAGCCTAATGATTGCAGAAGTCAGATTGCTGAGCGCCAAAAACTTTAAATCAAATTATACTATGTCATTGATACATTTCACTAAGGTTCTGAGCGTTCTCTGCATGCTTCAATTATCAAGCTGTAAGAGTTCGGATATGGAGCCAGTAGACGAACCTGAAGATACTACTGTTGTCACCATGTTGTCTTTAGTCGATTCGGCGAACTTCAATATTGGGATACCACTATACACCGGAGATCAAAGAAAGAAGTCTTGGACCGAGTTCAACACCAAGATGGAATCCTTCAAAGCTGGAAGGACATGGAGTATTTTGAGAATGGGAGATTTTGAGAATAACCCACACATGGAGTGTCTGGCCGATGGTGATGACGGTTCTTTTGGTGTGAGAATGGATTTTTTCAAACCGTCTGTAAACAAACCCTTCTTACCTAAAGCAATAGCAGATAAGATTACAGGTTTGAGGTTCAATGTGTTGGGATATGCTGATGCAGAACTCAACGTTTGGATTTTGGATGATAACGAAGAGGTGCTAGCAAGCGAAATTTTTGAGCTAAGCGAGTTGAAGATCAACACGCACTCGCTCTCTTTTGATGCATCAAAGGCAAAGGAAGTAGTGTTCTTTTCGAGGAATTCGGATGGCAATACCAAGTTTGGAATTGATGATGTGTACCTAACAACGAATAATACACAGTCATTTTCACCTCCGACTTCTGATGCTGATTTTCTTAGCTGGCTAAAACGCTCCTCCTTCAATTTCTTTGATTATAACTATGTGCAGTACGCTGCGGATCAAGGTTTTGTGCTAGAATCAAACACCGATTCAGATAAAATCTCCCTTTCGGGAATGGGGTATGCTTATCCGATTTTCATCATAGCAGGAGAGGAGGGTTATATCTCTCCAAGCGAAGCAAAAAATAGAGTCAAGTCCATGCTCAAATGGCAAATAGATCAGAATTGGTTTGATGGCTCGGGTGGATGGCATGGATTTCCTCATCATTACTTTAAATCTGACGGAACTTATGCATGGCCAGATATAAGCACGATTGATTGGGCCATGTGTGCTTCCGGGATTCGTGTGGCAAAACAGTTTTACTCAAATGATACTGAAGTCGTCTCAATGGCTGAAGAACTTTTAGCAAGAGCTGATTGGAATGTGGCGCTGGCAGCAGATGATAAGATTGCGATGGGTTTTAATGGCAATACGGGAGAGATGAATGATTACCGCTGGGCTTTGGCATTTTCCGAGGAGACGGAGATTGTCTACTTAGAAGCCGTGGCTTCTGGCAAACTAAATGCTGATATTTTCGATGCTATCGTAAGAGAAAAGAAAGCTGGGTTTTTCCCAAGTTGGTTTGGTGCGGGCTTTACGTATAATTGGTTGCAATTATGGACAGGGGCGATAGAGCCCTATAAAAGCAACGCAAAGGCAGCTTTTGAGATTGATGCTTCGTCGTGTCAAGAGAAGTTTGGAGTTCCAGTGATGGGTCTGACCGCATGCTCTACAGTCGGTGATTTTGCCTCGGATGGTTTCCTCAGTTGGAACAAATATATCAGTAATCAAGGAGGTTTGACCCGCTTGACCAATGGAAGCGTATTGCAAATTTCGCCAGCTCCTTATGGAGCTGCACTTGGGCTTGCTTTTACTTACGATCAATCAATGACCGCACTCAGAGAGTTTGTGAAAATGGGATACTATCATGAGTATCTCGGATTACCTGATAATGTGCGTATGAGAGATTTACCAGATGGATTTAGCGTCTCCCCGAATTGGGACCCCTTTGATATTAATATAGGACCAACAATACTCGCTATAGAGCAGGTTCAGGGAAATCATATTGGCGGTTTATTTTTAAGTGATCCGGATATTGCCGAAGCACTGCCCAAATTGATTGACTCTTTCCAGTAAGATTAATTGGTTTCTTTTTGAATTTTTTGTCCCATTGATAAATAAAGTAAAATGATTTTAAGACACATTATTTTTTATCTTTCATTTTTAGTATTTGTTATGTGCTCCGCACAAGAAGCAGGTTTTCCAAGATTGAAAAACAACCAGTTATGGGTGGACAACCAGCCCTTTATCATGATAGCCGGTGAGCTTCACAACTCCTCGGCTTCATCAATTGCTTATATGGATGAACTTTGGCCAAAGCTTAAAGAATTAAACCTAAACACAGTATTGGCTTCTATATCCTGGGATCAGTTTGAGCCGCAAGAAGGAAAGTATGACTTTGAAATGATTGACTATCTGATCGCCAATGCAGAAAAAAATAATTTGAAATTGGTCATTATCTGGTTTGCATCTTGGAAGAATGGTCAATCAAGCTATGCGCCTTCCTGGGTAAAAACGGACACTAAGAGATTTCCCAGAGTAAAGACCAAGGATGGAAAATTAATTGAAACCCTTTCTGTTTTTAGCGAAGAGTCCATGAAAGCAGATGCCAAAGCTTTTGGTCAACTGATGAAACGTATCAAGCAAATAGATAAGAACAATACAGTCATCATGATGCAACCTGAAAATGAGGTAGGAATCTTTCAGGACATTGACTATAATATATTTGCCATTGATCAATACAAACAGGCTGTTCCCAATCAACTGACTACTTATCTAAAGGCCAATCAGAAACTGTTAAAAGAAGAAGTAGGATCCATTTGGAAAGCAGCTGGATCCAAAACATCTGGGTCATGGAAAGAAGTTTTTGGCGATAATCCTCAGTCTCAGGAGTTTTTAATGGCATGGCATTATGCCTCATATATGAATGACGTAGCGGAAGCTGGTAGAAAGGAACACAATCTGCCAATGTTCGTCAATGCATGGATCGTACAAAAACCTGAAGACCTTCCGGGAGTGTACCCAAATGGTGGCCCAGTCTCCAGAGTTATGGATATTTACAAAGCAGCTGCTCCGTCCATTGACATTATCTGTCCCGATATCTACTTGCCCAACTACAAAGAAATATATGCCATGTATGATCGTGCCGATAACCCTTTATTGGTTCCGGAATCGTCCCTTGATCCCGCGAGAGCGTTTTATGCTTTCGCAGAACATGACGCCATTTGTTTTTCACCTTTCGGAATAGAAGATGCCTCAGGCGATATACTTTTTAGCAAGTCTTATGGTGTATTAAATGAACTGGCACCTACAATTACCAAATATCAAGGCACAGGGAAAATGAGAGGAATTCACTTGACCAAAGAGGTTCAGGATGCCCAATTTTCAATGGAAGGCATTTCCATTTCCATAAAAATTCAAGATCTGGAGCTGCCAGCATTTGGTTTAATCATTAAGACCGGCGACAATGAATTTATTATTTCAGGGATGAATTTTAAATTAACCTTTGGCAAGAATTCAGATACACAAACTGTCTACGTGCAAAAAGTGACTGAAGGCCAATTCATAAATGGAAAATGGATGGAAGGCAGATGGTTGAACGGTGACGAAACCTACCACAATGAATTGGTAAGAGTTTTGGGCAGACAAGTGAATTTGAATTCCCAATTTAAAAATCAAGAAACAAATCTGGATGTTGGGAATGGTGATCAATTCGTTTACTCTCCCGGTAGTGTTAATACTATATTCACTCCGTGTATCTACAAAGTAGTAACATATCATAGAGACAAATAGCAACTTATTCGAATTTGGCAATCCACACATAAAGAAGGCCAGGGCCTTCTTTTCTGGTAACATAGACGTTATTTAGATTATCATTTGCCTAGAACCATGTAGGTTGTACGTCCACCTATCCTTTGCGTATTTTCTATGGTAGTAATGATGTTTAAGCCTAAAATACTTTTGAGAAAAATATACTTTTCGAATTTACTGAACAGTTTTTGCAGCAGATCCATTTTTGAGCAAAGTTGCAGACTTCAAACTGCCTGAACTTGCCTTGATTTCAATGTTGCCAGGATCACCTTTAAAAAGAATTGTGGCAATTCCAGCTTCAGCTTTGATGGGATTAGATCCAATAAGCTCACCTTCACCTATTAATTCGAAATATACTTCCATGTTACTTTTATGAATCATGTTGCCTTCTGCATCTACGATCTCGGCATACACAAAGATTATATCGTTGATTTCTCTCGAAAGACAAATTTCTTGATCCATTTGCAAACGTAGTTCCACAGGTTCTCCGGGAGTAGCAACGCTATCTTTCACTACATGCTTGCCACTGATCAAACCTATAGCCACCAATTGACCAGATTCGAAATGACCAAGATTGAATTGAAATGGAGGATGATTTAATTGATCGGAGAATTCATTTAACAAAGGGTATTGCCTGGAAATCAGACTATCATTTAAATATAAAGCTACTTCTTCACAGTTGCTGAAAACTCGAATATTGGTCGATGATTCGCTCGTCCAGTAGTTGGCAATTTTCACCATTGGCCCCTGCTCTACAAGATCGTGCGCTATTTTTTCATTTGGAGGTCTCTGGCTTTTATAGAAGTAATAAGCAAATTTGGGGATACGGAATATATCAGCGATTCCAGATGCCTCCAGATCATCAGCATATCCTCTATTATAATCGAACATGAGCCAATTTGAATGACCTATCGTGCCAATACCTCTTCTATTTGAGTTGGCTGCCTCCTGAAAATTAAGCGCCTGCTGAAGCAAGCGTTTCTCACCATGGCTCCTTAATTGCCGGCTATTTCGCTCTTGATCAGAAAGATCCTCGAAAGCAGATTGATTAAACCCAGCATTATGTGCGTAGTACTCCCAATCCCCGTATTCTGAAATGAAGATTGGTCTTTTGCTGTTTTTATAGATGTTCCAATAGAAGGGCGGTTTGGCGTGTTGTCTTGCCGGTATATAAAGATCATAAGAAGGGTGGTCTATCCATCCTGCCGAATAAGTGTCAGTAAAAGGTAATTCTTCTCGCAAAATTCTATTAGCCTCCTTCATATATTCAGCGGTCATTCCGGATTCATTGAGCGATACTTCCCAGAATATGACGGAGGGATGGTTCCTGTCTCGGCGAACCATATCTCTAATATCCTGATAGGAGTTTTCCACAAATTCACCATCTTCATAATGTTGCCACCCAGGGATCGCATTCATCACCAGAATACCGAGTTCATCACAGGCGTCTAAAAATGATTTATCCTGTGGATAGTGGCTTAGCCTCACAAAGTCGAAACCAGCATTCTTGATTTTGAGTGCATCTCTATAGTTGGCGTTGTTCGAGATCGCGTAACCAACATAAGGGTATTCCTGATGCCGATTAGTTCCTCTTATAAATTGCTTTTTCCCATTAAGAAAGAATCCTTCATTTGTAAGCTCGATTCTACGTATTCCAATTTTCTCGTCAATTTTATCATAAATCATTCCGCTTTGAGAAATCACTTCTATAGACAAGTCGTAAAGGTTGGGGGCGTTGGTCGACCACAGAAGTGGGGATTCAATTTCAATGGGGACATTAATTGATTGTGTATTTAAGCCTTGAACCGCAACTTGTCTTTCATAGCTGTAAACAGTTTTCTTATCCGACAACTTTACCCGAATGGTCAATTCCTCCTCGACATCAGTTGCATTTTGTATTTGAGCTGTCAGTGCACCCTTAGCACTTGCATCTGTTACTTTGTCAAAATGGATCATCCAGCCGGCATCTTTTTTATTCTCGAGAAATGGGTCGGTGATATGAATGTTATTCTTTCGTATTAACCATACATCACGATAAATTCCGCCGTAATAGTTGAAATCAAGACCCTTCAGTGGTTTTCCTGGAGGGATGGTTGAATCATCGCCATTTGAGACTTCAATGGTTATTTCGTTGTTTCCCTCCTTAAGATGATCAGTCAAGTCGACTGAAAAAGGTAAATAACCGCCGACATGTTCTTTGATTTTTATTTCATTCACAAAAATTATTGATTTGTGCATGACTCCTTCAAAATGAAGGAGCGTTCTACCGAAATGACTTTCTTCAACATTTACAACTTTCTTGTAAATGAGTTTGCCTTGCCATTGATCATTGACTATTAGGGGCTCTATTCTAGGCGTATGTGGTAAATCTGTGGAAGTCCAATGACTAACATCGTTTGCTTTGAATTGCCAGTCTTGATTTAGACTGGTTATCCCGATCAATTTATTTTCCATTAGCTGCTCCGATTCCGCATTTCTGAAATAGCAGGAATGCAGTAGTATCATCAATATGATAAGGAATAGAGAGGTTTTCATTGAATAATTTTAGGTCAATTTATTTAAGGCTCAAAGTTCATTTTATTAACCTGTTTGAATGTCCGACATTTTCTTCATTATTGGCGTGTAAATTCATCAACACACAGAATCAAAAAAGACAATAGCCACATTAATTTCAGCTTCTTATATCTGCAATGGAGTAATCATCAATGTTTGACGGTTGAAAATGTCTACCCTATTTGACGATTTTCTAGGATCACCAAAGATTCTATTGTCTAGACTTTTGCTTAATTGAAATTATGCCGATATAGTTAATCCTTGGCGTATTGCAATGTCTAAAGTAAAATGTAAAAACTATGAAAATGAAAAATTTAGTCAACAATTGGAGCAGAATCGGGCTGGCACTGATTCTGGGATCGCTTATCGTGATTGTTTCGTGTGGAGATGACGAAGAACCAGAAGAAAACTTCGCTGATCCTACTATTGCAATCACATCACCCACTGAATTAAGTGGTTTACAAGTTTTGGTGGCTAGTCCAATATCTTTCACATTACTTGTGGAAGCTGAGGCAGGTCTTAGTAGTGTTAGTCTTGACGGAAGCAATGTTAAAATATATTCGCAAGGAGAAACTACAGATACATTTGACTATGAGTTTACCCCAGGGGTAAATGGTACAAATAATTTGGTATTCGTTGTGGAGGATTCAAGAGGAATTACCACAGATAGCGAAACTGTTGCAGTTGAAGCGGTTGGAGATCCTGGTTTTTTACTCGCTGATTTCGGAGGTGCCGATGGTTCTTCTGTGGCTCTTTCAAGTATAGATCCAGATCATTGGGATGCTGATCGGGTGATCACAAATTTTGTCGTAAATGGTAGTTTGACCGCAAGCGCAACTCATGAAAACGTAAACAATCAGTTTTCGGTAGAAATGGGAATGGCTAACCCTGACTCGGAGGCTATTCTTGAGTATCAAGGGAAAACTATGAAAGTAGTGAAGCAACCGGCACCTTGGGGAACAGCAGGATGGTCACATATTATGTTTGATTTTGGAACAAATATGGATAAGTCAATGGTGGAGGCACTCCCTCAATTGAATGCCGAACAGACAGGATTAACAACCGGAACCAAATTTATTGAACTGGATGTGTACTATGACGATTCAAGTATTCCTTTCGGAGATATGGTAGGAGAAACCCCTACGGTGGGTGAAGATTTTCCATTTGGATCTGATCGTACCAAAGGCTATTCTTTCTTTCTAATGCTTACCAATCATGCTGCTCACAGGCTCAATCCTGATGGTGATGGAATGTTCATTGGATATGAAGAATATCTGACGGAAGCAAATGTCTGGACAACCATCAGGTTCGATGAATTGTATTTGGAAAGTGTGGGCAATTTCTTTGGTTCGGGCAATGAACAGGCAGCAACTTCGGATGTCATAGATGGAGTGAAAATAGTAGCCGGAGGTGGGTATGGAGATGGTCAGTCATCGAATGCGATTTATTTCCGAAACTTAAGAATCGTAGACGCAGATTAATGTTAATTGATTCTTTATATTTAAACGATTTATAAAAAAGGGGCAACTGCCCCTTTTTTTCTTGTTAGAAATTTCCTTGGTTCATAAACCAAAGTGATGTTTAGAATTTTAACATTTCTTTTTATACTAATCAGCATCAATTTTGCTCACGGTCAAAATAATGAGCGATTTTATAATATATCCAGAAGAGATGGATTGTCATCTGGATCTGTAACCAGCATAGTTCAAGACCTTAAAGGTTTGATCTGGATAGGAACCAAACAAGGGATAACCAGATACGATGGCCATGATTTCCTACAATACCATATGGGAAATTCACAGATTTCATCGAATGACATTTCTTCATTATTAGTTGATTTTTCAGGGCAATTGTGGATCGGTACTAATGGCGGTGGACTTTATCATTTAGAACTAACGACTCAGGAAATTACCCGTGTCTTTTATGAGGGATTAGGCGAACGGATAAAATCCATATATCAGGGAGAAGATTCAAGCCTTTGGGTATTGTCTGAAAAGGGAATAGTCCAACTGAACCAAACTGAAAAATGGAAAATTGAAAACCTACCTTCTGAAATATCAATAAACGTTTCCGCCATGGGTTTCTGGGATAACTCACTTTGGATCGCTACGGTGGGCGGTATTTTGTACCATTTAGAGAAGGATGGTTCTTATTTGTCATACACTTTGTCTAATACCTGGCCTGGGATTACCATTCAAAATATTCATCGAGCAGATGGCGAAAATATCTTTGTTGGCACGCGACAATATGGCTTAATCATATTTAACAAAGAGAATGAGTCAAGTTCCAAATATGCAATTGAGGCGTTGGATATTCGGGATATCGTTGCGGATGGGAAAGGAGCGATTTGGGTTGGCACAGATGGGAATGGCATCTATAAAATAGATAAAGGCATTACGTCCAATTACCTGCATCGTTCGGCAAATGAAAATTCATTAGTCAGCAATGCAATTCATAAGTGCTTTGAAGATCGCGATGGGAATTTATGGTTTGGCAGTGCGTGGGACGGAATCAGTATTATTGATCGCCGGCTTGACAACCTTCAATTTCTCTATAGTGATTTTAAAGGGCTGAAGGAAGCTGGCATATTGAATATTTACATTGAAAGTGACAAATTGTGGTTTGGTACGGATGGCTTGGGATTATCCATTCAAAGTCAACACGGTTTGAAAAAAGATATCACTCAAGTTATTCCGACAGGATCCTACATTCAGTTTATTGATAAGCTTGATGAAAAGTATTGGATCGGCACTTTTCAGTCAGGTCTATATGTAGTAGAAAACAAGGAAAATGGGAACGTTTGGCATTTCACAACTAATTCTGGTTTGAGCCATGATGATGTACGTGATGTCGAGCAATTAGATCAAGAAAGCTTTTTAATTGGTACATGGGGGGGAGGGCTTAATCTGTACGATCAACAGACAGGTAGATTTCGAAAATTGGAAATTGGAAATGGGTTGCCTTTGGATGTGGTTGTACTCAAACGCATTGGCGATGATGAGATCCTCGTAGGAACCTTTGGTCAGGGGCTATTTGTTTTTCGTCCCTCTGATCTTAGCCTCAAATCAATTTTACCACACATCAACAATATTGTTTCTATTAGTAAGAATGACAAAGGAATATGGGTGGGTACTTGGGGGGAAGGGCTTCATTTTTCCGAATATCCATTTTCAAAATCAGAATTGATCACCAGTGACGAGTTACCAAAGAATTCAAATATATTCTCGATTATTTCATCATCCGATTCGGATGATACTTGGCTGACGACCAATGAAAAGATATTAAAAATATCATCAGACAAGAAAATTGAGCGTTTGCCTCTGGCTACTCAACAATTTCATATAAACGCAGCTAACACTAACTCAAAAGGAAGAATGTATTTCGGTACTACGGAAGGCGTGATTTCCTTTATGCCAGAAATCATGAAGGTGTCAATTGACAAAGAGATTGAAATACTGGACATTAAAATTCTTAACAAATCTCTAAACGAATTTGAAGGTTTTGCTTTAGGAGTGGATTTACTCGAGCTTAATTATGATCACAATTTGATTACGTTGCGATTTGCTACACCGGTTTATCCAAGTTCCAGAGAAGAGACTTATGAAGTCAGACTTGAACCCATAAATTCTGATTGGATCAATGTCGGTGGAGAAAGATCAATGACTTATGCGGATCTTAAACCAGGAAATTATGCGTTTAGTGTACGTAATTCCACATCGCAAGCCGAAGAAAAATTTCAGTTTAGAATTCTCAACCCTTGGTGGAAGACCTGGTGGGCATATACGATTTTTATGACGATTTTCTCAGCACTCCTATACGCGTTTGGCAAGTATTCTATCAACCTGGAACGGGTCAAAAACCAATTGGAAATAGAGAAGATGGGTCGCGAAAAAGAATCAGAAATAAGCAATATTAAGCAGCGCTTTTTTGTGAATGTCTCCCACGAAATCCGTACTCCATTGACCTTAATTATAGGTGAAATAGAGCAACTTTCGATCAAAGCGGGAGCCTCCAAGAGTTTGGTTAATTCAATAAATAACCTTCGAAATAATGGCAATCACCTCATTCAATTAGTCAATGAATTATTGGATTTCAGGAAGTTGGATCAGGGTGGAATGAAGTTGAAAGTTGCTCAGGGTAATTTCGTTGTTTTTTGTAATGAGATATACCTGGCCTTCCTGAATAAAGCAGATGCGAATTCCATAGACTATAAGTTTCAATCGGATGGTGATGAAATAGTTGCATGGTATGATCGAGATCAGCTAGAAAAAGTTTTTTTCAATCTTCTTACAAATGCATTTAAGAATACTCCATCTGGTGGGAAGATTGAATTCAGTATTAAGAAAAATGAAAATTTCATTGAAGCAGCTGTTAAGGATACGGGTTATGGAATTTCTGCACGGGAAATTGAAAATGTTTTTAAACGATTTTATCAAAAGGAAAATGACCATGAAAACAATACACAGGGATTTGGAATTGGATTATCAATTGTTCAGGACATTATTAATCTTCATCATGGAACTGTCTCGGTTGAAAGTGAGTCCGGTCAGGGGAGTTGTTTCAAAGTGAAATTGCGATTTGGACGTGACCATTTTAAGGAAGAAGATTTCATCTTCAATTTCGAAAACAGCGATTCGCAGGTTGGTTATAAGATTCTAGATGCAAATGAGCAGGGTGAAACCCACGACAATAGACGTGAAGATGAAATATTGGTAGTCGAGGATAATCCTGATATTAGAGAATTTATAGTGAAGATTCTGTCATCGCGCTTTCATGTCATGGAGGCTGCTAATGGATTAGAGGCCTATGAAATGGCACTGGAGAGATTGCCTGATTTGATAATCTCTGATGTTATGATGCCAGAAATGGATGGAATTACACTGACAAAAAAATTAAAACAGAATACCTCCACTAGTCATATACCGATAATATTGCTTACTGCCCGAACTGGAACCATCTTTAAGAAAGAGGGTTTTGAAATGGGTGCTGATGAGTACATAACCAAGCCATTTAATTCTGCTGTCTTGATCTCAAGAATTGAGAATATCATTAAATCAAGGGAAATTCTTACCAACCAGATTAGAAATGAACTTGCTACCAGACCAAGTGATTTAAATCTATCGACTCCCGATGAAAGTTTTCTAAAAGAATTGGTCCACGTGATTCAGTTCAACCTGGATAATTCTGAATTGAATGCCAAATTGATTGCATCTGAAATGGGAATGAGTCATTCGGTGATATACAAGAAGATCAAAGCCCTGACTGGATATCCATTAGTAGAATTCATTCGGGATTACAGACTACAGCAAGCAGCGGAAATTCTTGGTAAGTATAAATTTACAGTAGCTGAGGCTTGTTATAAGGTTGGTTTTTCTGACAAAAAATATTTTACGCAAATTTTCAAAAAGAAATACGGAATAACTCCTAGCGAACACGCCAAAGGACAGCAATAGCCTTTCAGCAAGGCTTGATACACTTGATGTCGAAAATCCCCCCACAGATTGCTGATTTTCTCGACTTAAAAGTTTCATGACTATGAGAAATTTGGCTTTAGAATCTGTTAAAAATGAAGAAGAGTGTATTAAAAATTGGATTGACCGTATTGGGGCTTTTTTGTCTGTTCACCTTTCTTCTGTTTAACCTGTTAAATATTTTTTAAAAATTCATATATTCTGATGCTAAAAATTAATTCTCTTAGAATCTTAAGAATTTCAGGAATCCTTTCACTTTTGCTCGGCACCCTAGCGGTATTTGGACAAGCCCAAATTGATGGTAGAGTAGTGTCATCAGAGGATGCCGAAGGATTACCTGGTGCTACAGTCATGATTAAGGGATCTGCTGCTGGAACCATAACAGACTTTGATGGCAGGTTCTCACTTACGGCAGCTCAAGGTGAAATTCTGATTATCACCTACGTTGGATTTATCGCCCAGGAGGTTGTAGTAGGGACATCTGATATTATCAATATTAC
>JBLICU010000082.1:0-15528 GCA_047632435.1 Cyclobacteriaceae bacterium
AATCGGATAGGCTCACACTAGGTTATCAATTTGAAACTGAAAATTTTGGTCTTGGAGTAGAGGGATTCTATTATCAATTTCCTAAAGTTTCGAATATTTACCAGGAAAAAGTTATAGCTTCCTCATATGGTCTCTCTGTCTTAGGTGAGCAGTCATTTTCTAAAAATTATTACTTCCGACTAGGAGGAAGTCTTTTTCAATCGACTTTGGGAGAAAGGACTGATAACCATAACAATACCCAATATAATTTGAGTTTATCAGGTGGAAAAGAGTGGGTTAGATCAAAAGGCGATAAGCGAAAATCTTTTGCAGCAAACTTAAAATTTCTTTATCAGGGCGGACTTTTTTATGATGGTCTACCATTGTTTCCTAATCTTTTAGATGCAAATTATTCGATAGATCCATACCGCACCGATCCATTTCTTCGACTGGATTTACGATTGATTTGGACGCGGCACAAGGAGGGACGGACTTCCAGTATTTCTCTTGACATTCAAAATGCCACAAACTACCAGAATGAATCATTTCGATATTATGATTTTTTCACTGGTCAGGAGGAGTCACAATATAACTTGGGCTTGATTCCGATTCTAACTTATCGAGTGGAGTGGTGATTACGAATTCCTCACTAAAACTTTACCCTTAGAGGGATAATATTTGTCGTATAGGTAATAATTGATTCCGTCCTTCAACCCTATATCAGGAACATAGATAGATTTTGCCCCGGCAAACCGCATCACACTAAGATAAATTTCGGAGGCAGGTATAATCACATCAGCCCTATCCGGATTCAATTGTAGTCGATTCAATCGATCATCTAATGTTGTTCCTTTCAGATATTCCTGCATCTTTATCAAGGTATTGATCGACATGATTCGCTTACTTTTCACCTTTGAAAGCTCATAAAGTTTATTGATGTTTCCACCCGTACCTATTGCGACAATTCGACCTTTATTGCCTTTCAGTTGATCTTGAATCCATTTTTGCATTGCTTCCCATACCTGAGGTGAATCGTTTTTTTCCAGTCTTCTCACAGATCCCAGATTGAATGATTCCGAAAGGACTTTTTCTTGATTTCGATAGAAATTTAATTCTGTACTACCGCCACCCACGTCAATGTGAATATAAGTTTGATTATCCAAATTCAAACTTATGACCGTATTGATCATTTCTGCCTCTCTTTGCCCTGAAATGATATTAAGCTCCAGACCAACCTCTTCCTGCACTCGGCGAACGATATCTATGCCATTTTCAGATTCACGCATGGCAGAAGTGGCGCATCCATAATAATGTATGATTTCATAAAGGTCAATCATGTTTTTATAAGCATGCATCAGCTTCATGAAGGCCTCTTCTTTTTCCGAACCTATTTTGCCTATGCTAAATACATCATGTCCGAGTCTTAAAGGAAAGCGGATGTACTCCAGTTTTTTGAAGGTTATCCGGTTTTCGAATTCCAAAACTTTCGTTAATTGAAGTCGGATGGCATTGGATCCAATGTCTATGGCTGCAAATTTCACGCAGTAAAATTATGATTTTTAAGCCAATAGACCTGATTATTTATTCCTTGATTTAAATCATTTTGAATAGACTTTATTGGTATATTTGCAGCCACATTTATCGAGAAAGACCGAGGGATTGGGCCCTTTGACGTCTTGGCAACCTGTCCGCTTAGTGGATTTCGGTGCTAATTCCCACTCAAATATCGGAGTATATCCAGATTTGAGAAGAGATAAGATTTTCCCCTTCAAGGTTCATTTCTCTATAACTGTGCTAAATTTTAATAAATGAATAAGCTAAAAGAATTAGCTCAACAGCGCATACTTGTACTTGATGGAGCCATGGGTACCATGATTCAGCGATATAAGCTGGAGGAGAAAGATTTCAGGAATGAGGCTTTGAAAGATCACCCTCATTCTTTGAAAGGTAATAATGATTTACTGGCCTTGACCCGACCTGATGTGCTAAGAGCCATTCATGCCGAGTATTTCGAAGCGGGAGCAGATATCGCTGAAACGAACACTTTCAGCAGCACGCGCATTGCACAGGGTGATTATAAACTCGAACATCTGGTGTATCAACTCAATTTTGAGTCGGCAAAAATTGCAAGGGAAGTGGCAGACGAATTCACAGCTAAAAATCCCGACAAACCTCGCTTTGTTATTGGCTCCATCGGGCCAACGAATATGGCGGCATCTATTTCTCCAGATGTCAATGATCCGGCCTATAGAACGGTAACTTTTGAAGGACTAAAATCAGCCTATTATGAACAAGCTTCAGCACTTCTGGATGGTGGTGTTGATGGGTTTCTTATTGAGACTGTTTTTGATACTTTGAATGCAAAAGCCGCCCTTGTTGCAATAGATGATCTTAATACTGAAAGAGGTGTGAAAATACCGGTGATGGTCTCCGGAACAATCACGGACGCATCAGGACGCACTTTATCAGGACAGACCACAGAAGCATTTCTAATATCAATATCCCATATGGACCTATTGAGTGTTGGTCTGAACTGCGCACTTGGTGCCAGAGAATTGAGACCATACCTTCAAACCATGGCAGATAAATCGACTTTCATGGTAAGTGCTCATCCAAACGCCGGATTGCCGAATGAGTTTGGAGAATATGACCAAACTCCTGATGAAATGGGAGCCGAAATTCAAGAATTTCTAGAGCAGGGCTGGATCAATATCATTGGAGGATGTTGCGGAACTACTCCAGATCATATCAGGAGAATTGCTGAAATAGCCAAGAATTTTGAGCCAAGAAAAGCTAAGGAATATAAGCTAGTTGATGAGTTATGAAAAAGAGATTTCACATCAAGAACTAGTTATCTACAACTGAACGAAGATTATTAAAAATGCATATTCCTCCTTTACAACTTTCGGGTCTTGAACCACTCACTATAACCTCAGAAACCAATTTTGTCAATATAGGCGAGCGTACCAACGTCACCGGATCGGCTCGTTTTTCCAAATTGATTCTTGAGGAAAAATATGAAGATGCCCTGGAAGTGGCTTTGGATCAGGTCCGTGGTGGTGCTCAGATCTTGGATGTCAACATGGATGAAGGCATGCTTGATGGCAAGGCAGCCATGGTCAGGTTTTTAAATTTGATTGCTTCTGAGCCAGAGATTTCACGTATTCCGGTGATGGTAGATTCTTCCAAATGGGAGATTATTGAAGCAGGTTTGCAGTGCATTCAGGGAAAGGGTGTAGTCAATTCCATTTCACTCAAAGAAGGGGAAGAGAAATTCCTTTATCAGGCGAAAAAATTGAAGCAATACGGTGCTGCTACAGTAATAATGGCCTTTGATGAGCTTGGTCAGGCAGACACATACCAGCGAAGAATTGATATCTGCAAAAGATGTTATGACCTTTTAGTGGACGTAATTGATTTCCCGCGACAGGACATCATCTTCGATCCTAATATTTTCCCGGTGGCAACCGGTATCGATGAGCACAACAACTATGCTGTCGATTTTTTCAATGCCACAAAATGGATCAAAGAAAACTTACCAGGAGCGAAGGTAAGTGGGGGAGTGAGCAATGTGTCTTTCTCCTTTCGAGGAAACAATGTCGTGCGAGAAGCGATGCACTCATCCTTCCTCTACCATGGGATTCAAGCAGGTATGGATATGGGAATTGTCAATGCCGGAATGATAGAAGTTTATGATGAAATCCCAAAGGATCTTTTGGAACGTGTGGAAGATGTGTTGCTCAATAGAAGACAGGATGCCACAGAGCGCTTGCTCGCCTTTGCCGAGCAAGTTAAAGGTGGTGGTAAAGTCAAAGTATTGGATCATGCCTGGCGTGAGAATACCGTAGAAGAGCGGTTGAAACATGCATTGGTAAAAGGTATCGTCGATTTTATAGAGGTGGATACCGAAGAGGCAAGGCAGAAAAGCGATAAACCTCTGCATGTTATTGAAGGCCCCTTGATGGATGGTATGAATGTCGTAGGTGATTTGTTTGGATCAGGGAAAATGTTCTTACCTCAGGTAGTCAAAAGTGCCCGTGTGATGAAGAAATCAGTTGCCTATCTTATTCCATATTTGGAAGAAGAAAAGCGCCGTTCAGGCGATATGAAAACCAGCAAGGGTAAAATCCTGATGGCTACCGTAAAAGGGGATGTTCATGATATCGGAAAAAACATAGTAGGTGTAGTTCTTGGATGTAACAATTACGATATTGTTGACCTTGGGGTCATGGTGCCGGCTGAGAAGATCCTCGATGAGGCCGTCAAACAAAACGTGGATATCATAGGATTGAGCGGTTTGATCACGCCATCTCTGGATGAAATGGTGCACGTAGCTGAGGAGATGGAGCGCAGAGGAATCAATCTGCCATTACTCATTGGCGGGGCGACTACATCAAGAATTCACACCGCAGTGAAAATAGCTCCAAAGTTTAATGGTTCAGTCATCCATGTGCTGGATGCATCCAAAAGTGTGGGTGTGGCAACCAAATTGATGGGAGAAGGTAAGGCTAACTTGGTCGCTGAAGTTAAGAAGGAATATGAGGTGCTAAAACTTGGTCATGAAAATCGCCAAGATGAGAAAGCAAGTGTGCCATTTTCATTTGCTGTCGGCAATAAGTTCAAGATCGATTGGAGTACTTACCAACCACCTAAACCAAATTTCTTGGGTGTAAAGGCCTATGACGATATTTCATTGGAAGAGATTAGACCTTTTATCGACTGGACGCCATTCTTCAATACGTGGATGCTCAAAGGTAAATACCCGTCTATATTCGAAAACCAGATCATTGGAATCGAGGCTAAAAAACTCTATAATGACGCAAATGCCATGTTGGATCAAGTCATTGCCAATGGAAAATTAAAAGCCAAAGCCGTAGTAGGTATTTTTCCAGCGATCGCAGTGGCTGATGATGTAAAAATATTTGAAGATGATACCAGATCAAAGGTTATAAACAACTTTCATTTTCTTCGACAGCAGGGAAAGAAAGGACTGGGTATTCCCAACATATCCTTAGTCGATTTTATCGCACCTGAATCTACTGGTTTGAAAGATTATTTTGGTGGATTTGCAGTATCGGCTGGTTTCGGCACCAAAGATTTGGCTGAAATGTATGAGGCCGATCATGACGACTATAATTCTATCCTGATCAAATCTGTAGCTGACCGTTTGGCAGAAGCACTTGCAGAAATGATGCATCAGAGGGTGCGTCGAGAACTATGGGGATATGCTCCAGATGAGGCCATTGGAGTAGAAGATTTGATCAAAGAAAAATACAAAGGTATTCGCCCGGCCCCTGGTTATCCTGCTTGCCCGGATCATACAGAGAAGGCACATTTATTTGATTTATTGAATGCAGAGGAGCACACAGGTATAGCATTAACAGAGAGTTTCGCCATGTTTCCAGCTGCCTCGGTAAGTGGTTTTTACTTTTCTCATCCTGAATCCAAATATTTCGGTTTGGGGAAAATCTATGAAGATCAGATTGAAGACTATGCCACAAGGAAAGGCATGGACAAAAAAATCATTGAACGCTGGTTGGCGCCTAATTTGGGTTATTGAGGTGGTAAAGAGGACCAAGCATCAAGCACTTGATATGATTAAGTATCTGAACAAAAAACTATAACACTTAAAAACTATAACATCTTTCAAACTTATTAAATGAAAGTTAATCAACACATAGAAGCCGCAAACGGCAAAACCCTTTTCTCGCTGGAAATAATTCCACCTAAAAAGGGAGATAGCATCGAAAGTCTTTTTACGCACATCGACCCGTTGATGGAGTTTAAACCTCCTTTCATAGATGTCACTTATCACAGGGAAGAATACGTGTATAAGGATCGTGGAAATGGATTGTTGGAGAAAAAGACAATACGCAAGCGACCAGGTACAGTTGGTATTTGTGCAGCTATCAAAAACCGATATGAGGTAGATCCAGTGCCACATATCATATGTGGAGGATTCACAAAAGAGGAAACAGAAAATGCCCTAATTGATCTTAATTTCCTGGGAATTGACAATGTGTTGGCATTGCGTGGCGATGCGATTAGTTCCGAAAAAGCCTTCTATTCTGAGCCTGAAGGCAATGCCTATGCGATTGATTTGGTTCATCAAATATCGGGAATGAATAAAAGCGAATATTTGGATGAAGAACTCCAAAACGCAGTGCCCACCAACTTCTGCATAGGGATAGCCGGTTATCCCGAAAAGCATTTTGAAGCACCCAATATGAAATCAGATTTGAAGTTTCTAAAACAGAAGATCGATGCGGGAGCGGAATATGTAGTGACGCAGATGTTCTACGACAATCAAAAATATTTTGAGTTTGTAGACAAATGTCGCGCAGCTGGAATCAATGTGCCTATCATTCCCGGCCTTAAACCGCTCACCATTTTGAGCCACATGAACGTACTCCCAAGTATTTTCCATATTGATATTCCTGATGATCTGCATGCAGCCATAGAAAAATGTAAAGACAATCAGGCAGTGAAAGAAGTGGGAGTGGAATGGGGAATTCAGCAATCGAAAGAACTGATGGATGCTGGTGTGCCTGTCCTTCATTTTTATTCAATGGGTAAATCTGATTCTGTATATAGAATAGCCAAAGCACTATTCTAAACTATATTTACAGAAAGCACCTTAATGAAAATCATCGAATGTCCTAGAGATGCCATGCAAGGAATGGAGAGATTCATCCCCACAGCATTGAAAGTGAAATACATCAATTCGCTGCTCAGGGTAGGATTTGATACGATAGATTTTGGGAGTTTTGTTTCACCAAAGGCCATTCCGCAATTAGCAGATACTGCTGAAGTCCTAGATCAACTTGATTTAAGTAGCACATCATCGAAGTTATTGGCGATAGTTGCCAATGTTCGTGGTGCTGAAACTGCCGCAGATTTTCATGAAATACAATATGTAGGATATCCGTTATCCCTTTCAGAAACTTTCCAGCAGCGGAATACTAATCGGTCAATAGAGGATGCATTTGATAACCTTTCTGAGATTCAGGAAATCTGCCAGATCAACGATAAAATTCTTGTCGTTTACTTATCCATGGGTTTTGGAAATCCCTATGGTGATCCCTACGAATTGGATTATGTAAGCGACTTTGTTGATAGATTGGATGAAATGGAGGTAGATGTTATTTCTTTGGCCGACACCATTGGCATTTCTAAACCTGAGATAATTACACAATTATTCACATCACTCATTCCCAAATTTCCGCACATTGAATTTGGGGCACATTTACATTCCCATCCTGATAATTCTCAGGAAAAATTATTGGCCGCTTTTCGATCTGGTTGTAGAAGGATAGATGGTGCGATACGCGGATTTGGCGGATGCCCAATGGCCGAAGACGACCTTGTTGGTAACATTGCCACTGAAACCATCATTGATGCTTTAAATCAAATTGATGTCAAACATAATATCAATTTGGACGCATTTAATGAATCCCTGCTTATTTCGAACGATGTTTTTAACTAGTTTGGTCTTTATTTACACTTTTAATCTCGCAGTTTGCATTAATGGGCATTGAAGCAATCATAGTTTTAGTTGTAGTACTGGTAGCAGTCGTTCTTTTCGCTACTGAATGGGTTGCCATAGATCTGGTATCCATGCTGATCATGCTCAGTCTTGTGGTTTTTGGTATTATCAGCCCACAGGAAGGATTAGCAGGTTTCAGCAATCCAGCGACTATTACCGTTGCATTTATGTTTGTGATCAGTTATTCTTTGCTGAAAACTGGGGCATTGCAGCGAATTGGTCCACTGTTGAGTAAAGTTTTTAGAAAGAACTATAATGTTGGCATCCTGACTATGATCCTTTTCATCGGAGTGTTCTCGGCATTTGTCAACAATACACCCATAGTGGCCATGTTCATTCCTGTCATGGTAAGTGTGGCAAATATGTCCAACATAAGTCCATCAAAACTGTTGATTCCACTTTCATACGCCTCCATTTTCGGAGGAACTTGTACGCTCATAGGAACTTCAACCAACGTGCTCGTAAGTGGTATAGCTGAGTCGAATGGATTGGAAGGATTTTCTATGTTTTATTCTGCGCCAATTGGGCTGGTCTTTTTGATTGTCGGAGCTACTTATATTTTCCTGTTTGGTAAAAAATTGCTTCCGGATAGGCGCAAGGATATGAACCTATCTGAACAGTATGAAATAAGAAATTACATTACTGAAATAGAGATTCTGGAAGGTTCTGATTTTGTTGGGCAAAGAATCATGGACTCCATAATAGCTAAGGAAATGGAGTTGGATATTATCGAAATAAGGAGAGAAAAATCAGTTTTTGCTTTGCCAACAGGTGATTTTCTAATCAATAAGGGAGACATTCTCAAGGTAAGATGCAACGTTGATAAAATAAAAGAACTCAAAGATCGACTAAAAGTAAGCCTAAGCTCATCCGCAGTTAAAATTGGCGACAGTGAGATCCAATTAGGTAATACTACCATTCTAGAACTTGTTATCACCACTGGTTCTGAGTTCGCAGGCAAGAGCCTAAGGGAAATGGATTTTAGAAGAATGTTTCGGGCTGTTCCGTTGGCCATTCTACACCGCGAAGAGGTATTACACGAAAACCTCCACGAAGTTGAGCTCAGACCGGGTGACGTTGTTTTGATTGAAATCAAAACCCATCGGGTTGAGATTTTGAAAAAAATGGAAATGAGCCAAAACAGTCCTTTCATCATTCTTTCTGAACAAGGTATCATCGATTTTGACAGAAGACGATTTATTACGGTTTTATCAGTAATTGCTGCAGTTGTGGGACTTGCAGCATTCAATATTTTGCCAATCGCTATATCTGCAGCATTGGGAGCTTGCATGCTTGTAGTTTCAGGAACGATCAGCATGCGTGAGTTATACAAATCCATAGAATGGAGGATTGTCTTTCTGCTTGCGGGTGCACTTAGCTTAGGTGTTGCGATGAACAATAGTGGTTTAGCGGTGCTTATTTCTGATTCGCTTATTGATAATTTGGGTATCTGGGGACCTGTGGCTATTCTGTCGGGTTTATATATAACCACTTCTTTGTTAACTGAAATTATGTCAAACAATGCTACAGCAGCACTTATTGCGCCGATTGCGATTGCCACCGCTGCAAAATTGGAGGTGAGTCCATATCCTTTTTTGATTGCGGTAATGCTCGCGGCATCTGCTTCGTTCATGACACCCATTGGGTATCAGACAAACACCATGGTGTACAGTGCCGGGCAATATAAATTCGGTGATTTTTTTAGGATTGGAGTTTGGCTCAATTTGATATTCTGGATAATTGCCACTTTTTTGATCCCGATAATTTATCCTTTTTAGATTAACTGATACCTTTTACCAGGTAGGCTTTTTACTGCACCTTGAAATTCCAATATAATTAAAACAGACGCTGCTCTGTTGATGGTAATTTGTGATTTCCATGCTATATCATCAATAGCTATGCCGGCTTCATTGGCAGCTAACACTTCGCAAACCCTTCTTTCTTCTTCGCTGAGATGGTCAAAATTCCGTTTCTGTTTTTTGGGCGCTGAGGATTCCAAATCCCAATTCAAATGGTAAATAATATCTTCTGGCCCAGTGTAGATATACGCTTTCTGATTCCTTATGAGATAATTGCACCCTTCCGAATATTTATGTTCAAGATCTCCTGGCACAGCAAAAACTGGCTTGTCGTACGAATCGGCGATATTGGCAGTGATGAGCGCACCCCCTTTGATGGCGGCTTCTACAACGATTGTGGCATCCGATATTCCGGCAATTATTCGGTTTCTAGCGGGAAAAAAATGTGCTTCTGCCTGTACGTCAGGAGCATTTTCAGAAATCAAAAGACCCTTCTCTAGTATGTTCTCAGCCGTTTTTTTGTGTACAGATGGGTAAATTTTATTCAAACCTCCTGCCAGCACGGCGATATTCGGCACATCTGCTGCAAGCCCTGCACGATGGGCGTGAATATCAATGCCATAGGCAAGTCCACTTACGATTGTAGCTTTTAAGGTGCCACAAGCAATGGCTATATTCTCTGTGACCTCCTTGCCATAGGGAGTGGCATTCCTAGTGCCAACGATGGCAATCGTTCGATCGGGATTTAGCGTTCCTTCTCCTTTCAAATATAGGATGTTGGGGCAGTCTGCAATTTGCTTCAAGCGATTAGGGTAGGCCGAATCTGTGTAATATGAAATTTGGATATTTGATTTCTCACATTTCTTTAATATCTGCTCGCTTTCAGTTAATACACTTTGGCTTTTAAGTGCGTTGATAACCTTCCCACCGATACCGGGAATTTTCAATAAGTGTGGCTTTTTAGCTTCGAAGACGGCTTTTGCTGAACCGCAATAGCTAATCAGATTTTTGGAATGAACGCTTCCAATACCAGGAACAAGCTCTAGAGCAACCTGATAAAGCTTTTCGTCTTCCATGTTTATGGAAGCTCTGCTTTGATTTTAGTTAAAAATGCTTTTATGTTTTTGAGCGACTCAATCATTTCGAGTTTTCCAGTGGCCGCATCAGCGTCATTTTTGATAAAATCCCGAGCACCTTGTAGGGTGTATCCTTTCTCCTTTACTAGGTAGTAAATGAGTTTTACGTTCTTAATGTCTGCTTGTGTAAACTGTCGATTTCCTTTGCGATTTTTTTTGGGTTTGATAATTTCAAATTCACCCTCCCAAAATCTAATAAGTGATGTCGCGACCCCCATTTTGTCTGCTACTTCACCGATGGTGAAGTATTTTTTTTCTATTTCTTTCTCTTTGTAGGGCACGGCGGTGGATTTCAATTATGAAGATAGATAATTCTTCCTTTTTCATCAACGAATATTTCATTTTCAGGGAAATCTTCTTGAGATAATTTCGAAATAGTCCTTGAAGCTGTCAAAGTTGGGTCAAATTTAGGTCCATCGGCGTAAGTTTGTTTGAAGGAAATAATTTCTCCAGTAAGAAATTCTCCTGAAGCACTCACCTTACTTATGAGTATGGGTGCTACTGCATTGGCTCCTGTCAAATTAAACCTGCCATAGGTGCAAAAATTGCCAAGTGAGTAGGAAATAATTCTTTTCTTGTATACCTCTATGGCACGAGATACATGAGGGCCATGACCAATAATTACGTCAGCTCCATTGTCAATCATGAGATGGCTGAATTCATAAATATTTCCCCGGTCTTCACCGAAATAAAATTCTCTCTTTCTAGTCAAATGTTGATTGGCCGCACCCTCAGCACCGCCATGTATGGAAACAATAACCATATCTGATTCAAGCTCCAACTCCTTTATGATCGCTATGGCACGAGCTGTATCATAAAAACCCAATGTCCCTTTGTTTGGAGCAAACGCTACAAATCCTATTCTCATACCATTGATTTTGGTAATGGTATATGGATTTTCTATAGATCCGGCAGTCACTATGCCCAATGAGTCAAGTGTCTTTTGGGTACTGATCCTTCCCACCGTTCCAAAATCATTGGCGTGGTTATTCGCCACACTCATCAGATCAAATCCACAATCCACCAAATTGGAGGTGATGGAGGTGGGCATTCTAAACAGGTAACATGCTTTCGGATTATTACATTCTTTAGGATCACCTTCTCCATCCAATATAGTTCCTTCCAAATTGCCGAATGTGATATCAGCATTTTTAAGTATTTCACGGCTCTCGTTCCACAGAAACTTTCCATTATCGGCAGGCAGATAGGATTTATTGGGATAATTGGTTCCCATCATGATATCGCCCACTGCAGCTATCGAAATGGTATCAGGTAATAGTCTCTTGATAGCAATGTCCACTTCCAGATCTAAGGAGGGGAGTGTGTCTCCTTTTTGAGTAATATACAATGGTTTTTGTATTAGGGTATCCAATGGAACAATGATTGGATCAACCACGCTCGTTTGTGTGGTTGCTAGCTTGGCGGTTTTACAACTATAAAGAACTAGCAAGAATAGCAGCGGAAGGATTAGGCTCCTGGATTTCAACTTCGACACAACAAGTGCAGTATCACCGTCATTCCTACTGCCCGTCGCACAGCTATGGAAGGTGGGGCGAAGGCCGTCATTCCTGCGAAGGCAGGAATCCCACAAGGTATTTAGTTGTCGGTTTTCAAAAAACATAAGGACGGCAAAAGTATGTGGCTTCATGATTCCATAGCAAATAATTATCCACAATTTTTAGACAGGGTGCATTTTGTTTACCACTAAGCAGCTTTGATGCAATGTACCCAGTAAGACTTACAAATACCTGTTTAGACCGATTCTAAATAAAGGCGTTGTAAGAAAAAAAAACGCATAAATTCTTGTTTATTTACAATGGGGGGGGGTAGATTGAGGTATTCACCAATTAATTACCTAACTATGAAAAGATTATTTTTTATTGTTTTGGTTGCTTTAATTGCCTACCCCTCACTAGCGCAGATAGAGATGAATTCTAGTGGAAATGTTGGAATAGGAGGCGGATTACCAAGTTCTACTTATGATTTAAGTACATATAAATTTCAAGCAACAGGTGATGCTCTGTTTTCATCCTATTTGAGTTCCATCTTGATAGAATCATTTGCAACCAGCCCATACGGATATCCTGCCAAGAGAATTGTACCAACGAGCAATAACATTAGCACGATTGGTTACTACGGAAAAGCTTTCAATGTTATGTTCAGTTATTCCTTTGCAACACTTTCGGACCAGCGACAAAAGGAAAATATCAAACAATTAACTGGTAGTTTGGGTATAATAAAATCCTTGAGTGGGGTGAAATATGATTTAAAGAAATCTGTTTTTGAGACAGATTCAGTACCTAAAGATTCAAAATATTCTGATCATGTTGAAAAAATACGAAAGAATAAAATAGGCTTCATCGCACAGGATGTAAATAAATTCCTTCCTGAAGCTGTCCTTCATGATGATTCTACAGATATCTATGCAGTTGATTACACCAAGATAGTGCCTGTGCTGGTAGAAGCGATCAAGGAACAACAAGTCCAGATCGAGGAGTTACAAAATCTTATTTCAAAACAAAAACCATCAGGAAATAGACTTGATGGTGTTGATGGTGGAAATGTAATAAATACTTCCTCCTTGATGCAAAACAACCCAAACCCATTTACTGAAAGTACGCAGATCCGTTACACACTTCCGGACGAAGCGATGGAGGCATTACTGTTTATTTATAATCTGAATGGACAACAATTGAAAAAGATCACTTTGGATCAATCTGGTGATGGAAGCCTCACTATACCAGGTCGGGAATTCAAAGCTGGACTTTACCATTATACCTTAGTGGTAGATGGCAAGTTGATTGATACTAAGAAAATGATATTGACTGATTGATTATGAAGGTTATTAAAGTGTATTTTCTGACAATCTTCTTTTGCTCTTTGTTCGGCACGAAGGTATATGCTCAAGGAACAGAAGTGGGCGCCACTTTTGAAATTACTGATGTTGCGGTGAACATGTTTCTCACAGAGCAATACAATAAAGCTGGTTTTCAGAGGTCTTATACGGACAATGTTGGGTCTTTCACCTTTACTGTCGATCTGCTATTGCCGGAAATAGCGTTTCTGAATAACAACGCAAAAATTCACTTTGGTTTTAAGGTAGATGCTTCTAATAATGCTTATGATGGGATATTAAGATTTGAAGATGACTTTGCTTTTATCATACCTACACCGAGCGTATCTGATGTTAGCGTTGTGGGCATATCGGAGGCATTTGTGAGTAAGGTCAACAGCCTTTCCACACATCAGGAGATTAAAGATGCAATCATTGCTGAATGGGAAGATTTGGAACTTGAAGTGTATCCGGAGAAATTAGCTAAAAGGATCAGCACCACATGGATGGAGAATCAAAGCATAAAAATTGTAAGTCCTTATTTTTCTATTGATGTGGAGGTCGATCCAGGAAAGGTGAAAATCACTACGAATACTCATTTGGAGGGTGATGAGCTATTTGAGGTGAGAGCTGTTTCGAGTGGAGGTGGTGAGGATATCTATACCAGGGGCAGTAAAAATTTCACAGTCAAAAGATTGGAGATACTTTCGCCTACTAATCCGCCTCAAGAATTGGTAGATATAGCCTTAAATATAGATTATGAAAAGGGTGATTTGGACGGAGTATTTCTTAAAACGACCAACTATGCTGCTGCAAACTACTATATTCGAATTTTGTATGAAACGCCAAATACATTTCACGTTCGAACTTTTAAACTTGGACTCGGTGTTGGAACGACCTTTTGGGTAAGTCTTCCAGGAACATCCATTCAAAATAATTGAGCTATGCAGATGAAGTTAATAGGTATTGTTCTCGCTTTTTCGGTTGTTTTTGTCTCTAAGGGGATTGCACAGGTCGATATAGGATTGAGTGGGAATCTGGGATATGCATATCGATTATTAAGACCAAATCAGAATTTAGATAATAGCATTTTGAAACTAGATGAACCAACAATGGGGTTTGAAATTGGGCTGGTTTGTCGTTACCAGTTCAGCAAGAAATTTTCATTCGGAAGTGGAATCCATTATTCGAGGTTAGGTATTAGCCAAGTTGCTATTGGCGTAATTGTTGGCGCAGAGGAGCGAACATTTGACTTTGTTCATCGATTCGATTTTCTCAGCATACCTATAACGGCTCAATATAATGTATTAGAGGAAAAATGGTTTACACCGATAATAAGGATAGGCTTTAACAACTTTATTTTTCTGCAGGAGTATGTTAGAACATTGGAGGACGATTGGCGTGAAAATAACGCATTCAACAACAGGACATATATCCCTGCACTTTCTATCGGCATAGGTATTCAATCCAAAATAGTTGAAAAAATAAGTGCCTCTATTACTCCGAATTTCACCTACCATTTGATGGGTGTAAGTAATGGAAATCTTCGAACAAGAAGACACTTATATCTGGCCGGAGTAGAGTTTATGGTGACTTATCGGCTAAATAAGAAAGAGGCTGACGATTAGAGAATATAAGGAACTAAAAATCAGATCATATGAAGAAGGTGCTTTTAATTACAAGTTTATTTGCGGCTGTGCTGCCTATGTATGCACAAGAATTGTTTAGGGTTTCCTTAAGCGAGGCACAAATCACCAGCGCATTGGATGTCTTAATAGATGCCAGATCCATTAATGTCGGAGATACGGATGGGCCTGGAAACATTGGTGAATATTTTATTAATCTGGAAAGTGCTGATGTGGATATTCAAACAGGTAACAAGTTGAGGTTGTATAATGTCCATTTTGATGGCAGAGGTGAAATAGATATTTTCAACAATATTGGTGTCACTCTTGATGTTGATATTGAGGGAGAAGTGATTTTCGACATAGAACTTGAAGGGAATGCCACAGATGGTTATCATCTGAATCTCGTGGTTGTTGATCAGTCTGACCTGGATTATACTGGGAATTTGTCCTGGGCGGTAAATCTGGCGCTAGCTCTTTCCAATCAGAGTATTGAAATCCCAGATATGGAGATAGCCTTGGGCAACTCTTTACTGCCGAATGCTTTGTCAAAATACTTTGGTAATGCAGCACCAGTACTCTCCACAACCTCTAGTTCTATCTATTTGTC
>JBLICU010000083.1:0-15495 GCA_047632435.1 Cyclobacteriaceae bacterium
GTCAGCGATCAGCGTGAATTAGAAAGAAACGCAATTGTGGAAAATGGCATTGATTACAACAATTACTGGGGATCAGTTTATCGTCATTTGGTAGATCAAAACAAGGATTACGTTCGGTTTGTCGCCGATTCTCTCCGACAGATTTCACGCAATGAAAATTTTGATCCTACTCAGTTCGCTGAATTGATCGTGTCATTCGTGCAGGATATACCTTATAGTTATGTGCTGGGAGATGAATGCAGAAGTACCAAAACTGGCAAACATCCATGTGTCGGAAACGTGGCATTTGGCATTTTATCTCCCTACGAATTTATACATTCACTTTATGGAGATTGTGATACGCGTGCGGTACTGCTATACGCCTTGTTCGAGGATTTGGGCTTCCGACCAATGATTGTGGTGAGCAATGAATATGCACATGCTATGCTCGCGCTTGACATCCCATCCACCGGCAATTTTATCATGCATAATAGAGATAAATTTTATTTTTGGGAAACCACAGCTACAGGGTGGACAGCCGGTATGCTTCCGCCTGATATGAATAATATTAATTACTGGAAAATCGCACTTGTCAATGAATTATAACATCGCCTTACTCGCCCTGATTGAAATCTTCTCCGCCATAACTATCGGTATTTTTATATTGGCACTGACCTACAAAATAGTGCAGTTTGTTGGATCAAAATATTACGGCATTCATCAGTTTAACCTTGCCTATAGCATCTTTACTGCATCTATTATTATTTCTGTTGGTCTCATGGTGAGTGGCGTGGTACAACCTTTGATTTCTTCTTTTCGATTGCTCAATCAGGGAAGTGATACTTTCACCTTGGTATATAAATTCATTGGGACAGGTTTTATGTACATCACCATCGCGTATGTCGCGGCAGTATTGATAGGCCTGATTAGTACGTTCCTCTATTCGAAAATTACCCCCATTGATGAGTTTGAAGAAATAAGAAATAACAATGTAGGGGTGGCAATCATAGTAAGTGCGATTTTGATCACTTTGACATTGCTGACCAAGAGTGGTGTGATGCTTTTGATAGAAGCGATTGTCCCTTACCCACAGTTGCCACCTGGGGGATTTTAGGTAGTGGCCATCGAGCCTTTTCAGTTTCATCTATAGGTTTAACATTAGGTAAACACCTCTCAAAAACAGCATTTTGCCTATTCCGGGATTCCCAGGAGTCACTTTTGCTGATTTGGTCTTTTCGGGACTATTTTTACCACTATGGTTAATTATGATCCTAAAAGTTGGTTACACGTATTCACTCACGAATCTAGTAAGGCCATATTCAAACGGTTATCCGCTGCACTGATTTATGTGGCACTTTATACTTCGATGCTCGCATTCGTCTTTCACTATTTCCAGGTTGATTACGTAGGTACCACAGCTGTTCACAGCATCATGGGAATAGTTCTTGGTTTTTTTCTTGTCTTCAGGAGCAACGGAGCATATGATCGTTGGTGGGAAGGAAGAAAAACATGGGGAGCACTGGTGAACAACAGCCGAAATATGGCCATGAAATTTGCCGTAATGGTTCCAGAGGATCACGTGCATAGGAAGCTAATTACAGATTGTATGGCTGCCTATCCTAAAACATTGAAGGAGCATCTCAGAGCTGGGGTTGCAAAAGAGGAGATGGAAAAATTGAGAAACGATCTACATCTGGACCTTATTCCTCATATGCCCAATGCCATTGCTAAGAAACTGATCGAAATTACCAATATTCTGAAAAAGGAGGGAACAATAGATGCAGAACAATATCGCGTATTGGACAGCCAGCTAATCTCACTTACAGATATTACAGGAATTTGTGAGCGAATAAAAAATACGCCCATCCCTTATTCCTACAGCATCTTCATGAAGAAATTTATTTTTTTGTTTCTAATCACATTGCCTTTTGCTTTCCTTCCTACTTATAGCTATTGGACCATTGTTATCTCTATGCTGCTACTTTATGTTCTGATGAGTATCGAGCTCTTAGCGGAAGAAATAGAAGATCCATTTGGGTCTGATATCAATGATCTGCCAACGGATGAACTTTCCGTGAAAATCGAACAGAACATTCGCCACATCATGGGTGATTTATCTGCTTGATGCAAAGTTTTTAGAGATTAGAAATTATCGTATAATGGCTTCTTTTTAACTCATATACATAGCAGGTGGATACATCAAATGTTCTTTCTTCAAGAAATTCAAAACCCAATCGTTCATAAAACCGATGGGCCTTTGTATTGGTTATTAATGGGTCGATGAGAATACTGTTTACTTTAGGATTGCTAAAACACTTATCAATGGCTAAGTGCATCATCTGAGTGCCGTATCCTTTATTGAGGTTTGTTTCTTCACCAATCCAAATATCTATTGCCCTTATAAATTGATCAACATCTACCCAATAATGTGTTTCCTCAAGATAAGGATCAATAATCTGGATAACACCAATCGGCACGCCATCCAATTCTGCGACCAGTTACTGCCTCCAATCAGGCGCTCGTTTTAATTCAATTTCCCAATCCCAGTCATCGTCTGGGTCACAATCTATCATATGCTATTTGGTATCCCAATATAGCAGTAGGTCAAGGTCTTTTATTGAAGCAATTCTGAACTCAATCATACCAGTAAATTTAGCAACTAAGGCTAAAATTACCTTTCGCTTAAATGTGGCGATTGGGCATTATGAGTTTTTTATGGATTTGATCCCACCAGTTGGTTTAATTACCCGATGCTTGTATCGAATAAAAAATCTACGCTCCGATACTCCTTCAGTTTGCTGTGGGGTTATTCATTTCTGTCCCTTTTTAAGTCCATAAATATTTTGTCCAATAAAATCCTTCGGAAATTTATCATCACCCTTAAATCCAATCTCAATGGTTCCGCTATCTTCTGGGATATAGTTTGTTTTAAATATATAATCCCAAAGGCTTAAACTGATGCCATAATTCACTCCAGATTTCCCTTCTGGCAATACCGAGGCATGATGGTATAAATGCATTACCGGATTGTTGAAAATGTACTTCAATGGCCCCCATGTTATTTTAACATTCGAATGATTTAAATGACCTATTGTAATGGCCACAAAGTGAACAATATATGCTTGTTCTGGCTCAAAACCACCCAAGATCATCACGCCAAAAGTTTTTAAGGGTTTGTAAAATATGTTCTCCATCCAATGGTATCTAAGGTGGGCGGCAAATCCCATTTCTTTGACGCTATGATGCACTTTGTGGAACTTCCATAAAAAAGGATACTTATGAAGTAAAACATGTGTGAACCACTGCACAAAATCAAGTATCACAAAGAAAACCAGTAACTGCACCCACATGGCCCAATGTGAGATATCAAAAAGTGCCAGGCTTTTGTTGGTAATATTTATTTCAGCTAACAAGAGTCCCAGTATTTGATAAATGCCACTTACGGCAATGGAGAAAATGAAAAAATTAAAAAACATATAAAACCCATCTAACCAGAAATCTTTTCTAATAATGGATTGCTCTTTTCGCCATGGAAATACGATTTCTAAACCCCATGCAAAAAGTGAAATGGCTATAAGTCCCCAAAAGTAATTGGTATAAAATGGTACTTGAAAGATTATAGATTTCCAAGTCCAATCTACGGTACCCATAAAAGAGTTGATAAATGCATCTATATACTTTGTCATTTCTAATTAATAATTGTTGTTAAACTGTCTTTTTCAAAGGGTAAATTTTCAAATGAACTCCACTCTGTCCAGGAGCCATCATAATTTTTCACATTTTTATAACCCAATAATTGTGTCAACACAAAGGTGGTATGTGCAGAACGCATACCACTGTGGCAATACACAATGACAGGATCTTCTTTGGATACATTCATATGACTATATATGGCGTTTAACTCTTGAATAGATTTGATTTTTTTACTCCCATTATAATCTATCGTTTCCGCCCAATCTATATGGATACTTTTTGGAATTCTTCCTGCTTTTGAAGCACCTTTTTTTTGTCTTTTCCCTGAAAATTCATCGAGCGATCTGGTATCTAAAATAACAACACCTGCATTTAAAGTGTTCAGCATTTCTTCTTTTGAAATGTGGTATTTCATTGAAGGGGTTTCGGTTAGTTTAAAGACTGTATCTTTTATTTTAGGTATTTCACTCGTCACAGAACCATTATTTTCTTTCCAAACGTCCAATCCTCCATGAAACAATTTCACATTTGTGAAATTATAATTTTGTAATATCCACCATAGTCTGGCAGCATTACACAGTCCATTATCATCATAGACTATGAGTGTATCATTTGCCCCAATTCCTAATCTGCTAAATAGATTTTCTATTTGTGTGGGACTGGCCATCATTCCCCTGTAGGGGTAGGATGCATGTTCAATATCTGTTCTCCAGATTGGGAGTGCATCCATTATATGCTCTTTATCATATAGCTCCTTTTTCCTAAAATCTAATATTTTGATATGGGCGTGATGGGCCATTCTTTTAAATGTTTCTATTTCAATTAAATTATCAAATTTCACCACTTCATCAGGCGTGATTTGCTTTTCAGTATCAATGGGTTTCCCCTGTTGGCATCCCGATAAAACAATTAAAAGTGAGGCTATGTTAATCCTCCAATTCATACCACTCAATGTTTGATAAAATTTCGCGCCTTCCTTTGTCTTTTGGAGGATAATTGCTGACTAGGTAATTCACAATAATTTCCTGGTTGGCATCCAAATTCCAGAGATTTTGTGTTTCCTGCATCCACTTGATGGTTGCATTCCAGCGTTCTGCATTCATTCTATTCTGGATTATCAATTTGGAAGAATGACAGCCGGTGCAATTGTTAACAACAGTCATTAATCCTTCTGCTTCAATTAATCCTGTGCGTACATGTATGCCATTTTCAATTCTGTCTTTATCCACTTCAAGTGGTGGATTTATCATGATGTCTGGTTCTGATTTAAATGCGGTAAGATTGGGATCAATGATATAATAAACTGATAAACCACCTGTAATCAGAAATAGGCCAAGAATTAAGAGCAATAAATGAAGTGCTTTCCTTAACTGTTTAATAAAATCATCCTGCATAGCCATTTAATTCACTTTTACAGCTATTCGGTGGCATGCATTGTTTAGATACCCTTTTGGATTCCAACCAGGCAATAACATAGGTTGCGCAGTGTCACGGGTATCTGTTGCTCTGGCCCAAATTTCATAATATCCTTTTTTAGGAAAGTTTACACTTGCGGAAAAATGTTGCCAGGCTAATCGGTTAGCTGGCTTTTCAATGGCACAGGTTCGCCATGTTGATCCAAAGTCGATGGAGTATTCCATTTTTGAAACTTCCAATTCGCCGGCCCAAGCATGACCTCTAATATTGGCAGCCTTTCCTTCTTTTATAATTGCGCCGGATTTGGGATAGGTAATCAATGATTTCACAGGCATTGACTCAATAATGCACATATCTTCATCTTTCACTTTTTCTCCTGGGGCAACAGGTTCACAAGGTGTTTTGTAGGCGTCTCCGGTCATTTTTGAGCCGTCATGCACTTGATTTCTTATACTTATTCTGTTGACCCACTTTCCTGAAACAGAAGCTGGCCAGCCACCTGCGATCAGACGCAGAGGATAACCATGGGCCAATGGAATATCTTCACCATTCATTTCAAATGCCAAAATGGTTTCGTCTTGAAGTGCTTTTTCCATAGGACAGCCTCTGGAAATGGGTTCTTTTCCAGGATCATTACTCAAATGCACATCAGTAGCATGAAACCCTATATAAACGGCATTGCTTTTAATTCCAGCATCATTTAGAACATCTCGCAAACGCACACCTGTCCAACTGGCGCAATGCACTGCTCCAATGGTCCATTGGTTCCCTTTGGCAGGCGGATTAAATTCACTTCTGCCATTACCACCACATTCCAAAGTCAATTGATAGGTGTGACGCTCAAATTTTGTTTTTAATTCGGCCAATGTATATGTTTTTTGCTTTTCCACCGATTCACCGTCTATGGTAAGCGTCCATTGATCAGCATCTATCTCCTGAGGCACTAATCCATTATTTCTAATAAACATGCTTGCATTAGGAGTAATTTTATCATCCAACAGATGGGCCTGTGCTTCAATATTCCATGGCTTATCATTTAAGACAACCATGTCTTTGTGCTTATTAAACATTTTAAAGGGATCTGGATCTTGTAATGCTATGGGGCTGTAGCCTTCTGGCATGCTGGATGCAAAAACAATTTCCGCCCCTATAAGTGTTGCAAACGAACTTAATGTGGCTTTTCTAACAAAATCTCTTCTTTTCAAAATGGCGAAATTATGTACTCATTAAACTTAACCATCCAATTTACCAATTTCATAATTCTTGGTATGTAACAGATGTTACACAAGGAGGTAATTTGACGTATTAAATTTGGCTGGCTTAGTCAACTCTTAAAGGCAAACGATACAGTGTTGGGTGAGTGAACTAATGAAAAAACGTATACTATGAAAAAGGATTTTGAAACAAGTTTCACCGGGTGGTCTTTTATAGTTGCTGCGCTGCTATTATGGGGAGGCTGGGCACTGTCATCACACCACATAGGTGAATATATCGTGGCTTCAGATTTTGTGGCAATTGGTGAAGATGTGTGGTATTGGATTTGGATGTTTCGATTTCATATTTTTGGTTGGGTTACCATGGCAGTCGCGATGTTTTCCTTTGTGTCAATGACAGCAAGAAAACCATTCCGTGTGGTTATAGTTCCAGGTGCAGGTATGATTATCGTGGGCACCTTTACGCTAGCGATTGCAGCCGCCTTTTATTATAATTTTGGAGCTTGGGGAGTAGGGCAGACTGCAGGAAAATCTCCTGCCGAAATTCAGGAATTCGTTGACAGCATTTTGTTTACAAATCAATATGTGACCTGTTTTGTCCGTTTTGGAAGAATCTTCTCAGGAGTTGGCTTGGTGTTACTGGGTTATGCTTTAATGAAATGGAAAATGGTCCCTCTTTGGTTAGGAGGATTCACAGCATTATTAGGTTTGGTTGCCATGGGCATAATTCTGGCAATTCCTGATAATTTTGAAATCTACAAACCAATGTTTCATGCGAAGGTGGTTTGGTTGATGATGATGGGGATTACACTTTTATGGAGAGGTGTTAATCTAGATAAAGCTGAGTCTTAAGCTCCTTTTAAATCACACTTGCCTAGTAACGCAAAACTTTTGTCAACAATAAACACCATTCATACATAGCTGCTGTAGCAGGGCGCTCTATTTGACTTTGTTGTCAATATTTGGATTAATCTTCAATAGTTCATTCACGAATCCTGTTTTGTCATTGGGTGAGATAATTACTGAATCCCATTTCCCATATTTCAGTTCTATTCTGTCCGTTGATGGGGCAGGGGATGAAATGCTTTTCGTGCAGCTACATCATCAACCAAAAAACCCTTGCCCGATTGGTTAGTGCAAAAATCGTCTTAGTAGGGTCGCTTTAATTAATACACTTCTCCACTTAAACCACTAAACTTTAGGAGGGTATGCAAAGTTTGTTGGTAGCGTAGGTAGCAGTTAATTCACCCTCGGACATAAAACGAAGTTTACCACTTACATTGCTGATATATATTGTACCCAGTACGCTACCAAAATAATTGTCTATAGAAGAGCCAGTTTGGGTAGGACGTTTTTCACGTGTATCTAATCAGAGAAAAGCGCAGGTACTGTCCTGAACAATATTGCTGAAAAGTTTCAGCTTTAATTTCATGCATTTACCATCTGCAATTGAATCTAACAGGTTAATATCAATTGTTGATGAGGTTGTGCCTCTCATAAAACTAAAACTTAGTTTTACCTCACTTAACTCCAGCAAATTTGCAGCTATAAGTCCGGGAAATTCCGCATATCCATTATTGTCTTGAAAATACACATTTGTACTTCCGGTGGTTGCTGGTGATCCATCCATTTTAAATTAACTTTCATCAGGTGAGAGACAGGTGGTTTTCCCGGCATCCTCATCATCCTCTTTTGTACACGAACTGAAGGTTACTACTTAACCTACAAGAATCAACAGGCATAGATTTTTAAGTAATTTCATGGTGTTATTAAGAAAATTATTTTTTTTGTTCGGCAAATCTCACTACTTAAATTCTATTAATGGGATTTATTAATGGTCAAGGATTGCATCCGTTCAGGTTAGATTAACTCATGATCCATAGCGGCCCAGCTTCTTACTTTGGTTCTGAAAAGCTCATCGGCTTCATCGGTCCAGTTGTAATTATCTCGTAGGTATTTGATGGTGTGTTTTTCCACCTGTGTGTAGTCCGTGCCATTTGAAATGGTGTCGAAAATTAGTACAGCATCTGCCATACTTATTCTTCCATCTCCCTGACCGGCAATGGCTTCATCTGCCATGTTGAGTGTGGCAGCTTTGTATCTGTTGCCATCAATATGTCTGTAGTAGGAAATTTTTCTTAGCTCCAACTCTTCACTGACGTCCTGAAGTTCTCGTTCCTTTTCACCCATTTCTTCTTTCAAAAGAGCTATTGCTTTTTTGAATTTTTTTGATTCCGCTTCATCTGTATTGGTTTCAACCTGCTTCTTTGATGCTTTTTCCTTTAAACTTTCCTCGGCAATGGTAAGCTTATTTTGAGACTGAGTTAGGGCTGTTTCCAGCTGATTTGTTTTGGATTGTGCTGTTTTTAACTTTTCCAGCAGCGTGTTTACTTCCTTATTAAGCTTGTCGTTTTCAACTTGGAGAATCTGATGTTTAGCCTTCCAGAATCGATAAGTGAAAAAGATACCTATCAGGCATGAAACAGTAAGTAATGCAAGGATTTCTAAGATGGCTAATATCATGGCTTTGAGTTTATGAGAATGGTTACTCGTCTGTTTTTAATTCTATTTAATTCTGATGTATTGGGAACCAGTGGGTCGGACTCACCTTCTGAGCTGGTAATCATTTGAGGCCTTTTAATGCTGCTTTGGCTCAAAGCCTTAGCTGCATAGTTGGCTCTTTCTAGTCCAAGGTTTTGGTTGTAAGCTTCACTTCCCAAATCGCAGGTATAGCCTGTGATACTAATGGAAATATTCCGGTCAGATAAGATGGTTTGAATGCTATCGGTGAACTGTTTGATTGCAGTGACATGTATGAGGTCCGCTGTGTTTTTATGAAAAGTGAAGGTCTTTGACAGTTGGATAGGTGACAGCACCACAACTGTTGGTCTGTCTTCATCCGAAACCAAATGGTTCTTTGATGCCTTCACGGGCATCAAGATCTCTTTTTGAGGCGAGGAATCAAACACTTTAATGAAATTCACATAGAACCATGTGCTGAAGGTGGACCAAATCACAAATGAGATGGTTCCCAGAAAGACGTTGATATTCATATATTTTAATGTCTAATAATGATGAGGATGTCTCTTTACCCAAGCAAGCAGCAAACACATTATTTTCATTTTATAGGAGGCAATGAGACTTTTGCCTTGATTTCTCAATGAAAAAATGTTAACAAACAGGACGATCAGTATAATTCCAACACTTACATCCATTCCCAGATCCGGAAATAATCATGAATTATTTTTTGGAGAAGGGTTTTTAATTGTTCCTGTAAATTAACGTCCCTTTAGGACAGCAAACGTTTCACATTTCTAGAAATAAGTTGCATCATTCACACATTTTTGGAATTAATTTTGATGCCAGACACTTAGATTTTCGTGGATTTTGCTGCAATTATTTATGCTCCACCTACAGTTGCTTTAAAGGAATGATCCATGTGTTTTTTTCAGAATCAAGAACTCCTCCCATTTCTTCTGTTACAACTCTATCTATCACAATCAATCCTTTTGCAGCCATATTTTCAAAAGAGTCGATCCCTTCATTAGGAAAATTTTGTCTGGTTCGATGAATGTTGTATTGATTTGAGAACTTTCTGTTGAAGGTTTTTTCTATTCCTTCTTTACCAATCATGAAGCCAATTAATCCGCCCCAGGTTGCCGTTGGATTATCGGAATCCCATCCAGTAAGGGTTCCAATTTTTATAGTTTCTACTAAGTCACCTTTTCCATAAAACAAGCTTACCAAACTCGCCGCAAAGTTTATTCCCGCTGCAAAGCAGCCGTTGCAGTATAAATTCTTTGATGTGATATCGTATCCATCTTTTTGGTAGACCTGATATCTGTAGTAGAGCGAATCTCTAGTTTGCTCCCAGGGAATCCCAGACTCAAACAAATTTTTCGTGTAATCAAACATGTGAGCAGCATATGAAGAATCGGGAAGACCAGCTCTCGCTTGATCCGCCATCCAAAGCATTTGTTGCTCCCTGGTTTTATCGGGATTTACATTGGAAGCTAACGCATACATGGTTACATAAAACTTCGAAATATATTCGGATTCTTCCCGGGAGGTTGTTTGAATGGGTAAATGAGCCATTATCAAGGCGACATCTGGTCGGGCGGGAGCAAATAACCCAAAGATCTCCGTGGTTAGTTGCGCATCGATCATTTCAAAATGTTCGTTGTTTTTCGGGTTTCCAGTTTCAGGCGGTAAAACTCCTTCATTCATCAAGTCAAATGCTTTTTGATTGGATACCCATAAGAAATTTTCCTCTTCAGATTTGATGTGTTTTAGCCAGCCATCACGTATTTCAATTGGAGATAAAACACTGTTGTCAGAAACGTAAAGCAGATGCTGATACATGTATTCTATATCGGTATCATCGTCTGATCCCCAGATTTCGGTAGTGTCTCGGAAAACAAAATCAATAGTAGGGGATAATTCGCTTGGGATGCCTTGTCCCCAAATACTTGGTTGATCGGGTTTTTCCCAATCTTCTCTTGTGTAAAAATCTCCTGTTTTGATATCTCCGATATTTCCGATTTTATCCATTTCGGTGACCAATCCAGTCCAATTGGCAATGCATTGACCCAACCAAAATCCATATAATTGATCTTTGTATTTATCTCTGGAAATTGTAATAGATGCTTCCTTCGCTTGGCTGGAGTTTATTTCCGAGGAGTCATACTTTTTAGTTTCTGTATTGCATGCGGAAAGCACAATCAAGAAAAACGATATCACAAGGATGTATCTCATATTTACTTTGAATGATCTCATCAATCTATTTCTTTTGATTGTTTTTCGAATTAGCCGGATATAAATTTTTTCGAATCTTCCAGAGTTCGCAAAAAGTTTCAGAGGTATCAAAATATCGTATTCTATTTTCTTCGCATGATTTTTTTATCACCAAACTGTGTGCTATTATGTTTTTCACATGATCAATGATATATGCATCAGGTTTATCTTTTAACCAATCGCTTTCTTTCATGCTAAAATCCCTAATTTCTTTAGATTTATTCTCAACATTCACATTGGTATACCCTAGAAAACATATGTTTAGTTTATCAGGATATTTTTTGAGTAATTCAATGATTAATTCGGGAAGAATGGCTTCTCCTTCAATAACACAATCGGTATCAACAGATATCATACTTTCAAACATTGCCTTCAAAAATCCCCATAATTTTCGAGCTATATCACCAGGAAATAATTTATCATGCATGCCATACTCCGGGATACCGTTTGTAAATCCCATCATGATCCAATCAAGAGATAAATATGGTATGCCCTTTTCAGCTGATACCTTTTAAGCAATTATTGACTTTCCTGATCTTGATGCCCCGCTAATTATATACAACATGTGATGGCTATATTTTTTGGTAAACAGTAAATCTAAATTTATCAATATTTCAATTGAGATATTTGATCCAAAGTTCTTTTTATACGGACCTGACGGTTAGCTTTAGAACTTAATTTCCTGCCCGATCTACGATAGTAAAACTGACTAGACATTAATGAACAGAAGTAGAAATGAAAGGATTATGATTTCTTATTAGTCGGTGAGGGTTGTATTAATGTTCCACAATCTTAATGTTTTATCCGAACTTGGTGTCACCAACCATCGGCCATCTGAGCTTACATCGCATGTAGTATTTATATCGTTGCTGTGGTCTGAAACGGTTTGTAAAATCTTTTCGTTTTGAATATCCCATAATGTTCCCACAATGCGATTTTTTTGGCCTTTGTAATTGAAGTGATACTCAAGAAACTCTCCTAATATCTTCTTATCTGTGCCACCTGCAAAAAGTTTATTGTTATCAATAAAAACGACCGAATGAATGGCCTCATTTTCTCCCTTTAGGGTATGTAACAACTCCCAATTTTGTGTGTCCCAAATCTTTACCGATTTATCATCTGACCCACTGGCTAGTAACTTACCATTAGGACTAAAGTCTAAAGTCAATACAACCATTGAATGATCTTCCAATGACTTTATCAACTTGCCTGAACTGACTTCATAAACCCTAATAATATTATCACTTGCACCACTAAGCAAGTATTCTCCTGAAGGGCTGAATATCACGGTCCAGATATCGTGGTTGGAATCTTCTAGCTCTCTGATTACTTGTCCAGTAGCCGAATTCCAAAGTGTTACCTTGTTGTCATCTCCTCCTGCTGCAATTAAATTTCCTGATGGATGATATGCAATAGAACGCAGTGCACTTTCTTGTCCATGAAGCACTTTTTTCAAATCCCCGCTCCGGACATCCCAAACTCTAACTTTCCCATCATAAGATCCGGTAGAAACATTCTTACCATCGGGACTAAAAATCGCACTTGATGAACCGTAAGGATGTTTTAGTTTATGAACAATATTACCACTGGCACTTTCCCAAATGATCGTATTTTCTTCATAACCGGCACTGACTATAAAAGAATCATTCGGGCTAAATTTTGCTGACCATACTTCATCTGTATGCATTGAAAAAACACTATTAGTGGTTAGATAATTGCCGGATACTAATGTTGGTTTTTTGAAGAGTTGGAAATAAGACCATGAAATGATCAAAGTAATTATGACTAGCGTGATTGTAATTTTTTTATTCATGAAGTTTTTATGGAACATCCAAGTAATACGCATAACAATGAACTATGTTATGCATAGTAGTGAATATTTGAAAATATCTCAAAATTTCTGATCCTTTATCAAATGTAAAGTTGGGTATCGAAAATTGTACTAACAATGGCAGATTGTGGCTTTTTCCTATCAAACAGTGATAAAAGGAGCGGGCCAAACAAATGGTTGACGAAAAGTTTCAGTTATATTATTTGAACATAATCCTGTGAGAAGATTTAATTATTCCTGTTTAAGGTGCTTGATTCTGTATAGTGAGTTGCTTGTAGTAACGAATAAATCATTTTTATCTTTTCCGCCCCAGGTTATTGATAGCACCCTTTCATCCAAAGTGATTCGCTTAATTTCATTTGCTTCGTTATCCAAAACAAATATTTGCCCTTCGGCTAAATACACTTTGCCTTGATCGTCAGATAAGATACCGTATTCACCTCGTTCAACAAATTCGGCCATATCTGTAAGTTTACCATTCTCATCTACCTGGAATCGATAAGTAATTTTGGGATCTTCGTGGGTCACAAATACGGGTTGGCTTTGATTTGGTGTAACTGCCATAAGTTGCACTGATCGTCCAATATCGAAAGTATAGGGGATAATGGTAACGCTATCAGGTGCAATAAAACTTGTATCAACCAGATTGGTAGCTATCTTTTCAAAATTACCTCGCCATCGGTGTGTTGGATGAATTACTCGTTGTAAATTCTTAGCATCCTTCGTATTTATCAGGTTCAAAACCTGCATGTCATCCATTATATCGGGACTTATTGCATAAGCTAAAGCGGCCCAACCCCCATTTCCCCATCCACTATAATAGGGATTGCTATCAGAAAGAGTTTCGATTGTTTTGGGAGGGTTGTCGTCTTTAAAACCTGGTTGTGGATTGTAACGGCAGATTACGATTAAATTATCTTGTGTATCTACGGCAAGCGATAGTGGTTCGTAAGGATAATCCGCATAGATGGAAGTAGTATTTGTTTGAACAGACCATTTGTACACTCGTTTCTGCTTGTGTTCGCAGAAGAAAACATTTCCCTTACTATCCGAAACAGCACCAGTCGCAAACTCAAAACCAAATGCTAATTTCTCAATATTGTTGTTAGCATATTCTGTGCGGTTTGTTTGTTCATTTCCGGTGATTTTCACCCTTGCAAAATCTCCTGGATATACAATCAGATTTTTATCCATATCGTAAATGGTACGTTCGGGCAATTGTAGTACTTGTGTCCAGCTGCGCATATTTCGAAAATCGATATTGTAACTGTTAGATACTTTTATACCCCAGGGTCTCGGCGTGTTCACTCGTATCGTGCGGTACATCCAAAAATTCGCGAACAGTAAATTTTGACAATTACTTAAGTTGAGCGTTTGGGCATTTTTCCCTTCTTTGCTCTCTTCCTCAAATTGAAAAGCGTAGAATTTCCAGTTCGAAACATGGTCCATGCGTGCTTCTTGGCGTACATGATGTTCCAACGACATGGCAAAAACCTTTCCTGGAGTGGACGTATTACTGATATATAAACCAGTACTGGAATAGGTGCTGGCTGTCCAGATATCCTTGAGGATTCCACCTCCATTATTCGTTACCCAGATACTCCAATACTGATTGTCCCATGCTAAGTCTTTTCCTTGAGCATAAACAGGCACGGAAGGGCTGCTAATGTTTGGTTTGCTCGACTTGTGATTTGAGGATTCTTCTGGTTTTTGTATGGTACCATGTCCACCAACAATTTTTACATCATTGATCATGGAGTGTTCTCCTGCCATCCACTTCAATCCTACTGCGCGGTAATTGTAAGCTCCCGTACAGATCCCAATACCATTGACAATATCGTCACCACCTTCTGAAGATACCAATACTGGAACAGGTGCTCCAAACCCACTAAAATTGGATTCACTTTCGTCAATAATTAACTGGGTGGCGAATGGATGCAATCCAATCAAGTTAGTTCCCTCATTCAATTTAATTGTTTCTGTTACCCGATACCAACCGGTTGGCAGATATACATTTTTATGTTTGGCTATAGCATTTTTGATTGCCTGCGTGTCGTCTGTTTTACCATCACCTTTGGCTCCAAATCGTTTCACATTTACCCAGGTATTCATTGTTGGAAGTGATGGGATGATCTTTTCCAACTTTGTAGGAACTATGTCGATAGCTTCTATATCGGAGACAGTTTTGTACGCTGACCTGTCCGACATGTCATCCATTACCAAACCATGTACAAAATTTTTGATTAGGTATTTGTTGCCTTTTTTATCAATACTTTTCCCAGAAGGAGAGAAGAACACGGGTACATCTACATTATGACAAAATATATTCAGCAAGTTTATTTGATTGCCTGTTTTATTTTCAACCCCAACAACAACTCCTTTTTTTACATTTTCAAAAAGGCAGTCTTCCATAAATAACCTGTCTGAAATACCATATTGCAGTTCAATGGCGATAGGTGTATTTTTTACGTGCATAGATACTATGGACATCCCAGTATTTCGACTCAGGACTGCAGCACTTCTCTGACCTTCAAAATATAGATCAACCATCATCATTGGCCAACCTGG
>JBLICU010000084.1:0-15082 GCA_047632435.1 Cyclobacteriaceae bacterium
TGTTTTGTATTCCGTTTTTTCTTGAGCGAATACATTTGTCATTAAAAATGTAAGTGTAATTACAATAGTTATTCTTAATTTCATCATATCTATTTTGATTCCTATTAAAGTTCTTATGCTCGTTTTTAACTTGTTTAGCATGAAACACAACGTTTAATGTAAAAAGCCGTTTTTTTGCTTTTTACATAGTGTTGTGAGTAGTTTATACGGATTTTATGGTGAATGAAGCTGTCAATCCAACGCTAAAATTCCTTGGAAGTTTTTCAACCCCAAAAATCGCTCTTGAATGTATACCTTTTTTCTCCAATACTTTTACAAACAAATCAGAAGCTCCATTAACAATAACTGGTGAATCGTCCCAGTCCGTTCCTGATTGAAAATATGCATCAATATGATTCAGTCCAACGATTCTATCAAATCCAATTTTCTTTTCCACTTGAGCTAAAACGTTCAAAGCGCATAATTCCATTGCTTTAAATCCATCTTCGGTCGAAATCTCATTTCCTATTCGTCCCTGATATCTAAATTCTTCATTCAGAATTGGAAATTGAATAGCGATATAAGCTATATTCTCTCTGATGTTTACCGACACATAACTACCTCCTGGTGTTGAAGTATCTGGTAATTTCAGTCCGAGTTTTTTTAAGTTTTCTCTAGGGTTCATTTATTTTTAATTACTTACAACGTCTAACTAAAATGAGTATGCGTCCCAATTCCTAGAAACACTGAAATTTCTTATTAGCATTGTCCTTTCAAATGGCTCATATTCGCATATTCATTTTTAGTGCTTGTTAGCGAAATTTCATTGGATTTAAGAAGGGAAATAATTACTTCATTTTTTACAAATCACTAAAAGTTTGTTTGAACTTTAATTTTCTTCTAAAGATTCAACATACTCATAGAGCAGCCCTCCTGCATTGTCTATATAAGTGTCTTTAGAGGGTGGATAAAATTGAATGACTTGGATCGGTTCGTTATCTTTTTTGATAACAACGTAGGAGAAAACAAAACCATCATTGTCCAGATAGTTCATTTGATCCTCCAGACTTAAGTAAGCACTATTACGGTGATGTTCTTCTGCTTTTACTTTTGACACGGGTCCTTCGATTCTTCGTTTGTATTTTTCGTGATTCAGGAATCGTATTTTGGAGTCACAAATACACGAACTCGCTCCAGGTGCGTTTTGCTCTAAATACATTTCTGACACCATGTCATCATTGCTTCTAACATACCGTGTTTCTATAATTTCAAGATCAGAGACCACTTGATTTACCTTAATTGCGAAGTTTTCTATCCCTGCATAATTCGCATTTCTTTGCCAATCCCTCATATCTAATACCATAGCATTTTTTAATGCGGTTTTTATCTCGGGAAGGTCGCAGTAGCTAGTTTGAGTACTAAAAGGGGATATGTGTATAACTAGACCCACCATAGCCGTGAAAATCCAAGCCGACAATATTCCTAAAGGATATTTCTTTTTGAATTTGAGTTTTTTATAAGGTATAAGGGCAAACAATAATCCATATAAGGCAGCCGAGATAATACTAGAGAAAAATAAAATAAAAGGTGAAGGAGCTATAAGGGTATAAATAATCCAAAAAAATGCGGCAATTGTACTTAGAATTTTATACTCTTTTTTTAAACTTATACCTTCAAGATTATCCTCCCTGATTTCCTGAAACACTGTTGTTTTTAGCTCTTCGTTTTGGTTAGACAAAATCAGTCTATTTGAGATTTTTTCACCAAATTTTTGTAATAATATCTCATAGAACGTGATAATAAGAGCTTCTCTATCATTTTCTTCTTTTTCAATTAAATCATTTAGAAGGGCCGCAATAATATTTTCATCCAGGTTTAAGTAAGTAATATAAATATCTTTAATTCTTTTGTTGTTTTGCCAAGCATAGAGAAAATAGTCTTTTCTGTCCACAAGGAGATCGATTCCAAATGGTATGTCAATAGCCTCACTAGGCGGTTCTTGGCCTTCAATTTTTGAAGCAGTAAATACCAAATCTTTAGTTAAAGAGATACGTAGTTTTTTCCTAGGTAGTATTAATTCTGATTTAGTTATAATCAATACAGGAATTTTTTGAATTACTTTGATTTGATAAAATAGAAACACAAGCAACCCGATAATACCAGCAAAAAGTATAAACGTCATGAATCCAAAAAAATCAGTACCTGCCCCTATATCATCATCAGGGACTACAACGAAGAACCAAAGGAGAAATACTGCTATTGCAGGAAACACGGTTTTCTTTAATAGTTTCTTTTTGCTTGTATAAAAGGATAAGTTTCTCATTTTTATTATTCAGTTTTCGCTAACGACCAGATATGACGCTGTGCCTCTGGACTTGTTTGATAGCTTCTAAAGTAGCGGATTTGCAGATCAGTTTCAAGTAACTACTTAGAGGCATGCGTTCATATCATTTGTTACCAGCTTTGTTTTAATTACAATTTAGTGTCCCAAGAATTTTATTCTTTTATTAAATCTTCGAACCAACGCAAATGTTCTTTTGAAATCTCAGAGAGGTTTTTTGCTTTCAAGTAAAAATCCAAAGCCTTTTCTCTCTGGTTTAGTCTTGCGTACACTCGGGCAAGTTGATAACAATTATATCTATAGGATTCATCTTCTTTACCCTTAGATTTCAGTTGTATAGCTACGGCTTCTTGATAAAGAGGTTCAGCTAACTCATACCTACCAGTTTCCATATAGATATATGCCAGATTACCATTGGCGTTTTTATAATAGTCGCTCTCTTTCCCCAAAGTCTGTCCATGTATTTGCTTTGATATCATATACATGGGCTCAGCTTGTTCCAGTTTCCCTTGTTTCATAAGCACATAGCCTAATTTATTGCACGAGTTGGCATAAATGACATTGTTAGTACCCAACTGCTTCTCACGAATCTCTTTGGCTAGTCTATAATAAACTTCAGCGGAATCGTATTGTTGCTGCTCCCGATACAGGTAAGCCAAGTTGTTGGCAGTATAGGCCAAATCCAAGTGATCGGGTATTTCCTGTTGATATATATCAATGAGCTGTCTAAACTTAAGAATCGTAGAAGTCGTATCCATTTGTCCATTTTGCATGTACTCCACTAAAACAATATTTGCTTCATCGCTGTATTCTGCAAGCATACCTTCGTATTGTAAAGGGTCTTCATTGATTACGGAATCAATCGACATTTGTAATTGGCCATTTAGGAAATAGTCAGCCACTTGCCCGATAGGCTTTCCATCTTTATATGTGATCAATCTATAGAATGCAGCTTTGGTCCCATTTTCGAGTGTATTCCATTCGCTATCATAGTAATACACCCAACCTCCATTCTTGTTACTATTAACATCAATTTGGTTTGGCCTTATAGGCAATGTCTGCGAAAAGCCTGCGTTTTTCAGAAACAAAAAGATAATTGATAATGAGATTACATTTAGTTTAATAGGCATATTGATTGCTAGTAACAATTAAGTAAACACCCTTTTGTGGTGTTTACTTGGGTTGTATCATTACTTATTTATTTTTTGTAAAAAACTGAATATCAGCAAGATACCCAATTGCCTATCCGGCCGAGCCAACGCTTATTAAGCGTTGGCACACGGATATAAAGTGCACTACTTGTTGTCATACTCATTCCAATTCATTCCTCCAAAATAAGGAAATCTGTATTCATGACCAACTGTTTCAATCATTATCCATATTTCTAAGATCAATTCTAATCAATTCATCTGTTGTTGGAATTATTTCTAAAGCCATGAAATCTTGCCCCACTCCTACTTGATATCCTAAAAAGGAATAAGCGAATGAATTCAATTCACATAATGGTGCTGAGGGAAGCTGCCCTGATGTGTCGTGGTGGTTTGTTGGAGATCACTTCATCAAAGGTGTGAGGCGGGTCATTCACGCAGAGTGCCTTGCCCATAATGCACTTGTAAAAAGAACCTAGACGAGTACTGGTATAATCGTATTGAGGGACTGTTTGGATATTTCGCCGTGACTTGTTGGAGATAATACCAACAATGGCGAGGCGTGAAGGTTAAAATGAAAATACATTTTTTCTTTTGATAACAGGCTTTGCCTCTTCAAAATCAATTTCAATCCAAATATACCGCCCGTCTATGGCATTTTCCGGCTGCCAGCGATCTGCCATCAGAATGAAACGATTTCCTCTGCCTTCCACATCTATGGTGTAGGTACTTTGAGATTGGAAGGTGGTGGTGACTTCTTCCTCAGATCCTCTGCAGGGGTTTCCTAATTCCGTCCAGGGTCCCATGATATTCTCAGCTTCAGCTGATCGAGCTGGATTGGGTTTCCATCCGGTCAATCCTGAAGTGATCATATAATATTTTCCGTCTTTTATAAAGACGGCCGGCGCTTCGTTGCGACCAGCTGGTAAAGCACGCACATATTTGCCGGTAAATCCTTGATAGTCATCTGTCAACTCACGAATATGAAGGGTCTGATTTTCCTCAGAAGAGGCTATGTGATATGCCTTTCCATCTACATCCACAAACAAGGTCATGTCACGACACATTTGTCCTCCTTTGAAATCCCGTCTAAGGAAACCGCCATTCTCTACCCATTTCTTCCATTTTGGTGACCCGCTTTCCAAATCTCCAAGTTGGATTTCGGATTCCCTAAGTTCCATTGGAAAATTTATAGGCCAAATACCCGCATGAGGCCTCAGGCTATGGATGTACTCATATGGTCCTGTCACTTGATCACTGACCGCAAGACCTGTTAACGCTGCAGTATAGCCTTGATCCTTTAGCTCATGATGAAACCACATGACATATTTCTTGGTGGATTCATTGTAAATCACTTTTGGGCGCTCCAAAATGCATCCTTCAACCAATGGACTTATAGGATCTTTGGAAACCTTTAGAGCTATGCCTTGATCTTGCCAATCTTTAAGATTTTTTGAGCTGTAGCAGTGAACTCCAACATTTGCGCGATTGCCTGCTTGTCCTTCTGTTTTATGCTCACCAAACCAATAATACGTCTCATTTTGATAGAGTATCCCTCCTCCATGTGCATTGATATGGACGCCATTATCGTCTAACCAAATGCCGCCATCTGTACCCATCTGTGCTTGAGCTTGGCTGCCGCAAATGCTTAAAAAGGCAACTAATATCATTTCCGTTATTGAGTAAAAAATATTTGTTCTCATTTATTATGGTCTAAAAGTTTTATTCCGAATAATTGCTTTAAGGGACTTCTAATAACTCATTTTGTAATACCAAGGCATATTTTTTTTAGATACAAATCGCCAAAAACGGAGTTTAGCAGCGCTAAATGAGTATTTTGGTAACAAAGTAGCTGGGAAAAAGACCCAGTTGGGAAACAATAATGAGTTGTTAGAGGTACCCTTTATTCTTCAGCACGGGTAGCATCGTCCCAATCATCAGTCCGGAAAGATGAAGCCGGTAGCAGATTCGAATCATAAAGAGTGCCTATCACCCAATTACGCCAGGCGTATCTTACAGCTACCGGATTCGGAACCTGATCACCGGACACTTGAACCTGTTTGCGATTTTTGATTTTGGCTTCAGCCGGATAAAACACTTGGTCTGCTCCCGCAATCTCAAATCCTTCCAACTCACCGAAGGAATAAAGACCGGTTTCTGCATATTTAAAATTTAATAGAAGTCCATCGTCATTGACTATCAAAGAATCAAAAACAGGAGAAGCACCATCAATATTTTTGAAATTATAGGTCTGATTAAGTGCATTGTATAAAAGTCTATCCGCAACTTCTTTCTTTTTTGGAGGGTGAATGGAAATGGGATCACCAATATCCATGGTAATAGCAATCCCTGAATTGGATATCAATTCCACACATGCCAGCTGAGCTTCTCTGATAAAGGCTGTATTATCCACTGTTTGAAAAGCATCATTGTTGCCATAGGAATAAGGGGCGATTTGAGTGAAATAAAATGGAAAATCTCCTATTCCCCATCTTGAACGCCAGTCTTTCACCATTGCAGGAAAAAGTTCCTGGTACTTTTCTGGCTCCTTTCTGTTGGATTCGCCTTGGTACCAAAGCATTCCCTTGATGGTATAAGGAATAAGTGGATTGATCATGGCATTGAATAATGCTGTAGGGATATGGTTGGTCTTATTTGATATATCTACATCTTCAAGATTAACCTCTTGTTGCAGACTTATTGATTTCTGACTCATCCAAGCCTGTACGGAGCTACCTCCCCAAGATGTATGAATCAGGCCCACTGGAACATCCAAAATATCCTGAAGCTGTTGGCCGAAAAAATAGGCGACCGCACTAAAATCTGCCACATTTTCTGGTGTGGCTTCTTGCCAGGAAGTGTACTTTTCAATATTTAACAAAGGCGTTTTTGAGCCAAATCTGTCGACTGTGAATAAGCGCAGATTTGGGTTTTTGGACTTCATGATAGCCTCCATTGATCCAAATGTGGGCTGTCCGTCATATCCTTTTATAGGTTGCTGCATATTGGACTGACCTGAGCATAACCACACTTCGCCAAAGAGAATGTTGCTTAAAGTGATATTAGATTCTTTGCTGGTGATTTTGATGGTTTGTGCCTCTTTGCTATTGGTTGTTTGGACTCCAATTTGCCAATTCCCATTTTTATCCGTTGTAATTTTCAGTGGTTCATCCAGCCACGAAGCTTCCACTGAAATCTGCTCTTTGGCATCTGCCCATCCCCATAGCTGCACTGTGGCGTTTCGCTGCAAAACCATGTTTGAAGAGACAATGGCAGGCAGTTTGATTTCGGCTTGGATTGCTGTCATCAATAGCACATTGATAACTGCCACGATGATTAAGATTGATTTTCTCATGATTTAATATTTAGCATAAAAAAGAAATTACAAGGATATTCACAATAATTACCGGGCAGGAGACAGTATATACAACAACTGATAATCTTCAGGTTTTATCTGGTATTCATCATGGGCAAGACCATTTTTGCTCCAACTATTGTCACCACCTACACCAGCCTGCTTTTTGTCAATGTGAAGCCAAACATTTGATTTGGGCTGTATATCAATCGTATGTCGCTGTGCTTTGGAATCTCCATCATCAAAATCCTCCATCGGATTGCGCTGGGCGGAGAAAGAAAAGAAATCAGCAGCGGATATTTGGAGTCCTTTCCCATTTGGATCAATCAATAATGCTTGTCTCACATCTGTCCGATAGCCGTTTTCCTGTGGACGGATGTATGGAACGTAAAAGTCTGACACCTTGGATTTGTAACTTCCCATATATGCAGCTGTATTTCTGTCAACATAGTTTTCAAAGGGGCCTCTGCCATAGTATTCCACGTTTTCATAAAGCCCCGATATCGCCAATCTCATGCCATAGCGTGGTAAATAATTGAGATTTCTTTCATCTTCTGGTACCAGACGGACACTTACCTGAAGCTCACCGCCTGCCAGTACTGAGTACTGAATGGTGTTTCTGGCCTTGAGTATCGGATGATAAAATTCGTAGGCCAATTGAAAGTTTTCTTTTGTCCCCAACTCGCTCACCTCAAGCAATTCATATGACTTGGCCGAGTTTCGGAATTGAAAGTAAATCGAATCTTGAGGACGTTTATTGGGTACCCAAGCGCCAAAATCATTGTCTGTTGGGGCACGCCAGAAACACATCTCTAGTGGTTCAACTAACATTTCCACTCCGGACCATTGGATAGATCGCAAGCCATATCCTTCTTTGTCAAAAATGTAAGTAAACCCATCTCCAGAAACAGTGTAAACACCAGATTTGCTGTTTTTCTTGACTTTGATCTTGACTCCCACAGCCTCCTCCGGAAAAGTTGGATTGCATTCTTTTATTAAAAATTGATCGGTTGCTACTACATGGCCTTTGTCAAGCATTGGTTGTGCATTTAGAAGCAAGGCACTGATGTTTATGAAGTATTCTTTATTCTCCTTAAGATCGATTCCGTATTTTATTGAAGCGGTCGTTTTCGATTGAGGAAGAATAGAAGGAACTACAAGATTATTCCGCTCCACTACTACTCCATCTTCCAATAATTCATAACTAAAGGTCAAATCCTCTGAAGTAGTGAAGAAATTTTCATTGAAAATCTCAAAGGTGTTGGTATCCACTTGGGTGAATAATATGGATTGGTAGGTCTTCTTGATTTCCCAAACTGCCGGATGGGGCATTCGATCTGATCCTATGATCCCGTTTGCACAGAAGTTGTTGTCATTATAGACTCCTTCGGGTTCAAAATCTCCTCCATACCCATAATAGATGGTACCATCATCTGCTTTCATTTGTAATCCCTGATCCATCCAGTCCCAGATAAATCCACCCTGTGCCTGACGTGTTGATCTTACCCATTTCCAATTATCGGCAAAATTTCCATTGCTATTTCCCATGGCGTGACTGTATTCACACCAGATAAAAGGTCTTTTTTCTTCATCTGATTTGCTTTCATCCAAAGTCAGATGATCTTTTTCAATTTGGGGGATTTGCCCGTACATCCAACCAATGACATCAGTATCCCGTGGCTGAAAATCACCTTTAACAGGCCTTCCTGATCTTTCATAGTGGACAGGGCGAGAAGGATCGTATGATTTGATCCACTGGTATGGTTTCAAAAAATTGATGCCATTTCCAGCTTCATTGCCCATGGACCAATAGATGACCGATGGATGATTGATGTCCCTTCTGACCATCCGCTGAATCCTGTCCATGTGCTGCGCTTCGAACATAGGTTCCTGAGCCAGTGTTTCGCCATTTTTGTATCCATAGCCATGCGATTCGATATTGGCCTCATCCACAACATAAATACCGTATTGATCACATAGGTCATACCAAAATGGATCATTGGGATAGTGGCAAGTTCTGACTGCATTGATATTGTATTTCTTAAAATCAACAATATCAGCCAACATATCTTCCTTTGTCAAGACATGACCGTTCACAGGATTATGCTCATGACGATTGACACCTTTTAGCAATATGGGCTGGCCATTGACCAGAAGCTGACCGTTTATAATCTCACTTGTGCGAAAACCTATTTTCAGTCGGGTAGCATCCCATTGCTTTCCCTTGTCATCATTGAGAGTGATTAGAAGATCATACAACTTTGGGTTTTCAGCAGACCAGGGTTCCACAAGCAACCCTTTATCCTGGAGAGTCACCTGATAGTTAGTTTCAGCTTTTAGCAAAGTGGCCGAGATGCGGGTCACTTCTTTATCGCCATCGAGGAGTTGAATACTCGCTGAAAGCGTTCCTGTTTGAGGTATATGAACCCTCGCAGCAATATCAACAGTCAATTCTCCGGTTTTATAAGATTGTCGGTCAAGGGAGCCTATCGCGATCACATTTTCTAATCTTACTTTCTTTGTAGCGTAAATCGTAACGTCTCTCTCAATACCACTCAATCGCCAAAAATCCTGGTCCTCCAAATAGGAACCATCGCACCATCTATAAACTTCCACTGCAATGTCATTTTCACCAAGCTTTATTTTCTCAGTAATATCAAACTCAGCGGGTGTTTTAGATCCTTCACTATAGCCCACTTTTTGTCCGTTTACCCAAATGTAGAAAGCTGAATTAACACTTCCGAAATGAATGAAAACTTGTTTTCCAGACCACCCTTCTGGAATTACAAACTTTTTCTTGTAGCTGCCCACTGGGTTAAAATCATGAGGAATATAAGGGGCATTCTTTGGAAAAGGGTATACGATATTCGTGTAAATGGGATAGTCATATCCACGCATCTGCCAGTCGGATGGCACATCTATATCATCCCATTGAGATACATCAAATGCCACATTATAGAAATCGACTGGTCTATCATCTGGACGGCTAGTCCAATTGAACTTCCATTTGCCATTCAAAGATTGGTAGTTTCTTAGGTCGTTTTTGGATGTTTCGAGAGGCTGATCGGTATAATGGCTAAATGATGCATGAGGCTTTTCTGTATTGATCGAAAATACCTCCGGATTTTCCCAATCAGGCAAATCCTGTGCATAGGATATTTGGGTTATTAAAAGGCAAAAGATGGTTAACCATTGCTGTATTGAAACTGGATGGTGGTACTTTTTCATTCTCAATTATTCTTTAAATAAATGCTGTTTCGATTTGCCTGACTAATCTCGTGTACTTCGTTGCTGGATTGAAGATATGAGATCGTCCATCTGCTGCACTTTTTCAGGATTGGATACTGCCATGTTGTTTTGCTCAGTTGGATCATCAGCAAGGTCGTAAAGCTGTGGGTCCTTTGATAATCCTGATGCAATTTTTTTTGTGCCTTCTATCCATTTTGAATCACCATTAAAGGGTCGGATATATTTCCAATTTCCATTTCTTAGCGACAAGGTAGATGATTCTTCCAGCATTATTTCCCTTCCTTTTGGCACATTTCCAGTAATCAACTGCGATAAATCCTGACTATCAATGGCTTCATTAGATTCTAAATTTACATTCAGAATCGTTGCTAGTGAGCTATAAACATCTACTTGAGAGAATAAAGCGTCAGATTTTGACTGACCAACCTTGGCGGGCCAGTTTATGATCGTTGGCACTCGTGTACCCGCTTCCAAAGCACTGTATTTGCCGCCACTAAACCCGCCACTCGGATCGTGAGAACCAAGACTCTCCACTGCTCCATCTTCATAACCGTCATTGATCACCGGACCATTGTCACTGGTAAAGATCACCAAAGTGTTTTCTTCGATACCCTGCTCTTTTAAGATTTTCATTACCTCTCCCACGGTCCAATCCATTTGCAAAATGGCATCTCCCCTGAGCCCTAAACTGCTCTTACCTCTAAATTGATCCATCGGCAGACGAGGTACATGAATGTCATGAAAAGAGAAAAACAGAAAGAATGGATTGTCTTTGCTTTCGGTGATAAACTGTCTTGATTTTTCTACAAAATTGTTTGGGAAATCTTCATCCACCCACTCGGCACTTTGACCTCCTTGCATAAAGCCAATTCTACTTATGCCATTGACGATAGAATTAGAATGCTGTAGATCAGCCCCATATCTGAGAAGATCAGGATTTTCAGTACCTGTTGGTCGGTTCCCAATTTTCTTTTTGTAGCTCACCGATAATGAATCACCAACTTCAAGATTTACCACGCGGTGGTTTTCAAGGTAAACTGAGGGGACACGATCTCCTGTGGATGGAAGCAAAAAACTGTAGTCAAATCCAATCTCCAAAGGTCCGGGTTTCACATCACCATTCCAATTGATATTTCCATTACCAAGACCAAGGTGCCATTTCCCAACAACGGCTGTCTTGTATCCAGCTTTTCTTAACATTTTGGGTAGCGTAGGTTTATCCGTGGGGATCAATAAAGGCGCATCTCCTGGTAAAATAGCTGCATTATTACGGAATGCATATTCCCCTGTGAGTAAAGAATATCGTGAAGGAGTACAGGTGGCGGCAGTGCTATGTGCATCTGTGAGAAGTAGCCCATTTGCCGCTAGCTTGTCTACGTTTGGTGTAGCAATCTGATCTGCACCATAGGAACTCAAATCGCCATAACCCAGATCGTCTACATAAAAGACAATGATATTTGGATGGTTGGGTTTACTTGCCTGATTACCTGGACTACATCCAAAAAAGGCCAAAATGAAGATTAGAATAAAGTAGTTTAAGACTCGCATTGTAGAGATTAGCTTTGTCATATAAGATTAAATTAGCAATTATAAGTTTGATCCAAAAAAAACCTTTTTGATTCGAATCTTTTACAATATATCAATCAAAGTCGTTTAGTTATGTATTTAATGACGTCATTTCCAGCGTATGCGAGAAACCCATCAAACTAGAAGAACCACATCATGTGATTCCTGTCTGAACAGGAATGAGGCTTAATCAAACGACATTGATATTCAATAATAGAATTTGACACTGTGGCTATCTGAACCTTGTTCAACTTTCACAATGTATACACTGCTTTTCAGCATTTGAACATTGTGGGTAGCCTGACCATGAGCATCAAAGGTTAATGTTGATTGAGTATGGATCTTACCGCCTAAGTCAAATACTGTCATCCTTGCCTCACCACTTATTTTGTTAATAGTCAGATGCAATGCGCTCTCGCGGGTATATACTTTCATCACTTGCGAAAGTTGGTCTATGCCAAGGATAGCTCCAGGAGCCAATATGTTTAAAGTAAATCGACTGTGGTCTTGTGAACTTATGGACACTATAGCGGCATCTTCCAAAAGGTCATATTTTTGACCCGTCAGATGGTCGGTCAACAACACTTGGTAGCCTTCTGGCAGCGCTGACTCTTCTATTCTGATAAAGTAATTATCCTCAATGATTACCTGTATGCCAAGAGGAATCTCCATCTGCGGTGCTGCCTCTAGTGCTGGCAGTGTCTGTATCGCCATTTTATCTTTACCTATAGCAGTGAAAATGGCCAACCGATCAGCCCGGATTATTTTGCTGGCATCCCACATGCGATCAAATGACCAACTACCTGCTTCAGTAAACGCCAATAATGTCTCATCACTGCCGGTTGAGTTCGAAACTTCAAGCTTTATCCTGTGTAGCTGATTGGAAGCTCTGAAAAAACTATCATCGGAATTACTTCCTATTGCTCTCATGGTTTCTGTGAATGTGACATTTCCAGTCGCGGATGCCTGAACAATAAAGCCTTGAGCTGAGCCAATATGTCCATTGAATGTAGCTCCACTGCCTCCGGATCCGCCACCAACAACTCCGGCATTGGTCACTGTGACAAAATCCGTATTCATGCGCTGGCCAGTATTTGATCCTCCATCATCCCACAGGTAAATTGCCCCAGTGATATTGGGGTTTTCTGAAACAAAACCTGATCTGCTGATGGCAGCAGTGTATGGGTTGGCAACAAAATTGAACTTGTTTCCTGAGTTATTCAAGGTAACATTTATTGTTCCTGAATTCGGTGATCCTATGAATTCAAGATTTTGCTTACCTGCCGAAGTATAACCTACACCCGGAATCATCTCCCCAATAAAAGCACTGTAAGTATCATCAGAAGTATTGTAAGTATAGTGATAACCTGCATCGAGATTTGAAATATTAAATTCTGAAACCGGGGAACCGATGAAGCTGTATTGCAAATCTGGATCGGCAAAGGAACTGTTGCGTTGCACGATCACTGGATCGACCGTTTTCCCATCGTACACCAACAATGAGCCTCCAGACTTGATAAGCACATCACCATCATTTTGGAGATTTCCTTTTACATCCAGTATCACACCTGAATTTACTGTTAAGCTGGCACCTGATCGGATCGTCATATTATTGACTGTCATATCAACATCCAGTGTGAGACTGGCCTGCACAATACCATTTACAGAAGCACCTGGCTCTCCCAAACTCCAATTAGTGCCGTCATAGAAACTGGCGAATAATCCATCCCAGCTTTCTGCAACTCTTATATTTCCAATATCTGTAAAATGCTCGGCTCCTTGATCCATTTTTTCACGGATGAATATGGCATTCGCCAAAAAATCAACGCCTGTAGCTACATTCAAATCCCAAGTAGTTGGTTCCTCTGTTGGAAACGATGTGGATGTGTACAAGGATACCACATCGTTGGCGTTGGTTTGATCATTGTCAGTGGTCAATTTGACAACAACAAAAATCCCAGCATCACCGGTACTTGCGCCGTTTGCTATGTAGGTTTTTGCGGTATTGATGACTCGGTCAGTTCCGTTTTTTGTCAAACCAAATTGAAAATTTCCAGAGGTTGTATTTGTAGCCCCACTGATGTTATCAATAAGTAATCGTGACGCCCATGTTCTCATAGTTCCTGTGGTATTTCCAACCACCTCGGCAAAACCAATTGGAAAGATGGAACCTAGGGCTCTTAATTGGAAAACGCTTAAAACCATTGACATGTATATGGTTTGCACTCCTTCAGCATTACCAATCCTCCGAATGTATTCTTTATTTGACTGATTGAAAGCGCCAGCTCCATTCACTGTACTTGTCCTAAAAGCACTGCCAGTCCCATTTTTAGGATAACCTGACAAGGAAAGCGGACTTGTGGTGGTCAACTGCTGATTTGCACTTCCTGCAAATATGATCCAGTCCGCAGTGTTGGTAGAAATATTTCCAACATCATCTAGCGCTATACTTGCAAGTACTCCTGATGTTGAGGTTTCTCCATTTTCTTCCCAATAAAGTTGACTATAGGTAGAAGGATTTTCATTTGTATTCACAACTAATGTCCCTTCAGTAAATAAGGTGGATTCTGGTATAGCTGGGGTGGATTCAAATTTTTTATAAATCTTACCAAATGCTGTTAGATCTCCGGCATCATCATAATATGATGTTGGATTCACTCCGTTTGCTAGGGATACTGATTTATTCGGCTCAAAAATGCAATAACGCTCCACATAATCCAGTGATTCTAAATAAGGCAATGCCAGCTTGATGAAATCAATGTGTACCGATGAGTCACGATTTGGGTTGGCGTTGAATTCAGTGATCCAAATAGGCTTTTGATATTCATTATGAACATTGGTGAGATAGGTTTTGAATCTATTGAATACATTTTGGGCGTTTTCATATGGAGAATTCACAGGATTACTACCCCAGTCATACCAATGCACACCTACAACATCCATTCGCACATCGGTCTGATCTGCCAAGTCCCTAAAGTCGCTCAACCATCCAAATGGCCCATTCTCTCTCGGAGAAGGTGAAACCAATCTCAATCCTGTTCCCATTAAATTTTCAAAAAGTGGTACAGCGACATTGATTTGACATAGATTTCCAAATTGACCCGATTGATCGTCACAATTATCCGACTCGTTAAAGCCCATGATGTGAGTCACGTTTTCCTTTAGGATATGTCCTGCCACAGCAGCAGTAGATGCTGAATTTCCACCCCAGGCCATTGGTGCGTACTCAAGATTGGGAAGCGATTCCGCACTATTTCCCCAGTTATATGTCCAGGATGTGCCTATGTCTTCTGTAAAAGAAGCCCCTCCTTTTTTTATCACCCAGTTCCAAGGCATCACCCTGATAAAGGAGATTTTATTGTCCAAATTTGTAGGCAGATTCAACTGCAATGCTTCTTCATTGGCTATGAACACAGCGCTTTTTCCTGTTCCATCTGTTGAAAT
>JBLICU010000085.1:0-15015 GCA_047632435.1 Cyclobacteriaceae bacterium
CACCTTGTGATCCATAGAGGGCAGTGGCTGAAGCATCCTTTAATATTGAAATGGACTTAATGTCATCAGGATTAAGTGACTGTATGTCGGCTCCAAAGAAACCGTCAATTACATAAAGAGGATCATTGCCACCTCCAAATGAATTGGTACCTCTGATACGGACTTTCAGTGCACTCCCTGGGTTTCCGCTGTTTTGGTTAACAACTACTCCAGGCACCTTAGACTGCAAGGCTGCTTCCATCCTGACTACAGGGTGAAGTTCGAGATCACCTTCACCAAGGACTGAGACTGAACCTGTTAAATCTTTTTTATCTACAGTTCCATATCCTATCACCACTACTTCATCCATTGCAATGATGTCCACTTCAAGGGTAAGGTCAATTTTTGATCTGCCATTTACGGCGATGGTCTGTGGTTTAAACCCAACAAAGCTGTATTGAAGAGAAGCATCAGGTTCAGCTTTAACTATATAATTTCCTTCCAGATCTGTAATTGTGCCTGTGGAAGTCCCAATTACCAATACAGTCACACCAGGCAAGGTCTCACCTTCCCCATCAATCACCTGACCTGAAATTTGATAACTTTGGGCATAGGAGTAAAAGCTCAGTGCTATTAAAATTAATGATACACCGAACCTATAAAAGTATCTAGTTGTCTTCATTTTTACTGGGTCTTTGGATAGGACATTCATTCGACTTGTAAATATTACTGTGCGACTCATTTTTTTTTTGAAATGTAATGAGTCGCACAGTGTCCATAGCTGGTTAAGCTTGGTTCTTTTTATTTATCTACATTCCCGATTTTCTCTCCTGGACCATCGGAACAACCAGCACGTCCATATTTAATGGACTGCAATAAATCTTCTGACTCACTGTCAGACAAAGCTTCAGATGTATCCTTGAACAATGAAGGCCAAGAGGTTGCTACTCTGATACCAGAGAAATCCACATCCTGCACGGCTACATTAGCAGTTCCACCAGCTGCAAATACGTCTGCAACTTCTCTTATAAAGAAAGTTTCCAATCCATTCACTACGTCGTGAACATCTATATCCTGATTATCTGCATTTATCTGAGCTTCCGGAACTAGAGTAGACTCTTCAAATGCAGGAATGATATCACCAGCTTTGAACACATAGACGCTTACTACATCATTGGGATTTTCTCCTTCTAAATCTGCTTTGATCTCCACCTTGAATACAATGGCGTAGGTTTCACCCAAATTGTAAGAAGTAGCACCGTACACCACAGAACCATCATCACTGGATTTTGACACACCAAAGTTGAACCCACCTGCACCATTATCTTTTACATTGAGCTTCATTGCCTCATTGTTTACAAAATTGGCATCTCCTGTCAACATTGCAATGGCATTTTTCAATGTGGTTGTTTCCTCCGGGAATACTGCATTTACTTTAATCATAGTAGAGAAGTAAACATTACCAGATTTGATTTCATTGTCATCATCTACAAACCGTCTTATAATGGTGGTGTTTTTCGCCAGAAATAATCCCTCGTCTTTACAATCATTTCTTTGGACTCTGTTGGTAATGTCCATGCCTAAACGCAAAGTTCTCCCAACTCCTGATCCTGGATATCCGACAAACTCAAGAGGAGAATCACCCATACCCAATCCTGACAAACGATTACCAGTATACCATGTATCAAAAACCCCTGTTCTACTGAGTCCAGTTTGCACCACTATACCATTTGTAGTGCCATTGTATGCAGCACTGTGTCGATAATAAGCAGAAACAGGAATTATACCCCAATTATTTCCACTTTCCCCATAAGAAGGATATGTGTCGTCTACCGGATAATTAAAATCTTCAGCCCAGAACAACACTCCGACAACATCAGCAACAATTGCACTAACATCAGCTATTAATTCTGCATCTCCAGCACTGAGTGTGACAGAACCGGTCAGTACTCCAAAAGCAGCTCCTGCCGAAGGGGACGCTTTTACAAAAACAGAAGTTGCTTCAGCAGATAAAGCTACCGTAGCTGCATAAGTACCATCTATTGTTCCACTCACTGAAAATCCCTCACTAGCCACGGCTGTTATATCAGTAACAATATTGAGAGTAGAAAAAGTTATTTCTTTGGCATCTGACTCAGATCCAGGTACGACCTCTCCAAATAAAACCATTTCCTCAGAATCAGCATTGATCGATTCACCCTCATTGTCCAAAATGGTCAATTCGTATTCAAAATCAACAGTAGAAACTGCGGCATTCTCACCGGTTACTTCGCTCATTACAAATTTCACTTTGCCATTCGGAAGATTGGCATCATCGTCAATTACAACGATTTGAAAAGATACTGTAGACGCTCCCGATTCGAAAGGAATGGTAACGACACCAGATGCCTCAGCTGGATTAGTTGTGTAATTCACACCGTAGGTCAAATCAGTTACATTGGCAGTTACCACTAAAGTACCAGCCTCCCTTGCTGGAACAATAAATTCATAAGACACCATAATTGTCGTGTCTTTTTCTATTACTATTCGGGTACCCGAGCTAGTCTGGGCGATCTCATTTGAAAGAGTCCCACCACCATCGTCATCATTATTGCAACCACTTAGCCAAATAAATGAAGAAAATAAAATGGCAAGCATTGAGAAATAGAATTTTTGCTTAATCTGCATCTTGTGAAAAGTTTTTGTTTTAAAAGTTTAATTTCAACTGCTCCAAAATTCTCTATTTTAATATTGAGGCAGTGGGTGATTTAAGGCAATCAGATGGTCATATGTTCCAATCTTTTGAATAATGGCTTAAAATCGAGATCTCAGAGTTGTTGAAGCTTATATTAGACAACTATCCAAACATCCAATGTGTTTGATGACTGAAATGGTTAGCCATGAGAACGAGCATTAACTGATTTTTTCACTGTGAGGTTCCCTAATGGATGTACACTTTAGAAAGAAGGGCTTTAGCTGGAAATTGTCTTTTTGCTCCGGTACTCAGAAGGCAGACATCCGAATTGCTCTTGAAAACAGGTCTTGAAATATTTGTAGTCATTAAAGCCTGATTCATAGGCGATCTGGTTCAGTTTCCAATCTACGCTTAGGATGAGTTCCGCAGCTTTCTTTAACTTAACAGACCTGATAAAGGCGGTAATAGAAAGGCCGGTCAAGGATTTTAGCTTACGATAAAGTGTTGATTTACTCATTGCCAAAACGTCCATCAAGTTTTCAATTCCAAATTCAGAGTCTTGTATATGGTCTTCTATGGTCGTTATTGCCTTTTGGATAAATTTTTCTTCTGTGCCAGGTGCCTCTATTTGATCACTTGGCTCAAACCTAAGTTTATTGACAAAATACTGACGGAGTTTTCGTCTATTTTCTAATAGTCCGCTCACGCGGGTCAGTACCACAGCGGGGTGAAAGGGTTTTTTGATATAATCATCAGCTCCCGTTTGAAGCCCACTCACCTCAAAAACTGTTGACGTTCTGGCGGTCAATAAAATAACCGGGATATGAGAGGTATTTAAATCATTCTTGAGTGTACTGCAAAGTGTAATGCCATCCATCTCAGGCATCATGATATCGCTTATGATTAGATCTGGTTGTGCTTCATTAGCCAATTGTAGACCTTCTACCCCATTGGAGGCAGTAATAACGTCATACTCCTCTTCACGTAAAAGAGTACTCAGATAATTTCTAATTTCATCATTGTCATCCACCACCAAAACAGTTTCCCGATCATCTTTTTTCAAGGACAGGTCTACCATCACTTCCTCTTTATCAAGTTCCGAATAGTAAGATTTATCATCGCTCCCTTTAAAGTCGGAGATATATTCACCAGCAACAAAAAGGGGATTATCAATGGGTATTTGAATGGTGAATGTTGTTTCTTTCTTTGGGATACTTGACACAGTAATCTCACCATGATGCAAAATCACAATATTTTTGGCCAATGATAACCCAATCCCACTACCAACTATTTTGGCAGTTTCTGTGGTTTGGATTTGATAAAAACGATCAAAAATCTTTTCCAAATCCTTTTGATTGATACCTATGCCTGAATCCTCGATTTTGATGTGACAATATTTACCCAATTCCTCCACGTCAAACTTGATTTTCCCGTCCACAGGAGTGTATTTAAAGGCATTGGAGAGTAAGTTTACCAACACAATTTCCATTTTATCACGATCAAATGGAAGCACAATTCGCTTCGGATTGTGACTAAAACTATACTGGATATTTTTTGACTCTGCCAGTCCTTTGAAGGATAAAAATATTTCCTTTGAAAAGGACACAAAATCACCTTGAGCTACACGCATTTGCAACAATCCGTTTTCTGACTTTCTAAAGTCCAATAATTGATTGATCAATTGTAACAATCGGCTTGCATTCTTCTCCACAATATTCAGTCGCTCTCTTATTTTACCTTTTATATTTTGATCCATTATCAGTTCGATAATTGGACTGAGAATCAAGGTAAGAGGCGTTCTGAACTCATGAGATATATTAGTAAAAAAAATAATTTTTGCTTCTGACAGGTCATGCTCCTTTTCCCTTGCAATACGCTCAATTTCTAAGTTTGCTTTCAGATTCGCTTGCTTTTTTGCAATAAAATTGATCAAGTATGCCAAAGCAACAAGGAAGCATAGATAAAATGTATAGGCGTACCATGTGGCCCAGGGTGGTGGTGCTATTTTGATATTTTTAAAGGCCACATTGCTCCAATGAAAACTATCCCGGGAGGCCCTAACTTCCAATCTGTAATTACCAGGATTTAAATTGATATATCGAATTTCGCGATTTGAAGACAGCTGACTCCATTTATCATTAAAACCGATAAGCCTGTAAGAAAAAAGCACATTGTAATCGCCAAGATAATCCAATGTGGAAACTATAAAGGAGAAAGTTTCATCCTGATAGGTCAATTCGATATCCGACGTATAAGGAAGTGCTTCTTTTAAAATGATATTTCCATTAATTTCTTCACCTACGTTTATCGACGATCCATTGATACTCAATCCCGTAAATAATACTTCCGGATCTGCCTGGCGATAGGTAATTACATCGGGGTGAAAAACGGTGATCCCGTTGGTCGCTCCAAACAGCAACTCCCCTTTCCTATTTTGAGTAACACTTTTGATATTAAAAGAGTGAACAGGTACACCCTCTGAATTACCGTAATTCTCAAATACTTGTCGCTCGGGCAGATATTTCGCCAATCCATAGGCCGTTCCCACCCAAATCTGATTATCGGAACTTTTAATGACTGAAGTGATGAATTCATTCTTCAGTCCCTGATTAATTCCATTTACAGTATATTTCCTGATCGATACCCCATCTAGATCCAATTCCACTAACCCGCCTGACAAAGCCACCCAAAGCTTGTCTTGATCAACGTCGAGAAACATGTCATTGATGATATCACTAGGTAGTTTTTTCGTCAAAAGCGAGACACCACTTACGTAGCGATCATTTTTCTGATCATAGATAAATAAACCGTTAAACGTACCTATCCAGATGTTTCCATGTCTATCCTCTGTAAGTTTACTTATTCTATCACCACCGACCCATTTGATTGCTTTCACCAATTCGGAGGATGGGTCTTTATCCAAAAAATGATCGATATGGTATAGACCATTCTGTTGCGTACCGATCCATAACCTCCCGTTTTTGGAATGATGAAGGGCAGTGATCTTACTTAACCCACTAAAAAGCCTGCTAAATTTTTGATTAGGGCTGTGAACATCTACTTCAAACAAACCCTCTCTTGTACCAATGAGCATGCTATTGGCTACTTCAAGGAAAACATTAATCTTAGAAGCAGGGATGTTATTCAAGTTGATTAGATTATTGTCTAAAACTACAGTCACACCTTCTCCGTAACTACCCATCCACACCTTACCTTCGCTATCAGATGAAAGCGCATAAATGTTATTGTCAGCAAGTTTCTTATTGGGCAAGAATTCAGCTAAGCCTTCAAAATTATTGACAGGCATCAGCTTGACAATCCCTCCAAAAGCGGTGCTTATCCAGATAATGCCATTTTTATCTAAATGGATATTCAGAATTGCTTCGTAGCTTGCATTGTTAAATTCTTGTGCTGAGGGCAGCAGTGAGAACTTTTTAAAATTCTGGGCATTAGCGTCACTAATGTGTAGCCCCTGACCCCAGGTTCCTACAAATAACCTACCTTCATTATCAACAGCCAATGACTCTGCATTCCCAGCAGTGTCGAAGAAGAACTCAGAACGATGATAAGAGTAGTCATCTAAATCCAAATATCCTACACCCTTCTGATTGATTCCCAACCAAAGCCAATTTCTCAATGTATCACTGCATATAGCTGTGATTAAACCATAATCTCCCAGCTTGATTAGACGATCTTCTGAAGGATCATATTTAATCAGGCTATTGCCTTCAGCAATCCAGACATTACCATATTTGTCTGACTGTACTTTGTTGATCTTGTGATTGGCTAAAAAATGCTCCACACTTCCTGAACTATCCTTATTAAACACGAATAGCCCGTGGGACCAGGTGCCAATAAACATCCTATTTTGGGCGTCTTCAACGATGGTCGTTACACGAGCAGAACCATTAGGAAGGGAAGAAAAAACATTTTGGTTGTAATTATAAAATTGCTCCTTTCTGGAATCATAGTAGGTCAATCCACCACTCTTAGTACCGATCCACAAGTTGCCATCTTTGTCCTCATATACCACCTCGATATTTTCATTGGCCAATTCAGGAGTGTTACCTGGCTTGAATACCTGAAAAGATTTACCATCATATCTATTCAAACCGCCTTCTGTCGCTATCCATTTAAAACCAAACCCATCTTCTATGACATTACGGACATAATTGTTTGATAATCCAGATGAAACATCGATATAAGTGATGTTATAGTTCTTATTATTAAAGTTTTGAGCTTCAATATCAATCCCTGGGAGTAGGTATAAGAGTAATATTGCGAGATTCACATTCCGATGTTTTACTACCAATCTAATTATAAACCATCGGAGATGTAGAATTGTTAGCATAGCTAATACATTTCCTTTTGACCAAGTTGATAAAGATCGCTTGGTTCTTTTATAATATTTGGTCTGTTATGCATAAGATCCAGGTATATTCTTCTTGTGACCTGATTCCATTTTTCCGGTTCAGTCCATAAAGGTTTTTTCATTTGCTTCTGCCAGTCAGTTAATACCCATTTCAATGAATCCGCCAATACCGGATAGCTTTTTTGAATATCAATTTCTTCCATCAAGTCATTCTTTAGATCATACATTACAGTAATAGAGTCTTGCAAAGTAATGTATTTGTAATCATTGGATCGGACAGTTGCCATCTCACCCTTTTGCCAAAAAAGCTGATCATGAGGATCTCCAAGTTGCTCTCCAGTGAGAAAAGGCAATAAATCTGTGCCATCAAATGAAGATTTCTCATCATTCCAAAATGAAATTACGGTTTTATATATATCCAGTGATGATGACAATCCAGAAAATTCACCAGACGATGGAATGGTTCCTTTCCAAGTGACTGTAAATGGCACTCGTGTGCCCCCTTCGTATTGATTACCCTTCCATCCTTTGAACGGCTCAACACTTGAATCATTATTATGAGCGCCCCCATTGTCGCTTAAAAAGAAAATCAATGTATTCTCATAGTCACCTTGCTGTTTCAAAGTACTCACTACTTTTCCAACCGCCTCATCCATTGACCAAAGCATAGCGGCATAAACAGGACGTTTGTGATCTGACCCAAACATAGCAATAGTCTCTTCCTTGGCATGCATAGGTGTATGTGGCGCGTTGAAAGATAAATACATAAAAAAGGGGTTCTCTTTATCACGTGAACTAATATAATCAACTGCCTTTTCGCCAATGACATCCGTGAGATATCCATCAAATTTGGTGTGTATTCTGTTTTCCAAAATGGCATGACTGTTTCCCTTTTTATCTTGCTTGTTATCTGGAAAGTAGTTCCTACTTCCCGCCAAAAAGCCCCAGAAATAATCAAAACCATTGGCTAATGGATGTTGATGAGGTTCCTCGCCTAAGTGCCACTTACCGAATATGGATGTTTGATAATCCTTGGTTTTTAAAAATTCAGCAATGGTAACCTCTGCAGAATCGAAAGCTCCCTGCTGATCAGGCTCCAAGTTGCATTCGTGACCAAAACGTTGCTGATATCTCCCAGTTAGCAACCCTGCCCGGCTGGGACTGCAAACTGAGGCAGTCACATGGGCATCCTTAAAAATAACGCCATCATTTGCTAATTGATCCAAATGTGGGGTCTGGATGTCTTTACTCCCCATGAAACCAAAATCTGCATAACCCGCATCATCCGCCAATATTATTATTATGTTCGGTTTAGTCTTAGTCAGTTGACTTTTGTTACCGTTGGCTATACTTGAATTACCACATCCGGTGAGAAGTAAATTTGCAAGCAACAAAATCAGCGAAATAATTATCGCATGTCCAGACCTATTAATTCTTATCATTCTTCGATTGTTCAATAATCAAATGTAGTATCGAGGAATTTTAAGGCACGGGGGTATACTGTCTATTGCTGGGGTAAATGGTTCACAATATTAGTTATTCAATCAAATACATTGATTTCTTGACTCAATCACCAATCTTTGATGCTTTACTTTTTGGATGAATTCAATTTCATCCAAGGCTTAATGAGATGTGGAGACCCCAGTCCTACAAAATTTGCTCCACCAAAATAATATTGACAAAAAGTCTAGTCTCCAACCGAATTTCGTAATAAAGCTTAATATTTCATCTTCTCCTGTTGAAAGCAAAACATCCGCAAAATATCATTGGCTAGATCGTGGAAAGAATTTTATTATCTCTCAGCGGACTCTTCACTGTGCTATTACGTCAAATCATTCCAATGTTGACATGATTGATTTACACCATTTTCAAGGAAAGTCGTGTTACCTAGATCTGAGGTAAATATCCATTTAGTTTTTATGTCATCCCCCTAGCAATGAACTAGTCAGGCCTGAGTAGAAATTGGTCTTAGAATTGGTTTTTTATTGGAGCGCAAGGATTTCAAACTCAACACGTCGGTTCTTGCTTTGCCCCTCTTCCGTATCATTAGCCGCAATCGGCGTGGATTCACCATAACCAACGACTTCCATTCTATAATCTGGGATTCCTTTGGTTCTGAAATAATCGAATACGGCACGTGCCCTGTTTTCTGATAGGTTCTGATTATACTCATCAGAACCTATATCGTCTGTATGTCCGGATATCCTGATCTTCTTGATTTGACCATCACTAATACTACCACAGATTCGATCGAGTTCAGCAAATGAGGCTGTTTTAAGTTCCGCTTTATTGAAATCAAAAAAGATATTATTTATTACAATTTTGGCATCAACCAAAATCTTGGTCAGGTACAGATCTTGAACTATGGTCTTAGATTCCTTAAGGGAATTAAAGTCAAAATTGAAACTCTGGGTCAGGTGCCCATATTTATTTGCGTGAATACCATAACTCGCTCCACCTCGAACCTTAATTGAATAATAACTGGAATCGGTATTGATTTTGCCAACGTCTCTGCCATCCGGCAATCTTTCCACAACCACGGAAGCACTTGCGATTCCTTCTTTGGTTTGATAATCTAAAACTCTTCCTTCAATGGTTACAAACAATTCATCTGGTCTGGCTGTGGTCAAATGATTGATAGAGCCTGAGATTGGATTGACTGACTTACTATCTTGAAATAAATCATCAGAATTGAATCTGAAGATATCCGTATCTGAATCTATGTCACCTCTAGAAAAATAAATGTGTTTACCTGAAGACGGAATGCTAAAATATTGGTCATCATCCTTGCTATTGATCCCGGAACCCAAATTTTCAGGGATGGACCACTTTTCCCAAGAATCGTCTAGTCTGATAGTCACAAATATATCGGAACCACCATATCCGCTAAACCCATTTGTGGAATAGTATAGTGTTTTATTGTCCTCAGCCAGAAAAGGGGCAAAATCTTCTCCGGCTGTATTTACAATTCCCCCCAAGTTTTTGGGTTCCGACCATGTTCTACCGTTTTTTTTCGAAATATACAAATCTCGAGCACCAAAGTAATCATCTCTTTCTACTGAGAGGATCATTGACTCACCACCAGAAACAAGGAAGAAATCGGCTCTAGCAGAATAATTATATTCATTTTCAATTTCAACATCCTTTGGTTTGGAAAAAGAATTTCCGTTTCTTTCTGACATTGAAACACCTTCGAACATTCTTCCATTACTTCCATATTTATTGCCCAAGATCAATGTCTCCGTTCCATTAACCATGGTTATAGAACTTATGAAATTGGGTCCGCTGTTATTCAAAGGAGATCCAACATTGACGGCTGGTTTCCATGAACCAGTAGACTCATCTATCTCAGACATCCAAATATCTTCGGCATCCTCCACTCCTCCTGTATTATCAGGATGATATTTCCTGCTGAAATACAGCCTTTTACCATCTGGTGATATGATAGGACTGTTCTCATGATAGGTACTATTTACATTAGCACTCAACTTTTCCGTTGCAAAATTTTCATTAATACCTGGGACATTGTTAATTAACACACTGATAGGAATGTTAGATACCGATATCCCGATGGCATCAATGCAGTTATATCCGGGAACCGCCGCACCATCAATAACCACCTTGATGGCGTAAATTTTATAAGGTGTATCGTCAAAAAATATATTCAATAACCTGCTTTCAATAGGGATTGCCCTAGTCTTGAGGTCCAATAAGGTGTATTCCAGATATTCCTCATCATAGGCCAGTACTCTCTTAATCGCTCCAGGGTTTTCTGATTCTGCAATGGCAATCTGTTTGGCTTGAATAGGTCTATCGAAAGCTACCACGATATATTGCTCATTATTGTCCACCTTCGGCCTCCATGCGTTAGGATTGTCTCCACCCGCAGGGAATACATTCGGCTTGTGCAAGGCCTGCGTAGCAGAATAGCCCATCAGGCCAAATTCCGATGAAACATCAATAACTTGTGAAGCCCAGACCACAGTCTCCTGAGCCTTTAAAGTCTCAAAAGCTAAAATAGCGATAATAATTAGTGATTTTTTCAATGAAAAGCGGCGTTTAGTTGCCTAATACCCTTACCTCAACCCTGCGGTTTTTGGCTTTGGCTTCAGCTGTTCTTTCAGTAGTAATAGGTTGCGTTCCTCCAAATGCTTTGGTTAAAACTCGATTTTTTTTCACTCCCTTTTTTATTAGGTATTCCTTGGTGGCATCTACCCGTGATTGCGAAAGTTTCATATTTGCATTAAGGTTTCCTGCGAAATCAGTGTGACCTTCGAGCTGAATTATTGTATTGGGTCGGTCTTTTAGCCAACTCACCAATTGGTCCAACTCTTCATAAGAACTTTCTGTGATTTTATCATTCCCACTCGCGAAAATGAGGTTTTCAAGGCTTATGAGTTCATTTTCCTCCCCTGGTTCCATTAACATAGTGAAAATGAATAGACCATCTTTATCTAGGTCTTGAATGACCACTTCTTTATTCGATTGATTAAATCCTTTTTTTTCTGCCAAGAAGGTATAAGCCATACCTTCAGCCAAATAAAACTCAAATTCACCATCAACACCGGATGTTGTTATTCCTATGTCATCAAAATAAGGCAGTTTTTCGTAAGTCACTGACGCAGCAACGGCCGACGAATCATCTTGATTTAGAATTTTCCCATATACCTTAATAAAATTCGCGTTTTCAGGTTGCGCATGGGAAAGCGTAAAGAGGCATGATAATATCAGGTAAAATACTAACCTTGACATAATTATTGATTTGTGGCGTGACATCATGCAAATTAAAAGATTTTGTTCGCTATTGCTTATAAAATGATTGACTATTTTACACTTTGAAATGGCACATATAGAATGTTCGCAAAATCGAGTACCAAAATCTTAAATATTCACCCTAAATATTACTTTTTTTTAAAGCTTAAATGAAAATAATAAACCATTATAACTTATTTAAGTGTGTTATAATTTTGACATCATTCCCAGCGTATGCGGAAATCCCATTAATCTTAAAAATTGACCAAATCATGTGATTCCTTTATACGCAGAGAATCAATCTTAATTAAACAAAATTGAATCATAAATCATAATTTGAGACATGAAATACATTGTTAATATAATTTTACTTTTAGTTATAACCTCCACTTTTGGTCAGACAAAAATTCAGCTCAAATTGGATCATGGAAAGGGATTTTTTTCAGTTTATCCTCCGCCGGAAACACCAAAAGGAATTTTAATTTTATTGCCTGATTATCTGGAGGATGAGGAAACGTTTCTACATACAACTTCTGTGATGAATCAGGCCTATGTGCAAGGAATAATTACTGTGGTGGTTTCTGTAGGTCGCAAAATTTTTGCAGATGGTGATGTAGTAGAATTACTGTCGGAAGTTTGCAAAAAGTCTGTGGAGGCATTTGAAGTGCCTCGTGACAAAGTGGTTTTCGGAGGTTACGGATACGGCGGAACCATCTTACTAAAATATGCTCAATTGTGCTTAAAGTATGAAAATGACTTTCCAATTAAGCCCGCAGCTATTTATACTGTCAACACTCATGTAGATATTGCCTTGGCATTCAAAAGTTATGAGCGTCAGATCGAACGAAATCTTAATCTAGAATCTACTCAATCTGCTAAAAATTATCGAGACATTATGCTTCGCATATTACAAGGAACACCTGATGAGGATCCTTTCATTTATGATTCATATTCACCATTTAAATACGGCTCCAAATCAGTAAATAATATTGAAATGTTCGTGAACACACCCGTCCGACTATATCATGATACTGACCTTATTTGGAATATGCAGAACAATCACATTAGCGCTTTTGATATGCAGTCGACAGCCTCGTCAGAATTTATCTATCAATTAAAAAAACTAGGTAACGATCATGCTGAATTCCTTGCAACAGATATTGAAAACTCTACCAGCAAAAGGGTTGCAAACAAACGAACCTTAATTGATGAAAAGAATCTCAACCTTTGGATTGTCAGGCAGTTGGGAATAGAATAATCATCTCATAGTCCATACAGCTTCTGTATTCATTCTGGTTTGGGTTATTCTTTTATGGAATGGGGAAACCATTTAATCACATATAGACTCTTTACAAACAGTAATTGCCATATGAAATAAATAATCTGTTTTGGACATCAATAAAAATGAATATAATTTCTGATGATTCTAAAACAGCTTTTAAAACATTTAAATACGTTATTCATTCTTTGTTTAATGAGCCCAATTATCCTTTTTGGCCAAGTAACAGATGTCAACAAGCTTGATCAAAAATATTTAAACTGGTATTTGAAAGATTTTGAACAAGATCAGGTCCCTGGAACAAGTGCCTCAAAAGCATATGAATTTCTAGCTCGCAAATCAGTATCAAAAACCATCATAGTGGCAGTAATAGATAGTGGAGTAGCTATCGATCATGAAGATTTGGAAGGGAAAATTTGGATAAATGAAGATGAAGTAGCCGGTAACTATATTGACGATGATAACAATGGATATGTAGATGATGTCCATGGCTGGAATTTCATTGGCAATAGTAAAGGTGAGAACATCATTTGGGAAAATCTGGAATATGTGCGCATCATAAAAGCAGGTGACAAAACAGATCCGCTTTATGCCAAATCAATGGAGTTTTATAATGAAAACATTGCTGAAAAAACTGAAGACAAACAAAACCTGGAGAGATTTGAGCTTATACTGACCAAAGTAAAACAAATAATCAAAGACGATTCTGGAATCGAAGTGAACTCCGCAGAAGATCTGGATTTGGTGCATCCGAAATCTGATCAAGCAAAGGCGGCTACTAAATTTTTAGTTGAAAAATACAAGTTGGGTTTTACAGAAGAAGCACTCACAGAATTTATTGACTATACCAATGAGTACCTGGATTATATGCTAAATCTGGATTTTAATCCAAGAGATATCATCGGGGATGATACAAAAGATATTACTGACATAGGTTATGGCAATCCTGATGTGACTGGACCGAGGGCAGATCATGGCACAGGAGTTTCTGGAGTGATTGCGGCCGTAAGGGGAAATGGAATAGGCATAGAAGGCATAGCAACGAATGTGAAAATCATGGCGATACGTGCAGTACCAAATGGAGATGAAAGAGATAAAGACATTGCTTTGGCCATCAGATATGCCGTAGATAATGGCGCGAATATCATCAACATGAGTTTTGGTAAAGATTTTTCTCCTGAAAAAGAATATGTGGATGAAGCCGTGAGATATGCTGCGGACAATAATGTGTTATTGGTGCATGCAGCAGGAAATGACGGGAAAAATATAGACCTTGGTGAAAACTATCCAACCAAAAGAATGCTCGATGAAACTATCGCGCCTAATTATCTGAGTGTTGGAGCCAGTACCTCAAAACTTGACAAGACGATAGCCGCATCTTTTTCAAATTACAGTTCCAATTATGTGGATCTCTTCGCACCAGGTGAACATATCATCACCTTGGATACCGGCAATCAATACAATGATGTGGACGGTACCAGCTTCGCTGCTCCTGCCGCTTCTGGTGTTGCAGCCTTAGTTTGGTCCTATTACCCGGAACTTACTGCCGTAGAATTGAAGCATATCTTAATGGCGTCTGCTTTCATGTTCAAAAAACCTAAAAAGGTGCTGCTTCCTGAAGAAAAAAGTGATAAAAGACGAAAAACCAAATTCACAAATCTTTCGAAAACAGGTGGGCTGATCAATGCCTATGAGGCGGTAAAGTTAGCTGAGGAAAGGTCTCCTCACACAGCAAGCGTGAATGAATGAACAATTTATAGTCCAAACATAAACCGTCACTTAAATTTTATAGTAATATTTAATCAACCAATAAGTCCACTTGTCTGCGAATGTCGCGAGAGGAGGAACCTGCTAAAAATGTATAAATACCAGATTCAATGGTCCAGCCTTTAAGCTCATCATAATAAGCCAATTCTGATTTAGGAATTTCAACTTTTACCTCCTTTTCTTCACCAGCCT
>JBLICU010000086.1:0-14623 GCA_047632435.1 Cyclobacteriaceae bacterium
GGGTATTGAGTACTGGGAAGTTTAGAATTGAGAATTGAATTTGGTAGATGGGAGTTGGAAGAATGAAGATGCTAGATGCTAGATGCTAGATGCTAGAATAAAGATTAAAGATTGAAGTGGAAAATGGAGAATGGAAATATTGAGTTGAAAGTGGAAAGTGGAAATAAGGTACAGGGTAAATAAGTAGTTGGATTTTGGTAGTTGGTAGATGGAATTAATAAGGTGAAAGTTGAAAGTGGAGAATGGACAGTGATTAGTAGCCAAAAGCCGTGAAAACAGGGAACAATGAACAGGGAACAGGGAACTGTCCGTCCCTGATATAGGTTGACCACAAAGCGAACCAATTTAGTACATAGTTCATAGTATATGGTATATGGACTTTTTTTGGAATGAATGGAGCAATTTTCCTGGGTTAAAACGTCTTGTTTTAGTTAAGTAGCGTTCATTTCCTAAACTCACAAGTGGGGCAAATACTAAAAATTGATGACCTTTCGATATTTCGAATTAAATTAGTCTTATGACAAGCATTGAGATTTATACCAAACTTTCGTTATTGCCGGATCATTTGAAAAATGAAGTTGGTGATTTTGTGGATTTTTTGAAGTCCAAATCAAAAGCAAAGTCTACATCAGAAACAAAAGCACCAAGAAAAGCGGGATTAGCCAAAGGTCTAATCACTATGAAAGAAGGTTTTGATGAGCCCCTTGATGACTTTAAGGAATATCGTTAATGAATCTGTTTTAGATACGCATGCAGCGATTTGGTTTATCACTGAGGATGATAGATTGCCGACAAAAGCGAAAGCACAAATTGAAAATCCTGACAATCCATGTTTTGTGAGCATAACAAGCTTTTGGGAGATGGCTATCAAACATTCACTTGGCAAATTAGAGCTTAGATCAGATTTGAATGCCGTTTTTCAACTTGTTGATTCGTCAGGATTGACATTGCTTCCGATTACCACAACACACATTCTTACCAGTTCTACTTTACCTTTTCATCATAGAGATCCTTTTGATAGATTGATTATTGCACAAGCCAAAAGTGAGGGGTTGACTGTATTAACTAAGGATATGGAATTTTCAAACTATGATATAGACCTGCTCTGGGATTAAATGAGTGGTTATGCACTTACATCGTAATAACTATAGCGTATTTGGCCTTTTGGCATAAAATAAAAAGAAGCGAAATTTCTGAATTAACCCATCTTGTTTAACTGAAGTGGCGTTTTTTTCCAACTCCCAAAACTGTACAGGGTATTGAGTACATAGTACTTGGACTTTTGAGTGATATAAATAGAGCATCCTGAATTAAAACATCTTTATCGATAGAAGTCGCGTTTTTTCCAAAAGCCAAAAGCCAAAAAAAAGGAAAGCTTTCGCTTTCCTTTTTTTTAATTATCCTCCGAAATCATCGAAGCGGATATTTTCATCCGGGATACCAAAGTCTTCTCCCATTTTCTGAACGGCCTGGTTCATCAATGGCGGTCCGCAGAAATACAATTCGATATCTTCTGGTGATTCGTGTTTGTCCAGATATTGACTAATAACTGCCATATGCACAAAACCGAGGAATCCGTCACCTTCTTTATCGTTAAGATCTTTTTTCACTTTCCAGTTGTCTTCAGGACTTGGCTCAGAAAGCACAATGTTGAAGCTGAAATTAGGGAAGTGCTTCTCCAAATCGTAGAAGTGATCCAAATAGAAAAGCTCTCTTTTTGATCTACCGCCGTACCAGTAACTTATCTTTCTACCGGTTTGCAAAGTCTTCAACAAGTGATACAGGTGTGATCGCATAGGTGCCATACCTGCTCCTCCTCCTACATAAAGCATTTCGGCTTCTGTTGGGTTGATGAAAAATTCACCATAAGGCCCTGAGATAGTCACTTTATCTCCTTTTTTCCTAGAAAATATATATGATGAAGCGATCCCCGGATTTACTTTCGCCCAACCATTTGCTGCTCTGTCGAACGGTGGCGTGGCGATTCTTACGTTTAGCATGATCTCTCTTCCTTCAGCAGGATAAGAAGCCATGGAATACGCTCGCTCTATGGTTTCAGTATTTTTCATCTTCAAATCCCAAAGTTTGAATTTGTCCCATTCAACCTGGAATTTATCTGGTGAGTCATGTTCTTCCGGATGTGCTGTGATGTCCATGTCCTTGAAAGACACTTCACATGCTGGTATTTCTATCTGGATATAACCACCCGCCTGGTAGTCCATTTCTTCCGGGATCTCCACCACAAATTCTTTGATGAAAGACGCCACGTTGTAGTTTCTTACTACCGTAGCTTCCCATTTTTTGATACCGAAGATTTCTTCTGGAATCTCGATGCGCATGTTTTCTTTCACTTTCACCTGACACGACAGTCTCACATGGTCTTTTTGCTCAGTTCTGCTCAAGTGCCCAACTTCCGTTGGAAGGACATCTCCGCCTCCTTCTTCGATTTTACACTTACACATGGCACAAGTCCCTCCACCACCGCATGCCGATGGTAAAAATATCTTCTGGCCAGAAAGGGTAGAAAGTAAGGATGAGCCGGCTGACGCCACAATTGGGTTCTTTTCATCACCATTGATAATAATGCTGACAGAACCGGACTGAACTAGCTTGGATTGTGCGAAAAGCAGGATAAATACTAAAAAAAGTATTACGAGCGTGAAAGCAACAACTGCTGTGAATATGATCGAATACATAGGTTAAATACCTTTAATTTTAAAACAAACAGGGCAAATATAAATGATAAACTTCTGAGTGTGAAAGTCAAAAAGCCTTAATATTATCTGAGTTTAAAAACTGAGCCATTGGCATTTTGTTTTAACAAAACACTTGTTTATTCGCAACATCAGTACTAAATCTTGATGTTGTTAAAGTTTAGTCATGATTTTTGCCTGTGAAAGGCAAAAAAAAATGCCAAAACCTGCCAATTATACCTTTTATAGCCACGGCACTGAGCGCACACTTTCACTACATGAGTAGTCACGTTTATTCCAACATGGAAAGCAAACTCGTCAATCGTGTCTTTAATTGTCTGCGATCAATGATGAAATCAAGGAATCCATGCTCTAATACAAACTCAGAACTTTGAAAACCTTTAGGAAGATCTTTACCAATTGTTTCGCGAATGACCCTCGGTCCGGCGAAACCTATCAAGGCTTCTGGTTCAGCAATATTGAAGTCACCCAACATGGCAAAAGAAGCTGTTACTCCTCCTGTTGTGGGATCTGTCAAAAGTGAGATATAAGGCACCTTGGCTTCAGAAAGTAATGCCAGTCTTGCCGAGGTTTTAGCCATTTGCATCAATGAGAAACCGGCCTCCATCATTCTGGCACCACCTGATTTTGAGATCATCAAAAAGGGTATTTTGTGCTCCAAGGAATAATTAATGGCCCTTGCGATTTTTTCTCCTACTACTGAGCCCATCGATCCACCGATAAAGACAAAGTCCATACAAGCTACTACCAGGTCTTTGCCGTTCATTTTGCCATGGGCAGATCTGACAGCATCTTTCAACTCTGTTTTTTTCTGAGTGGCGATGATTCTATCAGGATATTTTTTGCTATCAGTAAAATTCAGTGGATCTGCTGATGACAAATCTGCATCCAACTCCGTGAATTTGTTGCCGTCAAAAAGTATTTCAAAATACTCTTTAGAGCCAATGCGAACATGAAAGTCATCGTCTGGACATACATAAGAATTGTTTTTCAATTCCCTCATATGAATGATGTTGCCGCTGGGACTCTTGTACCAAAGCCCATCTGGGGCTTCTTTTTTATGTTCTGTAGGTGTCTGTATTCCTTTGTCTTGTCTTTTGAACCAAGCCATAAGATGTTTGAATTGTGAGCCGCAAAGCTAAATGAAAACTTAATGATAGCACAAGTAAAGCTATTCCTTTACCTCCTCGTATTCGACATAGTCACCACCTTTGAAATCGGTCTTTCCCTTTTTGCCCTCCTCCGGAACATAATCAAGGTTTACATTGCCTGAAGTACGTTTTCTCGTGGTTGTATTGGATGTGTTCTTATGATTCTGCTGCTGGGTGGCATTGATAAATAACATTCTTACCAGAAAACCGCCCAGTTTGTAGACCACATAGGAAATCAGAAATATGATTAATAGAAATTTCAGCATAGTACCCTTTTAACTTATTTGGAAAGGTAGAGGTTTCGTTCTGCGTAGATTTGAAGAAAATAATCATCCATCAAATCGTCGATAAAATAAATCGCCTCACCTGTTGACTTCATTTCCGGCCCTAATTCCTTGTTTACATTCGGAAATTTATGGAAGGAAAAAACTGGTTCTTTGATGGCATAACCACTTTTATACGGTTTGAAATCAAAGTCTTTCACTTTCTTCTCACCCAACATCACCTTGGTGGCATAGTTCACATAGGGTTCACGATAGGCTTTGCAAATAAATGGAACAGTTCGTGACGCTCGTGGGTTTGCCTCGATGATATAAACCTTATCATTTTTTATGGCAAATTGGATATTGATCAATCCAACCGTCTTCAATGCTTTGGCAATTTTGATGGTATATTCTTCTATTTGTCTCATGACAAAATCCCCAAGATTATAAGGCGGCAAAACGGCATAAGAATCTCCCGAATGAATTCCTGCGGGCTCAATGTGCTGCATGATACCTATGATATAAACATCTTCACCATCGCAGATCGCATCTGCTTCTGCTTCGATGGCTCCTTCTAAGAAATGATCCAGCAAGATGCCTACTTCCTGATTTCCTTTTAGGAGGTTTACCACGTGCTCCGACATCTCCTGCTCGTTGATGACGATCTTCATGTTTTGCCCGCCAAGCACATAACTCGGACGAACCAATAAGGGGAATCCTATTTCTTTTGATAATTCGATGGCCTGATCCGCATTTTCCACTATCCCGTATTGTGGATATGGAATGTTTTGTTCCTTCAATAAATCAGAAAACCGTCCTCTGTCTTCAGCAAGATCCAAAGCCTCGTAGCTCGTACCGATGATTTTGATTCCGTAACGATCAAACTTTTCTGCCAGCTTCAAAGCCGTCTGTCCACCAAGCTGAACGATCACGCCTACAGGCTTTTCATGGAGAATGATATCGTAGATATGCTCCCAGAATACTGGTTCGAAATACAATTTATCCGCCACATCAAAATCCGTTGAAACCGTCTCAGGATTACAATTGATCATGATCGTTTCATAACCGCATTCTTTGGCGGCAAGTACTCCATGTACACACGAATAATCAAACTCTATCCCCTGCCCGATCCGGTTTGGCCCTGAACCAAGCACGATTATTTTTTTCTTATCAGAAGGTATGGATTCGTTTTCTTCATCAAATGAAGAGTAATAATAAGGTGTTTGCGCTTCGAACTCTGCCGCACAGGTATCCACCAGCTTATACACCCGCTTGATGCCCATGTCGTTCCGCTTGGTGTAAACTTCACTTTCCAAGGCTTTGATCAGGTGAGCGATCTGACGATCGGCATATCCTTTTTCTTTGGCTTCTTTCAGCAATGCTTTAGGCAGTGACTCAAGCGTGTACTTTTCAATGTCTTTTTCCAGAATGATCAATTCCTCTATCTGGTGCAAAAACCATGGATCTATTCTGGTGAGGTTATGAATGGTCTTAAATGGAATACCCATTTTGAAGGCATCATAGATATGGAACAATCTGTTCCAGCTTGGGTGCTCCAGACTATCCAAAATGGCCTTTTGATCTTTCAGCTCTTTGCCATCTGCACCAAGACCATTTCTCTTTATTTCGAGCGATTGACAAGCTTTCTGCAAGGCTTCCTGGAAATTTCTTCCAATCCCCATCGCCTCACCTACGGATTTCATTTGCAGACCAAGTCTTCTGTCTGATCCAGGGAATTTATCAAAATTCCATCGTGGTATTTTCACGATCACATAATCCAATGCGGGCTCAAAAAATGCCGACGTGGTTTTTGTGATTTGATTTTTTAATTCATCAAGGTTGTAACCGATGGCCAGTTTGGCAGCAATCTTGGCGATAGGATATCCAGTCGCTTTTGAAGCCAAGGCTGATGAGCGAGATACGCGTGGGTTGATTTCAATTCCGATGATTTCATCTGTTTCTGGATGAACGGAAAACTGCACGTTGCAACCTCCTGCAAACTGACCAATCGCGTTCATCATGGTCTTAGCCATGTCTCGCATGTTCTGATAGACAGTATCAGAAAGCGTCATGGCAGGAGCTACCGTAATGGAATCTCCTGTATGCACACCCATGGGGTCAAAGTTCTCAATGGAACAAATGATGATGATGTTGCCAATATTGTCGCGAAGCAGCTCAAGTTCGTATTCTTTCCAACCCATGATACTTTGCTCCACCAGTACTTCATGTATCGGTGATGCCTGTAAACCTGCATTGAGTGCTTTGTCAAAATCTTCTGGTTTATCCACAAAACCTCCACCAAATCCACCAAGTGTGTAGGAAGGTCTGATTACCAAGGGGAAACCGATTTCCTGTGCGATTTCTTTTCCGGTAAGGAAAGAAGTAGCCGTTGCACCATTGCATACGCCTACGCCGATTTCTTTCATTTTCAAACGGAATTTCTCGCGATCCTCTGTGGTTTCTATCGCCTTGATATCCACACCTATCATCCTTACGCCATACTTTTCCCAAATGCCTGCATTCTCACAGTCGATGGCCAGATTGAGTGCGGTTTGCCCACCCATAGTAGGAAGTACGGCATCAATTTTATGTTTTTCCAGAATTTCCTTGATTGACTTTTTGGTCAAAGGTTTCAGATATACATTGTCGGCCGTCACCGGATCAGTCATGATGGTTGCAGGATTGCTGTTGATCAGCGTCACTTCAATCCCTTCTTCCCGTAGTGATTTAGAGGCCTGCGAGCCTGCATAATCGAATTCACAGGCTTGCCCAATTACGATCGGTCCGCTTCCAATGATTAATACTGACTTGATACTGGAGTCTTTCGGCATTTGATGTGGTGGTTTTGAGTGTCCAAATTGACGCAAAAGTAAGACACGCAGACGAGACGAGGCACGTTAAATTTTGGAATTTTAAATAAAATCAAAATTAAATTCTGACTCTTCGATCTGATCGGTTTGGAAGGTGAAAAGAGATAAAGTTTTAAATTTGACACAATGAACCGAATTGACCGTCTTACAGCCATGATCATCCATCTCCAGGGCAAATCAAGGATCACCCTTCAAGAATTGGAAGATCGCTTTGAGGTGGGCAGAAGAACTATTTTTCGGGACATCAAGTCCTTGCTGGCATCAGGAGTACCTATCGGTGGGGATGCTGGTATTGGTTATTTTATTGTGGAGGGTTATCATTTGCCTCCCGTGGTTTTCAACAAAGAAGAAGCCGCCACCCTGCTGATCGCTGCGAAACTCATGGGCCAAAATGCCGATGCAGACACAAATAGACTGATGGATGATGTCACGAGAAAAGTTCGTGCCGTGTTAAAGTATTCAGATCGCGATTATCTGGAAGCTTTGGACAATCGCGTAGCGATCCTTGGCTCCCCTTCCGTCTCGAAACAAAGTTTCCCAGATTCACATATCTCTGCCATACAAATGGCTTTGGCCACCAAAAGGGTGATGGAGATTTCTTATTACTCAAGCTACAATGACAGCCACACAGTGCGGACAGTGGCACCACTTGGACTGGTGTATTATTCCAACCGATGGCATATGATTGGGTATTGCGAGCTGCGACAAAGCATGCGGGACTTTCGCACAGATCGGATACAAAAACTAAATATTACAGTGAGGGAATTTAATCCAGCAGAACATCCCGATTACCTAAAATTCACTCAAGGCATGCTTGGTGGTACAGACGCCAAAGAAGCCACTATCCTATTCAGCAAAACTGTGGCTAGGTTGATCAATGAACAAAAGTATTATTATGGTTTTCTGGAAGAAAAAGAAGTCGAAGCTGGTGTTGAAATGAAGTTTATTACCCCGCATTACGATTTTCTAGCGCGCTGGTTATTGAGTTTTACAAAAGATGCCACGGTCATTTTCCCATCCGAACTGCAGGGCAAGGTGGCTAGCTATTCCAAGGAACTTCTGGAACACCATCGGAAGTATTTTAGTTAGTTTGGGTGACGAACAATTTGTCTGCTAAGCGTTTGATTATTTCCGCTATGAAATGCAAATCTCTGTACTAGCCCCGATCGCAACGGCATCCTCCCACTTTTTGGTGGGAGATATAGTGGAGAGCGGGATGCTCTTACAGTTATTACACAGAATGCGATGCTCCTAAACGACTTGCCTGGGTCTCTTATAGACCGGCACGGTGCTGCATGGCTCGCCATACATGATACTGGCGACCAATGGCATAGCTTTTTGAGTCAGCTTGAAGTAGGCGTAATCCCGGTTTTCAAGATTGCCACAACCTTTAATGACCACTTTGGTATCATTTAACGCTACGTCGTGGATCAGTAGATCAATTGCAGCGTCGATGATGGCTTTTTCCAGGTCACTGGAATTCCCTATGGTAAAAATATTGGCCACTGTGGATAGTTTTGCGGCAACTAGCATATATGCCCATGAAGGAATGATCGCATCAGCTGTGCAAGTCACATTCACATTTTTGCCGCGATAAATCTCCCAGTCAAAATCTTTGAGGTATTGCCGAAAGTCTTTTTCCTTTAGTAGCAACTCCTGAAACAAGGCAGGTTTTAAATCAAATGATTCGCGGGCACTCTGATCTATATAATCGTCCATATCTAGAGACAACAATGCCGACCCAGCCACTCTGTTGATAATTTCTTCCATCAGACGTTCAACTTATCTTTTGGTAATATAGTTCTGTATTCCTTGAGGTATTCTGGTTCGAAATAGGCCAAATCCTCAAAATCCTGTTTGATGAATTTGCTTTCGACCATTTCGCCGACCGAAAAAGAGTTTGGATAAATGTCTGGTAAGTATGAAATGTGTTTCGATTTAGAATAGAGCGCCATGCATTTGGCAGCTCCATTGCCAACCAAAATCAAGTCTTGATCTTTGTAGGTTTCAAAAGTATTTTCATCCAAAATCAACGGGGCGGATTGCCAAACGTGTGCGCCATGCGAATCACGGAGATTGCAGAAAACCTCCATTCTTCTGGCATCTATCATAGCACACAGCAAGGTTTTACTTTTCATTGTGCCTTTGATAGATTCATACATAGAGTCCAAGCTATCATAAGAAATAAGTGGAATTCCCAAACCATAACACAATCCCTTAGCGGTAGATGTACCAATTCGCAATCCTGTATATGATCCCGGCCCAGCCGAAATGGCAATGGCTTGCAAAGCTGACATTTTCAAATCCACATTTTCTACCAGTTGTTTGATAATAACCGGGAGAAGTGAGGAATGAGATTTTTGCAAGTGATATGCCTGATGACCGATCTCCACCCCATCTTCATGAAGTGCTACCGAGCAGACTTTTGTTGAAGTATCAATTGCCAGTATTAAAGCCATGAAATTGATTAATTCTGCTTTAAAATTAAATTGTATCTGGCCGTATCGTTCAATACTTCGATGGCTGCTTTTATATCGGCATCTCTATAGAAAGTGGATTCTACGATTCCGTCTTGCAAATAATATCTACCGCAAATCTCTTGTTCGAGCAGTGCTTTAATCTCAAGGTTGAAGGTTTGCAAGTCTTGCTCCTTGTTGTGTAAGGTTGCTTTTTTCAATTCTACTATCTGGGACTCAATCTCCTCATAATATTTCTCCGCCTTTGCAGAAGATATCAGCCGTTCGATATCCTTCTCTACTTGAGTTGTGTAGTCGTAATCTTTTTCGCCAAGCCATTTCACAAAGTCAGCATATTCTTCATCTGAAATTTTAAAGCTCTTGGCCTGGCCTATTTCTTTATGTGTATGATAGTATGCTGTTGCATAATGGAATATCAAGTCCTTGTTCATCAGGCTAAATGTAATGGGCGCATATTTATACGTTTCCACTTCAATATCCGGATTAACCCCACCACCATCATAAACTACCCTTCCTTTGGTGGTTTTAAATGCTACCTGTAAAGAGTCTGCAATTTTACCAATGCTTCCGTCTGCATTTCTATTGCTATAGTCTATGGCCTGAATGCATCTCCCACTTGGGATATAATATTTGCTTGTGGTCACCTTGATTTGTGAATTATATGCCAAAGGTCTGGTTTGCTGTACCAATCCTTTTCCGTAGGTTCTTTGTCCCACTAACACGCCACGATCGTAATCCTGAACCACACCAGCTACAATTTCAGATGCAGAAGCACTTCCACGACTTGTAAGTACTACCAATGGTATTTGTATATCAGCTGGCTCGTTCAATGTATTATAGACCCTCAGATCCTGAGTCAATTTTCCTTTTGTGGTGACGACCTCCTTGCCTTTTTCCACAAAAACATTTGAGACATTCACTGCCTCATTGAGCAGCCCACCAGGGTTTCCTCTCAAATCGAGTATGATTTTAGTAGCGCCCTCCGTTTTGAGTTTTGATACTGCATTTTTTACCTCCTGACCAGCATTGGTAGTAAAATCAGTCAATTTAAGATAACCGATATCTTCAGTTACCATTCCAAAGTAAGGCACATTATGGATCGTGATTTTCTCCCGCTCCATTGAGACATTTACCGGATCTTTTTGCTCAAATTTTTTGATCGCCAGTGTAATTTCAGATTTGGATTGTCCCTTGAGCAATTTGCTTATTTCATCGGCAGTCTTTGACGTAATATCTATTCCATTGACTTTTAGGATTATATCACCGGCAATAAGTCCGGCCTTAGCAGCAGGGTAACCTTTGTATGGAAGTACAATTGTGCTGGCGCCATCTTTGGTATCGACCAAGGCTCCAATACCTCCATATTCTCCTGTGGTGATGGTACGGTAATCTTCAATGTCGTCTTCTGGGATATAATCAGTATAAGGATCAAGAGATGAAAGCATCGCATCCAGACCTGTTCGCATCAATTTGTTAGGATTGATTTCATCCACATAATAGGAATTAACTTCCTTAAAGGCGGTTATAAAAATATCCAGATTTTTGATAATTTCGAATGACCGATCTTTTGATGGCCCCACAAATGCGACGATCAAAATAGTGGATACAAGAAGTACTGAGAGGGCCTTAAATCTTTTCTTCATTGGTTAGATTTTTTAAACGCTTCAATAGGTGAATTAGTTTTTCTTCGATTTGAGCATAAGGCAATATTACCTTGTCTAGGTAGATAATTGCAAAATGATAATACGGGGGATCGCCTTGAAATACCTGATTTTTATTCAAACGGTATGCTTCTTTGATCCTTCTTTTAAGAAGATTCCTATGAACAGCACGCTTAAACTTCTTTTTTGGTACAGAAATAAGGATTCTGTTGCAAGTAAGATCATCTGACTTGCTAGTGTATTTCAGAAGAAGAGGATGTAAATAAAAAGAGGAACCATGCTGAAATAGCTCCTCTATATTTTTTTTACCTGTCAACCTTTCTTCTTTGAGAAAGGTGAATTTGATGTGGCCTGAACCAGTCATAGGCCAGAGGTTAATTATTTTTTATGCATCTCGTCAGAAACTGTAAGTTTCTTTCTGCCCTTTGCTCTTCTTCTAGCTAAAACTACTCTTCCGTTGGCAGATGACATACGCAAACGAAAACCGTGCTTGTTTTTTCTTTTTCTAACTGAAGGTTGAAATGTCCTTTTCATAATTTCTAATATTTGTAAAAGGCCTTAATGCCCTTAAATCGTCTCCCCTGAAAAATGGAGTGCAAAGATATAAATAAACTTCTAAGATGAAAACGTATATCAAAAAGATTAAAACGAATATTCATCTTGAAGCAGACCTAATTGCTGTTTAGTGAAATACTTCCTTTAAAATGTGCTTAATATCTGCTGTTTCTAGTCTTGGGCCAAAGCTCGAAACCACCACTGAAGCAGCTTTGCTTGCAAGCTTTCCTGATGATGCCAATGTGTGGCCTTGTGTGATTCCGTAAAGAAATGCGCCACAGAACATATCGCCAGCACCAGTTGTATCAACAGCCTCAACTTCGTAAGATTCTATATCAATAAATGTATCTCCATCGAAAATGGATGCGCCGTTCTTGCCCATGGTGATTACAAAATTGGAAGCAATTTTTTTCAAAGACGCTCTTGCTTCGATCAAGGATTCAGTTCCGGTAAAAAGCATCGCCTCCTCTTCATTGCAGAAAAGCAGATCGACACCATCTCCCACTACTTCAATCATCTCCTCACGGAAATATTTCACCATGGCCGGATCTGAAAATGACAGGCTCACCTTCACTCCATTTTCTTGTGCGATTTTTTTCGCCATTTTCATCGCCGCTCTTCCTGAGTCAGAGGACACTAGATACCCCTCGATAAAAATGTATTCGGATTGTTTAATGGCCTCAACATCTAATTCATCTGTAGAAAAATCAGATGTGATTCCCAGAAAGGTATTCATGGTACGTTCGGCATCTGGCGATACCATCACCAAGCACTTACCTGTAGTGCCTTCTTCCAGTTTTTCTAAAGAAAGGTTAGAATCTACACCTTCGGCGGACAATCCGTCCAGATAAAATCTACCATCTTCATCATTGGCTACTTTGCAGGAATAAAAAGCCTTGCCACCAAATTGGGCCAATGAGATAATGCTATTGGCAGCAGAGCCACCACTTTGCCTTTTTTTGATGTTGTTTTGGACAATAGCTAACAAAGTTTGTTGATGGGCTTCATCTACTAAAGTCATCAAGCCCTTTTCTACCTCATTGTTAGAAAAAAACTGATCGTCGACTTCTATTTCATAGTCCACTACGGCATTTCCAAGTCCGTACACGTGATATTTTTTACTCATTTGATTTGATTGTATCTATCCGGATAATCAGTGATTAAGCCGTCCACATTCCAGTCAATTAATCGATTCATATCAGCAATTTCATTGACTGTCCACGGAATTACTTTCATACCCAGGGCATGTAGCTCATTCACATTTGCACGCGAAAGTAATACAAAATCACAACTATAGATTTGGGGAACAAAACCCAGGCTGTCTAAATTCCTAGAAATAGTGAGGTCATTTTCGATCAGTACAGCTAAGGTGACTTCAGGATAAGTTTTATGAAAGTATTGAAGTATCCGAAAATCAAAAGACTGAATGGTTATCCTGCTCCAATCAATTTTCGAATTCAGCGAAGCGAAAACCAAATCAGAAAACACATCCGGTTGAGGGTGAAATAAATCATCCCCCTGAGGCATGCTTTTTATTTCAATGTTATATCGAAGAGGCTCCAATTTCTTCTCCTTGGCATACGATTCTACAGTAGACAAAACTTCCGAAAGCAGAGGTTTGTATGCGCTCATCTTTTGCTGCTCTGGAAATCTTGGATGAGGTTTGGAGCCACAGTCAAATTTCTTGATCTCAGCATGCTCCATTTGATAAATATTGAAAGCATACATCAGAGAATCGGGGATCACCTGTCCCGACTTATCCAGGCAATACTCCGGGTTTATGAATGGTTCATGACTTATCAAAAGCTCCCTATTTTTGGTAACCGCCAAATCCATTTCCAAAGTGTTGACATCAAGATCAATGGCTTTTAGGAATGCGGGTATGGTATTTTCCGGCATAAGCCCCCGTGTGCCTCTGTGTCCCTGCACATCAAATTTTAATTCTCCCATATTCGTTTTTCCACATGCAAATGAAATAGCTAAAGTAAGCAGAAAGTACAGGCAGTTTTGGGATTTCATCATGATAAAAACTTTATGCGTGTGAAGATATAATCAAGGGTTTCCTCATTGACTACCATCCGATGATAATCTGTGTCTGCCAATGGTTCTGAATCATTACCGGATTGAAGCAGGTATTTTTTGCTGATTTTTTTATCAAACCAATGAACCAGCCGAATTTTGCCACCCTCAATTTCCAAACAAGTTATGCCGCGTTTACCAATAACACACCCTGAATTAAACAAACAAGGAATGTGAAAAATGGTATTGTAGACATAATTTTGAAAGTTCGTATCTGCGTTATCCTTGTAGTATTTCCTGAGATCTTTTTTATTGGATTTGATGCTTTTTTCAATTTCTTCATCAGGTTCTTTTTTCAACGCCAGCTCACGACACAGCTGCTCTATCTTGTATTTAAGACGTTCTACTTTATGTAGGGATTCAAAAAGTGGGCGATGTGTATGGCCTATGATTGAGGCGATTTTATTGTATGCAGAATAACCGTAGACTCGCTTTTCAATGTTGTATTGTTTTCGGCTATCATAAGCCACAGAGTAGTTTTTAATACCTAGTGGATTCGCCAAATATTTTAGGACTAATCCAATAAGCATATTGTGTTTTTGAAATTTTTTTGATGCCTGATGTCCATGAAAAACAAACAAATCATTTCCTTTATAGCGTAATTTAAAGGCATCTAGAAGCTCATAAGAGAAGGGATTATCCTTCAGAATCGATAGTTCAATATCATGATTGCCAATTGTTTTGATCAGCCGCGTATATTTCGCGAAACCATCAAATATTTTATACACTTCAGGCCAATAAGAAACAATTTTTTTGAATGAAAATCGCTGCAATTCCTCTACGTCTCCATTTAAGATCAGCGAGAATTTTTTATCATAGTAATAATCTTTGAGGACAGTTTTAAATAAATCAG
>JBLICU010000087.1:0-14371 GCA_047632435.1 Cyclobacteriaceae bacterium
AAGTATTGCGGCAGAGCCTGCTTTCAGTAGTCCTCTTTCTGGCGAATTCTCTTTTCTAGAAAAAAAATCAAAAATATTTTCCATTGGCACAGTACAAAAGAGCAAATGGCAAGTCTTTCCATTCAAAAGCGGTTAATATATTTTTATGATCCCCAATTTCGAAGATTATAACTTAGAAGATTTTATATGTGATGAGTCTTTTCAGCGCTGGGCCAAATCAGATGGCATAAGCGCAGAAGATAAAGTCTGGAACCATAAATTCCAGTCCAATCCACAAATGCGGGAGTTGATGTCTCAGGCTAAACTAGTGGTTCTTACCCTTTCAAGAACCGAATCAGAAGTGGACCATCACACAGTTCATAAATCTTGGGAAAAACTAAGCAAACGAATAGACCGTCCGACTCCAGCTTTTCCAGTGTTTCATGCTTTGCGGTATGCAGTGGTTTTCGCTGTGTTAGTCATTTGTGTGTTTTTTGGGGTCACTCAATTTGGGGGATCGGAAGAATACATCACCTACCACGCTGGCTTTGGTCAAAAGAAAGAAATCATACTTCCGGATGGAAGCCAAATCACCCTCAATGCCAACTCGACTTTAAGAACTTATGAGAATTGGGATGATGCTAACAGAGAGGTATGGTTGGAGAGTGGAGAAGCCTTTTTTCAAATAACCAAAACTGATGATAAAGACCAGTTTGTGGTGCACATGGATGACGTGAATGTGGAAGTGCTGGGTACAAAATTCAACATTAACATGCGCACGGTTGGCATAGAGGTCATGCTAAGTGAAGGAAAAATTCGCCTAAGTAGCCCGACGGATAATCAAATCTTAGAACCGGGCCAATTGGCAGTTGTTGATAAATCCGGGTTGATGGTTCTACATGAAGTAAATATATCGCATCATGATGCCTGGCTTAGAAATAGTTTGGTTCTAGACAATCAATCAATGTCTGCAGTTGCGGCGATGATAGAATCCCAGTATGGTATGCCGGTATATCTGGCAGACGATATCAAAACCAAAATGCTGGCTGGGGAAATACCAAACGGAAACCTGGAACTACTATTAAAAGCGCTTGAGGTGACATTGGATCTGAATATTTCTAAATCAGGAGATGCCATCTTGATAACCAAACAAAGTCCTTAAATAGAATTATATGACAAAACTTTATATCAGACAGTTTTCATTCATTTTTCTATTCAGCTTATCAATTGTTGCCAGGCTTTCTGCCAGTCAATTGATATCTATGGAACAGCTCGGTAATACTGATCTTATTGAGGTTTTGGAGAAATTACGTGAGGAAAATGACATATACATCGTCTACGAGCCAGCACTAGTTAGGGGATTAAAAATTGACCCTATTGTACTTCAGGGTCGCGAAGGGGTAGAAGAAACACTCTCTGCGCTACTTACACCTGTAGGTTTGGATTATCAGATGCTGAAAGAAAACACCTATGCCATTGTGAAGGCTGGAACGAGTGTTCAGGACATCACAGTTTCAGGCAAAGTCATTTCCCAAGAAGACAATTCTCCGATCCCCGGAGTAACCGTACTAGTGAAAGGATTGGGAACTGGTGTTATCACTGATCTGGATGGAAATTATACCATCACCTTACCGTCATCAGAATCTATTCTTATCTTTTCTTTCATTGGGTTTGTTGCGGTGGAGCGAAAAGTAGGCAACAAAACCGAGATGAATATTGTAATGGAGCCAGACGTCAAACAACTATCCGAAGTAGTAATTACAGCTATTGGATTAGAGACTGACAAACGGGAACTTGGTTATTCTATTCATAATGTAGATACTGAAGAACTTCTAAAATCTAGAGAAGGCAACATTTCAAGTGCCTTGAGCGCAAAAGCCGCTGGTGTTCAGGTCATCTCGTCTTCAGGATCACCCGGAGCATCGGCTTCCGTCCGGATTAGGGGAAGTCGAAGCATTACTGGTGACAATGAGCCACTCTATGTTATTGATGGCGTTCCAGTCAACAACACATCTACAGGTAATGGAATTGCAAGCGTGGATGTGTCCAACCGTGCCATAGATATTAATCCAAATGACATTGCCAAGATTACGATCTTAAAAGGACCTTCCGCCACGGTTCTTTATGGAAGCCGTGCCGCCAATGGGGTTATCATGATCAACACTAAAAGGGGGAGAACAGGATCGCCCATTGTTACTGCAACATCCAGCTTTGGAATTAGTGAAGTCAATAAGTTGCCGAAAATGCAGCAAAAATATGCTCAAGGAATGGCTCAATCAGGTCAATGGCAGTATCGTGGGCCGGAAACAACCGAGCAGAATTCGTGGGGGCCACTCATAAGTGAACTTGAATTTGACGGTGACACCAGTTATCCTTATGATAAGAATGGAAAACTCGTCCCAATCGGAACTGGAAACGGCGAGCCCGCAAAGGCTTACAATGTCAATGAAACATTTTGGGTAAAAGGGATCACACAGGATAATAACTTGTCGGTTGTCGGTGGTACTGAGACAGTGAAATATTATTTCTCGATGGGACAATTCCGTCAAACGGGGATAGTGCCAAATACGGATTTTAACAGGCTGTCTGTCAAATCAAATCTGGATGTAAAGATTACTGAAAAACTTTCAGCCGGAGTGAGTAGCACTTACATTAATTCTGGAGGTAACAGAGCTCAAAGAGGTTCCAATCGATCTGGAGTTACGGTCGGAGTTTTCAGAAATACACCAACCTTTGATATTGGAAATGGGCTTAGGAAAGAGGAAGCAGGAGACAGCCCCTCAACTCATATTTTACCAAATGGAGAGCAACGCTCCTACCGAGGCAATGGAAATTTTGACAATCCATATTGGTCAATTAATCGAAATCCTTTTGAAGACAATGTTAATAGGATCATGGGGAATATCAACCTGTCTTACGCGCTGACCGATTGGTTGAAAGCCTCATACAAAATTGGTATAGATCAATATTCTGACGTCAGAAAACTTGCTTGGGATATTAACTCATCCTCAGAGCCTGTAGGAAGGGTTGATCAGATAAGCATTTTTTCTAATGTGGTTAACTCTGATTTGGTGCTTACAGCGTTCAAAAAAATTGGAGAATTTAATATCGATGCTACGGTTGGTCACAATTATTTTGACAATCGTCGGTTCAACAGGTCATCTGAAGGTTATGTGATGTCTGTTCAGGGTTTTTACAACATTAGCAATACACAAACTATACTTTCTGACGAGAGCTACAATGTGAAGGAAAAATTCTTCGGAGCATATACCGACATTAGATTGAGTTACAAAGATTTCTTGTTTCTTGGATTTTCTGGCAGAAATGACTGGTCCTCTACATTACCGAAAAGCAATAATTCATTTTTCTACCCTGCTGCAAATCTTGCCTTCAATATTTCCGAACCCCTTAAGCTGACAAATTCTAGCTATCTCCCGTATGCTAAATTGAGATTCTCCTATGGACAGGTTGGTTCTGCTACGAACTCCTTTGCAACAGATAGCTATTACTCGAATGCCCAGATTGATGGGGATGGGCTATTATCCGCCAATCAATTTCCTGCATTTGGTGTAAATGCATTTGAGAGGGGGGGTCTTCTTGCTAATAATGAACTGATCCATGAGCTCACCGCCACTTCAGAAATAGGGGCTGATTTGCGAACATTTGGAGGTCGTGTGGGAATTGATTTCACCTATTATCACGCCATCACTAATAATCAAATACTTGAAGCGCCTATCTCTGCCGCCACCGGATACACTGCTGTTACGATTAACGCCGGAGAGTTTGAAAATAAGGGAATTGAAGTATTACTGAACCTTCAAGTCATGGATAAGAATGATTTTTCGTGGGACATGGATATCAATTTCACTAGGAATCGGTCTAAGGTAACAGCTCTTCCTAATGATGGTATAACTCTGGCTGAATTCTCGGCCATTTCTTCAGTGGCACTTGTAGGGCAACCATATGGAGTTTTTCGAGGGACAATGTATAGTAGAAATGAAGAGGGTAGAATGATAATTGGATCTGACGGTTGGCCACTTATCAGTGCTGTGCAGGGGGTCATTGGTGATCCAAACCTAGACTGGCTTTCCGGCATCAGTAATAACCTATCCATCAAAGGAATTGAGTTTTCAATGTTATGGGATATAAGAAAGGGCGGAGATGTATGGAATGGCACTAAGGGCGCAATGGATTATTTGGGTACCTCCAAAGAATCTGGTGACCTCAGAGAAGTCAAAGGCTATGTGTATGATGGCGTAACCCAGGACGGACAAGAAAATGAGGTGGCAGTTGATTTTGCCAATCCGGCCTTTGGTATGAGCGGCATCAAATGGAGAAAGGCTGGATCGCTGTTGGGGCTTGCAGAAGATTATATCGAGGATGCCTCTTGGGTGCGCTTAAGGGAAATAACATTGGGTTACTCACTACCTGCAAGTGTATTGGGAGGAAGCAACACTTTCCAGAATGTCAATATTTCAATGTATGGCAGAAATCTCTACCTAAAGACGAAATATAGAGGAGTGGATCCGGAGACGAATTTACGGGGAACCTCTAATGCCTTAGGTTGGGATTATTTCAACCTGCCAAATACTAAAAGCTATGGTGTTGCACTTAAAGTTGTATTAAAATGAGAAAGACATTAACAACGCTGATTATTGCTATTTTAACTATTACTTCGTGTGATTTTGGGAACACCAACATTGACCCAACTCGGTTAAGCGATGTACCTGTTAACCAGATATTACCAGCAGCAGAAGCCCAAACAGCAAGAAACCTTGGATCCGTCGGAGCTAGGATTACTGGTGTAATCATTCAGCATTTTAACGGTATAGATAATCAGACATTAGGGTACAACACTTATCTGATCGATGAAAATGCAATGGATGATTTCTGGGTAACCGGATTATACGCTGGTGCCATGAAGGATTGTCAAATAATTTTGGAAAAAGCAGAAGCTGAAAACCTTCATTATTACAGCGGCATAGCCCGAGTTCTGATGGCGATAAATTTGGGTATCATCACTTCATTTTGGGGAGATGCTCCTTATTCAGAGGCTTTCAAAGGTCAAGCCAATATGAACCCTAAATATGATAGCCAAGAGGATGTCTACAATCATATTCATCAGCTTCTGGACGATGCTATAATTGAGTTCAATTTGGACCCAGGAAAGAACAACCCAGGAATTGATGATTTAATTTATGGTGGCAATCGTGCTCTTTGGCTGGGGACAGCCAGAGCCCTTAAGGCACGTTATTATATGCATCTTGTGAATCATGACCCAGACGCATCTGCAAAGGCACTGCAAGCTTTAAGTGGTGGCACAATATATAGCAACGAGGTTCAACCAAGTTTTCCTTTTGGTGAAGTCCTTAATGAATCCAATCCAATGGCTTATTTCGGGACCGACAGACCAAACCAGTTAGTATTAAATTCATTCCTGCTCGATTTCTTGGATAGCAAAAGCGATCCAAGAAAAGAATATTATACGCGACTCAAAAATGGTAGCAATGTCCTATATGATGCCCTAGATCTTACCGATAACCTTACCGACCTCTACTGGGGTCAATACAATTCTCCAATGCCCCTGATCAGCTATAGTGAGTTGCTGTTTATCAGGGCTGAGGCCAATATAAGACTTGGAATCCAAAATTCCGCTCAGTCTCAACTGAATAGTGCTATAAGGGCAAACATGGAAATAATGGGCATAGATGAGGTGGCAATCACGACCTATTTGGATGCACATGCAGACCTGTCAGCTTTAAGTACTGATGAAGAAAAAATTGGAAAGATTATAATGGAAAAATATGTAGCGATGTTCGGACAAGGGACGCTTGAGGTCTGGGTCGATTATCGTCGTACTGGATATCCAGCACTTACACCTAGCACAGAAGCAAATGAGAGTTTCAATCCAAGTAAGATAATACCACGCAGATATTTATACCCAATTAGTGAGCGGAATTCGAACAATCAAAATGTTGAAATCGCTAAACAAAACCAGGGCGGACACCTATTGGACAATCGACTCTGGGCCTATTAAAATACCATCAATTAAACATATTTTCTATGAAGAAAAATTACGGAGCTATTACCACGTTGAAAGTCGGCCTGGTGTTTTTACTTACGATTATCGGGTTTTCCGGTATGGGACAGGGTCTGGTAATTAATGAAATCCTTGCAGATCCTCCATCTAATAATGGAAATGAAATCCCAGGGGATGCCAATGGAGACGGTACCCGCTCTGCATCACAAGATGAATTCATTGAATTTGTCAATACATCTCATAATGCAATGGATATTTCTGGTTGGCAACTGCTGGATACAAATTCAGTCATAACCCTGAGGCACATATTTCCAAGTAACACAATAGTTCCTGCTGGAGGTGCCCTGGTGTTATTTGGAGGAGGAAAGCCGACAGGTGATTTTGGAGGTAGTATTGCTCAGATAGCTTCTACCGGTTCACTCAGCATTACCAATTCAAATGAAGAGTTAAGATTGGTTGACTTAAACAATGACACAGTACTTGTGGCTGGTATAGGAAATACAGTCACTCAAATGTCTTGGAGCAGAGAACCAGAGCTTACTGGTGAATTTGTTGGACATGCAAACGTACTTTCTTCTGGTGGGTCACTTTTCTCACCAGGTACCAAAGCGGATGGATCATCTTTTAGTTTTGGGAATTTACTGATCAATGAAATACATGCTGATCCAGCGACTGATATTACCGGTGATGCGAATGGTGATGGGACAAGATCAGCTTCAGATGATGAATTTATTGAATTCCTGAATACGGGCAATAGTCCATTGGACGTTTCCGGATGGCAGGTTTTAGACACCAATTCTCAAGTGCTCGTACGTCATGTGTTTCCAGCTAATTCTGTTATTCCTACAGGTGGAGCGATGGTCGTTTTTGGTGGAGGTATGCCAACAGGTGATTTTGGAGGTAGTATTGTTCAATTAGCCTCTTCTGGTTCTTTGGGAATAACCAATACGAATGAGCAACTTTTGGTGGTCAACGCCCTGAAAGATACAGTTATCGTTATTGGTATTGCAGATTTTAATGGAGATGCATCTTTCAATCGGAACCCTGATTTGCTAGGTGATTTTTCACTGCATTCGGGATTATCAGATGCAGCTGGGGCTCTTTATTCTCCCGGCACTCGACCGGATGGAACACCCTATAATTATGGAAAACTAGTTATAAATGAAATACATGCTGATCCAGCGACTGACATTACTGGTGATGCCAATGGTGACGGAACAAGGTCAGCCTCAGAGGATGAGTTTATAGAATTCGCTAATACGGGAAATTCTACATTGGACATTTCTGGTTGGCAGGTGCTAGACACCAATTCACAATTAATAGTTCGACATATTTTCCCAGCCCATACCTTGATTCCTTCCGGAGGAATGTTGGTACTTTTTGGTGGAGGCATTGCCGTAGGTGATTTTGGTAGTAGTATCATACAAGTAGCATCGAGTGGGGCCCTAGGAATTACCAATTCCAATGAAGAACTAAGGATAGTTAATGCGTTACAAGACACAGTAATCGTTCATAGCATTCTGGACTATAACAATGACCAATCCTGGACGCGCGATCCGGATTTTAGTGGTGATTTTGTTGCACACTCGCTTGCAACTGGATCAGGAGGGGCACTTTATTCGCCAGGAACGAAAATTGATGGTTCCGCTGGAAATTTCGGAAAACTGGTAATCAATGAAATCCATGCCGATCCTGCTTCCGATATTACCGGTGACGCTAATGGTGATGGAACAAGATCAGCCTCTGATGATGAGTTTATTGAGTTTGTGAATGCTGGAACTTCATTTTTGGACATTTCAGGCTGGCAAGTATTGGATACCAACTCACAAGTTATAGTACGGCATATTTTTCCAGCGAACACGGTTCTTGAGCCAGGTAGTTCTATAGTCGTTTTTGGTGGAGGTGTTCCAACAGGAGATTTTGGATTGGGACTTGTTCAAGTAGCCTCATCTGGTTCTTTAGGTATAACTAATTCCAATGAAGAACTCCGAGTTGTAAATGCGACCTCAGATACCGTAATCATTCATAGCATTCCGAATTATAACAACGATCAATCATGGTCAAGAGATCCTGATGTGACCGGTGACTTTGTTGCTCATAGCACCGCTACAGGCACCAACGGCACTTTGTATTCGCCAGGTAAAAAATTAGATGGGACATCCTTTGGAACTAAGTCACCATCTAGTCTGGTCATCAATGAAGTTCTTGCTGATCCTGCATCTGATATCACAGGTGATGCGAATGCAGATGGAACAAGATCTGCATCTGATGATGAATTCATAGAATTTGTAAATAATGGCGTAATTGACCTGGATGTTTCAGGTTGGCAAGTTTTAGATACAAATTCTCAATTGTTGGTACGACACATTTTCCCTGCTAATAGTATTATCCCAGCTGGAGGGGCATTGGTTGTTTTTGGTGGAGGAACTCCTACTGGAGCTTTCGGAAGTAGCATTGTTCAAACCGCTTCTTCAGGTTCTTTGGGAATTACTAATTCTAATGAAGAACTCAGAGTAGTTGATATCAATCAGGATACAGTTATTGTTTTTAGCATTCCTGATTTCAACAATGACCAGTCATGGACACTTGATCCAGACATTACTGGAACCACAATGATTGCACATAGCACTGCCAATGGTGCAAATGGCACACTTTTTTCCCCGGGATTGAAGGTCGATGGATCATTTTTCATTGTGCCAGAATCAACTGTTGTTTCGTTCGCTTCAACTACTTCAATCAACAAAGAGGGGGACGATCCAATATCCATTGATATCACGATCACAGCACCAAGCAGTAGTGAAGCAACTACTGTAGAAATAGAATTGGTGAAAGGTGCTGCTATAGAAATCGGGAATTTTGTCACACAGTCATTGACTTTCCCGGCAGGTAGCGCCGTGGCACAGTCGATTACAATCACCATAACTGATGATTCTGATATTGAATCTACCGATACGCTTCATTTCGAGTTAAAGAATCTGGCCGGTGGTATAAACGCTGTGCTTGGCATTAACACAACCTTCGAGTTGATCATTCAGGACAATGACTTTGCAACTTCAACACTTGAAATCAATGAATACATGGCTTGGCCAGCGGGGGCAGATGCTTCCGCAGATGGAAGACCTACAGTTGATTCGAATGGAGATGGTTCGGCCGATTTTGAGGAAGATGAATTTATCGAATTCGTAAATGCAGGTTCAAGTGATCTTGATATTAGCGGATGGAAAATATATGATCAGGTTACTTCTTTTGACCCACTAAGACACATTTTCGCACCAGGAACTGTTCTAAATGCTGGTGGAGCTATTGTGGTTTTTGGAGGTGGCAATCCTCAGGGAATTTTTGGAGGGTCACAGGTGCAGCTAGCCTCACAAGCTAGCCAAGGGTTGGGTCTCACCAATTCCGGTGACGCTATTATCATTCGCAATTCTAATGGAGAGACCGTTCTTGAATTTCCTTATGGTGGACAAGTTCGGGCTCAGTCTGTAACGAAAAATCCCGATATCACAGGAGCCTACGGTCCACATCCTACATTGGTTGATAAGGAAATTTCTCCCGGCACTAAAGTAGACGGATCACCATTTGCAATAGCAACGGCCACTGAGGTCAGGTTTGCCAGCTCATCCGGTGGTATAGGAGAAAACGCAACTGGCGCTTTGACCATAGAATTGGAAATAGTAAGACCCGACAACACGAATGCTACCACAGCAGATGTAGTCATCTCAACAATAGGTTATGATTCCGACATTACCTTTTCTTCGCAGACAGTTACATTTCCGGCAGGAAGTGATGCAAAACAGTCTGTGACTGTTTCAGTGATAAATGACATTGAAGCAGAAGGTGATGAATTATTCATAATGGAGATCACAAATGTTGCTGGAGGAAATGCGGCCAAAATGGGAACACCTTCGACCTTTGAATTAATTGTGGTGGATGATGACGTGCCGTTGGCCTTTAACGAAATTCATGCTGATCCAGCCAGTGGAGCTGCCGGTGATGCAAATGGCGATGGAATTACAGACGATTCTACTGATGAATTTATAGAAATAGTGAATATATCAGATGCCACAATCGACATGAGCGGTTGGGAATTTCATGATGGCACTCAGGTGAGGCACATTTTCGAATTTGGAACCAAGCTGGCCCCTGGCAAAGCCTTAGTGGTTTTCGGAGGAGGAATTCCTGTTGGAAGTTTTGGTGGAAGTCAAATTCAATTGTCTTCTGAAGGTGGATTGGATTTGGATGATAATGGTGAAGTCCTCACAATTTTCACAGGTTCATCGGCTATCGCGGCAAAGACCGAATACGGAACTTCTGCTGGCGATAATCAGTCTATATCAAGGGATCCGGATTACACCGGAGGATTTGTGAAACACTCGACCATAGCCAATGCTAGCGGAGCACTGTACTCTCCAGGTAAAAAATCCGATGGAACATCTTTTCAAGGCACGGCATTGAATAGTCTGACGGTAAAAAACTTGAGTGTCTATCCGAACCCTGTTATTGATAATCTGACTATTGATTGTCAAAAGTGCAATGAAGATGTTAGCTTCGTTTTGTACGGACTTTCGGGAAAACAGATCATGATGAGCCACTTAGGAGTGGGCACACTGAACAAATTTGATTTATCACAATTTGAAGGTGGTTTGTATATTTATGAATTGAAATTAGTTCGCAATGGAGAAGTGCTTGAAAAAGGCAAAATTTATTTAAAGAGGTAAAAATTTAGAGGTAAAGAGTTAGATTTTATGTTCATGAGCAGGGCAGCAGGCTTCTTATTGCAGATATTTTTTGTAGCTGGCTGCCTTGCACAGGAACCGGCCGAAGGAAACCTTTCGGATTACATTTCTCTTAAAATTTCAGTATTGCCCTCAGAAGAGGGCAATATCTATTTAGACCCAACCAATGGTCAAAAGGAGGCATGGAAAGATGCCATGAATCTGGTATTGGAGAGTGACCTGGCTTCCGCCAATACGATTTTCAACGGACTTGGATACAGGATTGTTGAGTTTTTGGATACATCCACCAACTCGAAATATGCCGTGATTGAGCGGAAGAGTACGTCGGAAAATCACTGGGGAATTTATATTATTTCACAAAACGCATGTAGGGGCAATGTAGTTATTCAATGCCCACATCCTGTTTTTGATACGAATACTGGCCTTCAGGGGATTTTCACTTTTCTTGAATTAGACGCCAAAGCCCTTTTCGTGGGAGGTACACATCGTTGCAACAGTAGTTCGGTTTCTAGCTGTTCAGGAACTACATCAGCATGTGGTATCAACGGCCCCTTTCGTATTTCTGATCAGGCCCATAATTCGGATGGTGTATTTCAGAAAATGACCGAGATTTTGATTGAGGCTAATTCAAATACAGTTTTCATTCAAATGCATGGGTTTGGAAAACAGTCAGGCGATCCAAATGCTATATTGAGTAATGGAACACGAATCACTCCTCAGAAGGATTACATCGGTGAGCTTATTGCCGAAATGAAAATAGATGATCCCACATTAACTTTTCGTATTGCCCACATTGATTTGAGTTGGGATCGTCTTCTGGCTTTTACCAACACACAAGGTCGGTTGATCAACGGAAGTATTGATCCATGTAGAAGTGGGGCATCAGATTCGCAGGGAAATTTCATTCACATCGAGCAAGAGCTTGCTAAATTTCGCTCTGATGAGACGGGCTGGACTCGATGGATTGGGCCAATGTCTCGGGTTTTTGAATGCGTCAAAGAAGAGCCGCTTTCTGAAGTTAAAACTAATTTTGCGAGACTGATTTACCCAATACCTTTCAAGGATTATGTTGCTATATCTACTTTTGAAAACCCTGAACTTCTTTTGGTTTACAATACCGCCGGACAATTGATCATTCAGCTTGCTCCTAAAAATTGGAATAAAGTGGACTTATCAGCTTTGAATGACGGCACCTATTTTTATCAGCTTTTGGGGGAGGACAAGCATTTAATCAATTCTGGGAGGATGGTTAAACACTAGCTATGCGATGCACTTTTATTATTGTTGTCTTCTTGGTTTTTGGCTGTAGTCAACGACTTGCTGTTCCGGCCTTCTATTATCCAGAACCATATGATACGTCGGATAAGGAAATCTTCATTCAGGAGAAAAAGGTTTTCGATGATGACAGCCTTGTCTTTGCTGACAATCTCTTCGACGGTGCAAGACTGAATGGGTTTAACCGGTTGAATGATTCGGTCTTTCAGGTGATCATCTTACCGGAAAATGAGCCGATAAATCCAAGTCCATGGTATGCCTTTCGACTTTGGTCTCCAACCGCATCAGAAATCTACATTTCCATCGATTATGGCAAATACAAACATCGATATTATCCGAAAACCAGCCAAGATGGCAAAGTTTGGTTGAATGTGGATTCATCATCGGTTATCAATAATGATGAAGGTGTTTTCAACTACCTGCGACTTTCCCTCTCCGCAAATGACACCCTTTGGGTAGCCGGACAGGATGTTATTACTTCAACGGCAGTTAGGCAATGGGCAGAAGTCCTTTCGGAGAGAGAAGAAACAGCGTTGAAAGTTATCGGGAAAAGCAAATTGGGCAAAGACCTTTTTGTTTTGGATATTGATGAAGGAAAATCAGAGAATAAACCAATGTTGGTGGTTTTGAGCAGGCAGCATCCACCGGAAGTTACGGGTTATAAAGCCATGGAATATTTTATTGATGAAGTGGTCAAAGGCGATTCATTGGCCCAATCCTTTCGTGCGAAATTTAGAATTTTGGTGTTCCCGCTCCTCAATCCGGATGGGGTAGATATGGGTCATTGGCGTCATGGTGCTGGTGGTGTGGATCTGAACAGAGATTGGGCGAGCTACTTACAGCCGGAGGTGGCTGTGGTTGTCAATTACATTTTCAAAGAAAGCCAGAAAAACAAGGTGGTTTTTGGGATCGATTTTCACAGCACTTACCACGATGTTTTTTATACCAACGACACCTTATCTGCTTACCCTGACACAAGGCAGCAAGTGTTTTCATTCATGGAGAGTGAAATTCCTGATTACAAGGTAAACGAAAAGCCATCTGCCGTAACCAAACCTGTTTCGAAAAGCTGGTTTTTTTCGGCCTTTAAAGCAGAAGGGATCACCTATGAAGTAGGAGATTCTACACCAGAGGATACTATCGAGCTGAAAGGCCGTGCTGCTGCCAGAGGAGTGATGAAAGTACTTTTAGTGAATGTGGAATAGGAATCCCTTTTACGCCGAATGTTACACAGTCTTACTCTTATTAGCCAACTGACCACAGGCAGCATCTATGTCTTTGCCCCGGCTTCTTCTGACTTGTACATTCACGCCCTTATCTTTTAGGTAGTTGGCAAAGCGATCGAGCTTGTCTTCTTCTGTATTTTTGAAGTCGGCTTCCGCGATAGGATTGTATTCGATGATATTCACTTTGGCAGGAACCTGCTCAGTGAATTTCCAAAGCTTTTCGGCATCATCCAGACTGTCATTGAAGTTATTGAACACGATGTATTCAAATGTGATTCGGTTTCTCGTTTTCTTGTAAAAATATTGTAATGCGTCTTTGAGTGCCTCCAATGTATTGGTCTCATTGATCGGCATGATCTGGTTTCGTTTCAGATCATCCGCTGCATGGAGCGAAAGGGCTAGATTAAATTTCACCTCATCATCCGCCAGTTTGATGATCATTTTGGCAATACCTGCCGTAGAAACAGTGATGCGTTTTGGCGACATATTCAGCCCGTCAGAAGCTGTGATCCTATCGATGCTGTCTAATACATTTTTATAGTTGAGCAGAGGCTCGCCCATGCCCATGTAAACGATATTGGAAAGTGGCTTGTCGAAGCTCGTTTTTGCCTGACGATCTATTTCTACTACCTGGTCGTAGATTTCTCCTGCATCGAGGTTTCGTTTGCGATCCATATAACCTGTAGCGCAAAACTTGCAGGTAAGCGAACAACCCACTTGCGAGGAAACGCAGGCGGTCATGCGATCATCGGCGGGAATCAAAACCCCTTCCACAATTTCATTGTCAAAAAGCCGAAAAGCCGACTTGATGGTGCCGTCATTGGAATATTGAGAATTATCCACTGTAATGGGTCTGATCTCAAATTCTGACTGCAATTTTTCCCTTAAGGCTTTTGAAAGGTTGGTCATTTCCTCAAAACTTTTCGCAGATTTGACCCAAAGCCATTCATAGATTTGTCTCGCACGAAATGCCTTTTCACCAATAGAAAGGAAATATTCTGTGAGCTGTGGAAGTGTGTTTTGACGAATGTCTTTTTTCATTGAAGCGCAAAGTTAAGACGAGCGTGTTGATTTGGTATGGTGATTGTATTCAAAAAAAAATATTAACTTGATCA
>JBLICU010000088.1:0-14077 GCA_047632435.1 Cyclobacteriaceae bacterium
TCTTCCCAATGATAGAGTTGTTCCATGTATGGCAAAATGGTATTGCCAATCGTAAATTGAACGTCATCCGACATCCAATGAGTAAATGACGGACTTGCAATGGAATAACCGTTTGTAAGTAGTTGTGATGCTTTGTCCAACGTATTGAGTTCGACGCGGTTGTCTGGAATTTCATCCAGATAACGATCACAGCCGAAAGCAAACAACAAACACAAAGTACTCGTGAAAGTAATTCTTAATCGTTTTATATGTCTTCGAATACTACTCATGGTTATAATCCCAGACTTAATGCGATGGTTACTAATCTAGGCTGAGGAAGCGCCACCCCACCAGAACTAAAAAATTCCGGATCCTGTCCGTTGAGTTTGCTATCAGCATATAAAAGTGCCAGATTTTGACCTTGTAGAGAGATCTTTGCATCTTTCAGACCAATCTTTGACGTTAACTTGGCAGGAATTGCATATCCAACTTGAACAGATCGCAATCTAACATAGCCCCCGTCGGCTACTCTTTCTGTGCTTTTATTGTAAAGCGCATAAGCCACGGAAATATCTGAGTCAGATAGCGCTGCACCATCATCGAGTATTACTGGGATATTGGTGATATTTTCGTCACCAGGCACAGCCCATCGGTCAATCAAGTCACCAGGCAAAGCATCAAAATCGGTGTAACTACTATAAAAAGCATCATTCAGTCTGATCTTGTAATCAAATTTGAATGATAGTAAGAAACTAAAAGTCAGGCTTTTGTATTTAAAGGAATTGGTCAACCCTCCGGAACCCCTTGCTTCGGTTGGGCCTTCATATTGTAGAATTGAATTTAGAGCACTCCTATCCTGAAGATCAAATTGTTTTACAATTTCATTATTTTCATTAAAAAAAGTTGGAATACCCTGTTGATCAAGTCCGGCAAATCGGGCAGAGTATAAGCCTCTTCTGGGCTTTCCCAAAACAGCGGCACCATTCGCAGTGATGGCTTCTGCCCGCAGTGGGCCGTAATCAAGCTTGGTGATTTTATCTACTGTGTAGCCCACATTGAAGTTGGTACTCCAGTTAAAATCTTTGGTGTTGATGTTTTGTGTTGTAAAAAAAGCCTCAAATCCGTCGATTTTCATATCTGCAAAATTTCCGAATTTCAAGGCTTGTCCCCCAATCCCACTTGTTTGAACTGTTCCAATAAGATCAAAACCCTCCCGGATATAATAATTAAACGAACCGGATATTTTGTTCTTTAGGACAGCATAATCCAAACCTACATTGAACTCTCTGAGTTTCTCCCAGGTCAGATTCGTATTTGTCAGGTCCTGAATAAAGAGAAAAGGCTCTGAATCGGTAGGGCGTATGGTAACGTCGGATTGAAGGTTCAAAAGCGCACTGGAATTAGGTGGCAAATTACCGGAGATCCCATATGTAGCTCTCAATTTCAATTCATCGAAAAAATTTACATTGAAGAAGGACTCGCTGGTAATATTCCAAGCTCCTGACACATTCCATGTAGGCAAATACCTAGCTTGTTGGCTTCTGCCGAGTTGATTAGAACCATCATAACGTACGGTAAAATTGGCAATGTACTTTTGCTTGTAAGCATATCCCCCATTAAGAAATGATCCCAAAAAGCGATCCTGCTCTTGGTCCAAGGTATAATAGTCTATTCCTTGGAGGTTGAAAAACTCAATGATATTGGGATCTGTCACCACCACACCACCACTCTCATAAACAACACCCATGCCTGTAGTGCTTTCATCAGTCCTGTTGGTATATCGAATTTCCTGTCCTGCAAGTATATTTACCTCGTGATGTTCTCTGAAAGTCCGGGACCAATTAGCACTTATTCTGGCGAAAAAATTGAGCAATTCGTTTTGATCCACGAACTTAAAACCACCAACAGGCAAAACTACTACTGGTCTTAAACCCGGATTATCGGGATCCGAATAAAGAAGGTTGTTGGCATCTTCGATGAATTGGGTGCTGTTTGCTCGATAGGCTTCCGCCTGATTTGAGTTTTCGTGGACGGTGTGGTCTTGCTTGGTAGTAGCATATCTTCCCTGAATCACGCCATTTATTTTTAAATTTTGGCTAGGATTAATTTCAAAGTCAGTTTGTGCCGAAATATCCGCGACATTTATTTGCATGAAATTGTATCTCAGCTCATCGATTATATTGAAGGGCGCATAATTTCTCCTGAAGTACTCCAGATTACCTTCGTCATCATAGGGTCTGATTGATCTGGCAGTGTTCAGGGCATAGCTGAAAGGGTTGATATCAAAATTTCTACTTATTCTACCAGTAATGGGATCGAAATCACTGTTTCTTGTACCAGGGACTTCTTGATTTCTATAGCTTGCCGTGAGCTTAAGCCCAAATGTGAACGTTTCTGATATAAAATAGGTGTTGCGGGCTGTCCCGGTGATTCTCTGAACTTGATCTGCAATAGTTTGTCCTTTGTCATTCAGGTAACCTATAGAATAATAGCTATTTGATTTTTCATTGCCTGCCGTAAAACTTAGTGAATGTTGTTCCTGATAGGCAAAATCGTTGAAAAGTACATCAAACCAATCTGTATTGGCGTTTTCATATTTATTTAAAAACGACTCATTCAACTCCCCATATTCATCCCAATCAAGTTCCTGATTTGCGATCAGATCATACATCTTTCCAATAGCTCCGTAATTTTGTGCCTGCACTGAAGTGGTGATATCCAGTGTCCCTTTTTGAACCATCTCTCTATAAACGGCCATTTCCTCAGCAGAATTTAACAAATCAAACTGAGCGTAAACAGGTCTCAGCTTTACAGAATAATTCCCACTATAGCTGATACGAAGTTCGCCGCTTCTTCCACGCTTTGTGGTTATTACTATAACTCCGTTGGCCGCTCTCGCTCCATAAATGGCAGTAGCCGAAGCATCTTTGAGAATTTGAAATGAAGCAATATCGTCAGGGTTTAGGCTGGCAATAGAAGAGCTTGTCAAGGTATTGGCATTGCCAGAAATCAGGTCGTCGGTATTGATATTGGAGAGGTCTTCCAGAATTACACCATCCACTACAATCAAAGGCTGATTACTTCCGTTGATAGAGGCATTTCCTCGAATACGGATTTTTGGCGCTGATCCAAAAGTTCCGGAAACATTATCAACCGTTACGCCAGCAGACCGACCTTCCAGCATTCGACTCACGTCCGTTGCACCAGCAAGGCTAATCTCATCCATTTTAAGACTTTCGGATGATCCGGTAAATAACTTTCTATCAACTTCTTGAAAACCGGTTACCACTACTTCTGTAAGCTCTGTGGCAGACTCCTTCAGAATAAGATTGAGAGGATTGAAGTCTTTGATGGTGACTGTCTTAATTTCCATCCCCACCATGGTGAAACTGACCTTGTCTCCAAGTTTTATCTTCAGAGAAAAATTGCCATCGAAATCGGTGATGGTCCCTTGAGTAGTATTTTGAATTTGGACGGTTACACCGGGGAGTGATTCTCCTTTTTCGTCGGAGACCTTCCCTGAAAATAAAGTTTGCCCATTAACTTCAATAGAAAGAAAAAAGAGGAAACTAAGAAACCAACACGCCTGCCTTAAGCACATCCAACCCCGCATCAATTAAGTAATCAATCGTTCAATAGATCAAAATCATAAATCAAATCAACTGAAACACCTTGTACAAGTTCGTCATTGATAGAATCTAACTGATCTTCAGTTAGTGTCGCCAAGTAATCTAAATACACCTGTGTTACTGTATCGAAGTAAATATCAGGAATGAACCCAAATACCACTTCTGCCTTTAAAATTAAATCTGTCTTTTCTGATTTTACCACAGTAAAATCTTCAAATATGTTGAGACCAGTACCATCTGGATCCAAGGTAAGTTCATCATCATCTAACTCCCACTCACCTTCCTCAGACAAATCGTCACTGGAGAATGAAATAACTCGTGTATATTGATTGTCAGCGGTGAATGATAAGGTGTACTTACTTTCTCCCCATAAAGAAGCAAACTCCTGCCCTTCATTAGAACTAAACGCTGATGGAACGTTCTCTATAACAAATGAGTCAATCACCCAGTTGCCTATTATAGGATTCACTTTCGGCTCATCATCGCTACACGAAATTCCAAATAGTGTTATTGCAAAAGCTAAAGTGAGTTTTAATATTCCTTTCATATTATATTTATTTGTTGTGCTGTAATATAATTTTTTAGTCCCTTTTCATTAAATAAAATCTACCAACATTACCAAATTATCAACTTAAAAGGTTAATTCCCTTATGATTCGTTAAAATTAATTACACTTTATGTCTCAACCAATACTCAAAATAATCACTACTGAAGATGGATCGCATAGTCTTTATAGAGAAGATATCAATGAGACTTACCATTCATCGCATGGGGCGAGAGCAGAATCGCAACACATTTTCATCAAAACAGGATTAGAATACCTGTTGTTTGAAAAAGGCAAAAAAGATTTAAAAATATTTGAAGTTGGATTTGGAACCGGCTTAAATGCGCTTCTTGCTGCGCTTTTTGGATTTGAAAATAAAGTTAAGATTGATTACCACAGCATAGAACCAATTCCGGTTGGTGAAGAAATCTATGCGAAGCTTAATTATGGCACGGATCAAATTTCAACTGATCTTTTGAAAAATATACATGCTGCGCCTTGGGCAAAGACAGAGCAATTAAATGCTTTTTTCAAGTTGACTAAATATGAAACCACAATTGAGGCATTTGATCAGACGGAAGCATTTGATATCATTTTTTTTGATGCCTTTGCGCCATCAAAACAGCCAGAAGTTTGGGCATTGGCCAACATTCAAAAATGTTACAACATCCTGAAACCAGGCGGAATATTAAATACCTATTGTGCACAAGGGCAATTTAAGAGAAACTTAAAGGCAGTCGGATTTGAGGTGGAATGTCCACCGGGTGCAATGGGAAAAAGGCAAATGGTGAGGGCCGTGCGATTGGGGACTTAGGGGGTTGGGAAATTATGTTTTTGGGTGGATCGGGGTTTAGTTCTTGATCGCTTAATTTAACTGTCCGGTCAAGTGGAACAGATCCGAATTTCACTCATAAATTGTTTCTATTTTAGCAGTTTTTACTTTTCTACAAACTTTTTTCTTTTGCAAAAGGAATAATAAAGACCCTATCAAAATAACGCCATGATTAATCTGGATAACAAAAAGTTCAAATTATTGGAAAATGCGGATGTGGGTGAAGTGATTGGGGATACCGTATTCCATATTCATCAAAAGGGTAATATCGCTAGGGCTGAATATTATGGTGGATCGATTGCTTCAGGACATATTTTGGCTTGGATGGATGGAGAGACGATGGAAATGTCCTATCACTGCATTACCCAGGAAAATAAAATTAAAGTAGGAAAAGCATTGGCAAAAGTGTCGATAGATTCATCTTGTAAAATTCACTTGATGCTTGAATGGGAATGGATTTCTGGTGCTGAGGGCAAAGGCTCCTCTCATTATTTGGAAATTGTCTAATTACGAATACGCTCTGATTTTCAGACTTTTGGGCAATACCCCAAAAGCAAATGGCGGATTACCAAAATACTCACCATCTATGTGGGCATGAAGCTGAGGTTGCGAGTGAACTATTAATTTTTCAGAAGTGAAATTTTTTACCTCTTTCAAAACGAAATGTGATCCCTTTCCCAATCGGCCAATATTAAGAAACCTTTTAAGCGGTTTAAGATCCCCAATTTCGCACACATGCAATTTCCCATCATCCAGCTTTGAATTTGGAACTAGTCGAAATGCTCCACCGAAAGTAGTTCCTTTGGCTATGCAGAGGAGGATTAGCGGTTTAGTATTTGTTTGTCCATCCACCAGAAACGAAAAAGGCTTGGCTTTATAAGAAGATAAAATCTTCAAAACATGGTAATAGTATTTGGCTACCCCCTGAATCCATGTTTTTTGAGTGACAAGGTCAAACACTATTTGTCCATCAAAGCCAATTCCGACACCATTAAGAAACTTTCTGTCGTTACAAACGCCCACATCGACTGGAATTGGATGCCCAAATACGGCGGTGTTGATCTGTTCCTTCAAATGTTTCCCTATTTTCAGGCATTTAACATAATCATTACCTGTGCCGCAAGGAACAATGCTTACTGGAATGTCATATTTCAGTCCATTCACTGCTTCGTTGATGGTGCCATCACCGCCAAGAATGATTAGATCGGAAAAGTGCTTATCAAGATGAGATGCTACCGTTTGCCAACCGTTTTTGTTTTTTTCTGTTTGAAAAACAGCGTATTGTATTTCGTTTGCATCAAGAAGGTCTCTTAGTAGTGCTAAGGCTTTAAGCGATTTACCTTTCCCTGAAACCGGATTGACCAGAACGAAGACTTTTTTCAATATGGCGGATTAAAATGGAAGATTATTGACGTCTACATTTCCACCTGTAAGAATCAGACCAATGCGTTTACCAGCGAAGCGCTCTTTGTTTTTCAGAATAGCAGCAAAAGGGACAGCACAAGAAGGCTCAATGATGATTTTCATCCTTTCCCAGATGATTCTCATGGCTACAATAATTTCCGTTTCTTCTACAGTAATGACTTCTTTGACCAATCTTTGAATGATTTCAAAATTCCTTTTTCCCACGGAAACCCGCAATCCATCGGCAATGGTTTTCGGTGAATCTACTGTTTGCATCTTGCCCGTTTTAAAAGATCTGTAAGTGTCGTCCGCATTTTTAGGTTCACCAAGGATTACCTGAATATTCGGGTCTAAAGCATCTGCGGCCAATGCCGTGCCTGCTGCTAATCCACCACCACCAACTGGAGTGAAGATATAATCGAGATCGTCAATTTCCTCAATGAGTTCCTGAGCTGCGGTGGCCTGACCTGCGATGATGCGATAGTCATCAAATGGAGGCACATAAATAGCTCCGGTTCTGGCTACTACTTTATCGCAAGCTTCAACTCTTGCCTTTTCGTTTGGTTCACAAAAAGTAATTTCTGCACCGTATTCCTTCACGGCTTCTATTTTCACTTTTGTGGAGTCATTTGGCATGACGACATAAGCTTTAGTTCGGCACAGTTTTGCAGCCAATGCGACAGCTTGGGCATGGTTTCCGGACGAATGTGTTGCAAAGCCATTCACCCTTTCTTCAGGTGTGAAACCCATGATCATGTTGGTTGCGCCGCGCATTTTAAAAGATCCTCCCTTTTGAAAGTTTTCACATTTAAAAAACACCTTGGCTCCAACCATTTCATTGATGGAGTTTGAGAACATTACTGGTGTGGTCTCAATGTATTTTTGAATGCGCACGTGTGCGCGTTTGATTTCCGATAAACCGGGTACTTTTTCCATTGGTTAATTTCTATTAATGAGCCTGTAGCCAATTGTCCCCTTGACCAATACCGATTTCCATGGGAACATCTAGCACCAATGCGGTTTTCATAAAATGGTCTACATTTTCTCTCAGCAAATCTACTTCGTCTTTGTGAGCATCAAACACCAATTCATCATGCACTTGCATGATCATTTTTGATTTGAGTTGCTCTTTTTTCATCCAGTTGTGGATCTTGATCATTGCCATTTTGATCATATCTGCTGCGCTACCCTGGATGGGCGCATTGATGGCGTTTCTTTCCGCAAAGCCTCGTTGGGTAAAATTCTTGGTGTTGATATCGCGGAGATACCTTCGTCTGCCCAATATGGTTTCGACAAATTCTTGTTCATGGGCTTTCGCAATTGTTTTGTCCATGTATTCTTTTACCATTGGAAATTGCTGGAAATAGGATTCAATTATTTCTGCTGCCTCACTTCTAGGAATATTTAGATTTTGGCTTAGGCCAAAAGCTGAAATACCGTAAATGATCCCGAAATTCACTTCTTTGGCTTTTCGACGCATGGCTGAGTCCACCTCCTCTAGTGGAACTTTAAAGACTTTACTGGCCGTATTGGTGTGAATGTCCAGACCATTTTTGAAAGCCTCTAACATGCTTTCATCCTGTGAAAATGAAGCCATGATCCTCAATTCGATTTGGGAATAATCCGCAGAAAGGATCACAAATTCGACTGTTCTGGGAATAAAGGCCTTCCTGATTTCTCTTCCTTTGGCCGTTCTGATTGGAATGTTCTGGAGGTTTGGATTATTGGAACTTAGGCGGCCAGTTACAGCGATGGTTTGGCGGTAATCCGTGTGCAATCTCCCATCTATTTTACTGACTAACCTTGGCAAGGCGTCCACATAAGTGGATTTTAGTTTTTGATATTCCCGAAATTCTAGGATTTTGGAAGCGATCTCATGTTCATTGGCGAGTTTGGATAGAATGTCTTCACCGGTGGCATACTGGCCTGTTTTAGTTTTTTTTGGATTCTCCATCACCTTCATCTTGTCAAAAAGAATTTCTCCCAATTGTTTGGGTGAAGCGATGTTGAATTCAGTTCCGGCGATTTCGAATATTTCTTGTTGTGCACGAAAGCTATCTATTTCCAATTCTTTGGACATGATAGCAAGAGCAGCCTCATCGATTTTCACTCCTTCGTACTCCATGTCCGCAAGGACAAATGACAAGGGTTCTTCCACCTCGTGGAGCAGATTTCCAAGATTAAAAGTTTTGATTTCTAGCTCCAGTTTTTCTTTGAGTTGGAGTGTGATGTCTGCATCCTCACAGGCATAATCTTTGGCAGCCATTTCGTCTACTTCACGGATGGTCTTTTGGGCTTTACCACTTCCTACCAGCTCTTGAAACTTGATGGGTCTGTAGTTCAGGTAGTTTTCGGCCATGATGTCCATGCCGTGTTGGGTTTCAGGATCGATGAGATAATGCGCTAGCATGGTATCAAAGATTTTTCCCTTCACATGAATATCATAGTTGCGAAGCACCTGGATATCATATTTCAAGTTTTGGCCAATTTTTAGAATGGCCTCATTTTCCAGTAGCGTTTTGAATTCATGGGCTACTACTTTGGCTTCAGCATCATCTTCGGGGATGAGCACGTAATAAGCTTCTCCCTTTTTAACGCTGAAGGCGATTCCGGCAAGTTTGGCTTCAAGCGTATCAAGACTATTGGTTTCCGTATCAAAACAGAATTCTTTGTGAGCCGCCAGTTTTTTGATCAGATTGGCTCTTTGTTCTGCCGTTTTCACCAGATGATAGCTGGACTTGCTGCTATCCAATTTTAATTTAGAAGATTCCATCTCAACAGACACGTCATTGCCACCAAACAATCCCAGCTGGGCACTGTCTTTCGAGGAGGCCACTTGCTCCACAAAGATTCTTTTGGCGATGGTGCGCAACTCCAATTCTTCAAATATTGGCACAAGAATCTCCCTAATTGGATCCTTTTTTACCAAGGCGGTTTCATCAAAATCCACAGGAGAGTCAATTTTAATAGTTGCGAGTTTTTTAGAGAAAATTCCCTGCGCACCAAATTCAATCACTTTTTTCTGAAGCGAGCCTTTCAGCTTATCAGCATTCGCAACCACGTTTTCAACAGTGCTAAACTCGTGGAGCAACTTGGAAGCTGTTATGTCTCCAACACCAGGTATACCCGGAATGTTGTCAACAGCATCCCCTTTTAAGCCAAGAAAATCAATTACCTGATCCACCCGATCAATATCAAATTTGGCCAGCACTTCCGGAATACCCAGGATATCTACGGCATTTCCCATAAAAGCTGGTTTGTAAAGGAAAATGTGCTCATCCACTAGCTGTGCATAATCCTTATCAGGAGTCATCATATACACATCAAACTCGTCCTTTGGAGCCTTTTTAGCGAGCGTTCCGATAAGATCATCGGCTTCATATCCATCCAATTCTATGATTGGGATGTTCATACCTTGGAGAATTTTTTTGCAATAAGGAATGGCTACAGCGATTTCCTCTGGTTGAGCATCTCGATTGGCTTTATACTCCTTGTATTCAATGTGCCTGAAAGTAGGCGCATGTGTGTCGAAAGCCACACCAATATGCGTCGGTTTTTCCTTCGTGATAATTTCCAGGACGGTATTGGTAAAACCCATGATGGCACCTGTATTGATGCCTTTTGAAGTAATTCTAGGGTTTTTACTCAATGCAAAATGAGACCTATAAATCAAGGCAAGTGCATCTAATAAAAATAGTTTCTTTTTCTCACTCATGTCGGTAAAGGTAAATGAAGCACGAGTGAAATGAAACGGAAAATTAGCGGCGCTCCGGATTAAAAGCGATTGCTGACTTATTGGAGTCTGCGATTGAAAATTTGCTGATTTTGGTAGTTTTTTTGATTTTGGCACAAAAAAAGGGATTCAATCTGAACCCCTTTTAAAATTGTTTGATCCTTTTTATTGACCTACCATTACAAAGGCACCCCAATAATAAGGAGACTTCCATTTATCTTTTAATCTTTTTTGGGCGGTGTTAAATGCATCTTGTTTGGTTTTTCCGCTGAGCCATTCTTCATAGAAAATGGTCATCAGTTCTTGTGTGGCATCATCATCCACCGTCCACATGGACATGATCATGGTGTCTGCTCCGGCTACCGTGAATGCTCGCTGCAGTCCATAAACACCTTCACCATTTTTTACTTCACCTAAGCCTGTTTCACATGCCGAGAGAACAACCAATTCCGTATTTTCTAAATTAAGGTTCATAGCCTCATAGGCAGTAAGAATCCCATCTTCTGCAAAATTTATCTGATTAGAGATTTTGCCAGTAGCTATGTAACTATTCGCCCCGGCAAGGATAAGACCTGATCTTAACAATGGGTTTTCCATGTATGCCTCAGCGCCAGTATCATCTGATTGACTTTCAAGAAAAAATCCGTGGGTAGCTATATGTAGTACTTTGGGACTATTTACTTTTTTGATACTTTCTTCAAGTGCCTCATTGCTTAGGTAGGTAGTCACATTGGTATTTTTGCTTTTGTATAAGCTGTCGATCAGACCAACTTCTTTTTTAGTACCGGGAAGCAAGGCCAGGAGCTGATCAGATCTCATGTACCTGAGCATATTGCCTCTCAATCCTCTTGCGGTGGATCCACCTCTTGAAACAGAAGCGCCTTGTTCTGCACCTCTTCCGCCACGATCACCACCTCTACTTGCGCCTCTTCCTCTGTTTTCTGCCGCTGCTTTGGCTGCTTCTTCAGCCGATTTGCCTGAATCTTTTGGGTCTTTTTCATCATCGAGTGTACCCATGTTGTAATTGGGGTATCCAAACAAAACGGACTCATTTGAAGAGGAGGAAGTCTGATTGACTGCTAACAAATCCTTTGTATTTGTAATTACCTGTATGTCGAGTTCATCAAGAGTGAACTTCCCTGAATCAGGGTTTCGAAGTGTATAAATGCTTATTTGGTTGAAAACGCCATCGGGGGAAAAGTAAACCTTAGAGATACCTTGCAGCTTGTTGGCTATGGGCCTCCAGAATAACTTGTAGCTAAAGTCTTCATCTACCTTGTATTTGATGGCGTTACGATAGTTGGATAGGTACCTGCTTTCCATCAACTTTCCGTTTTTCATTGTGACGATTTCAGGTGCCTCAGTGGTTTGAGGTGTCAAAATAAGTGCCGCGTAATAAACCTCATCGGTGAATATGCCAGCGGAATCAGTGGAAAAATCTCGAAATCTGATGATTTCTACTGCGGCTTCTCCAGGCTTCAATTTCTGCTGGATATCTTGCCATTTCACATCTTTATTAGCAAAAGCGGAGGCAAAAGCAGTACTGGATTGACTGATTTCCTTTTCCAAATTATTGGAAAGAGTAGTTAAGGAATCAATTTTTTTGTTTCTCACACTCACGGCCATATCGCCAGCACTGAACAATTTGGCCAAAGTTTCCTTTTGATCAATCCAGGTATTGTACTTCGCGATGAGAACGGAATCACCGCTATTGATGATAGATGCTTTGATTTTGCCAGACGCGTATAAGATCAATCCTTTGGTGGCCAATTGGTTGTTGTACATTTCTCCCAGGAGAGACTTGTCCTCTGCACTTGTTTCAATAATGAATGTGTTGTATTGCTCAAAAGCAGGTTTAAGTTTGTTATAATAAAACTTGGTCTTTTCTTCTTCACTCAGAATTGGGAAAACGACATTGATTTGATTGAAATAATTATCGAAAGTCTCCTTATAGTACTTCAAGGCCGATTTATAATCTTCTTTTTTCCAATTTAAAATGGCCAATTTGGTGGTGCTGAATGCATAATCAGGATGATTGACTCCCAGAGCTTTCTTCCTGAGTTCCAGGGCCACCTTGTGGTATTTTTCAGCTTCTTCCAGTTCGTCGCTTGCAAAATAGGTTTCGGCCAGATAATAATTGGCAAATGCAATTTGGCGATCGTCCTTAGAACTTTTTTCAAAAATATTTACAGCTTGCATTGCCATGGCTTTTGCTTTTTCCAAATCACCCATTCTAGTATAGACAGATGATAAGCTTTGGAGGACAATGGCATAGTCGCTGCTCTCTTCTCCTACAATTGATTTGTAAACTTCGCCTGCCTTCAAAAAATAGCTTTCTGCTTTGGCAAGCTTTCCAGCGTACATGTAGTTATTGGCGAGATTGGCAGCATCTAAGCCCGAAGGGTATGAGTCTTCTCCGTAAAATTCTATATCCTGTTCGATATTTTGTAAATACATTTTCTCGGCTACATCGTAATTCCCGAGAGAAGTGTAGTTTAGAGCCAAGTTGCTATTTAAAATGAGCTGATATTCAGACATATCTCCTTGCAGGCGATCCAAAATAGACTTTGCATCCATGTATGTTTCTTCGGCCTCTGGAATTTTTCCGATTCTGTTATAAAGCCCAGCAAGGCTAGTAAGCGTGTTTACATATTCAATAGATGCATACAAACCAAGCTCATCCATCATGTTGAGTGCGTCTTTAAGCATGCGTTCTGAGCGGCTATAATTACCCCCTATTCCGTAGAGATCACCCATGATCTTGACTACCACAGCTTCTTCCAAAGAGTTGCTTTTCACAGATTGTCTTCTGAGCTGTCTACACAAATCAAGTCCTTTATCAACGTGTTCTACAAACATGTAGTGATCGGCCAAGGCACTGGCTGTACCAAAATACTGCTCACTTTTTAACCCATATTTATCAGCTTCAATTGCAAGAACCTCCAGATATAAATCCTCTGTTTCATTGTACTGCCCCAATTCATCTTTGAGGTAGCCAAGATTATAGGCCACTGCACTCAGGTCATCGCTACCAAGCGATTTTCTCAGCTCATACTCTTTTTCATAGTAGGTGAGGGCTTTTTTCATATCATTGACTCCATATAAATAGGCCTCTGCAAGAAAACTGTACATTGTCGCAGATACTGTGTCTTGTTTAGCTTCAAATGTCGACAACATTTCAGCCTCGCTCTTAAGGATTTTATCGTACTCGTAGTTCAAATAATACCCATCAAGTTTGCCGTAAAATTTTTCCGCTTTTTTGTTGTCAAACTGATATTGAGCGGTTGCCGGGCAAACGATAAAAAGCAGAATAAGGGTAAGGGATGAAAGTGATATGCGGATCATATTGGAAGAATTTAGTGTCACTCAATGTTAGATTAGAATTTACGCTCTTAAGAATTCGAATTCTTTTCGAATAAAGCAATATGACAATTAATTGGAAATAGGGACAAAAATTAGTCTATAAAATTTTCATATTCATCGAAATTGTAATATTTCAAAGAATATTTGTACTCTTTAATGGTAAATTAATTAAGATTTTCTCAAAGACTATCAGTACATAGTCAATTGACTATCAATAAAATACCTATTTTAGTCTTTGTTTTACCAACCAAACTAGTAGCCGCTAATGATTTTACCTACTATTATGTCTTAGGGGAAATAGACGTGGTTCCGCATACCATAATTGTGGTAGATTTCGATCAAAATGTCATTGAAGGCACTGGAAATATTGCAATTCTAAATCATAATAGTGAAATTGTTGAGTAATTTAACGTGCAAACTGCGGAAGTCGATTTTTCAGGCAACACGGTTTCATTTACGCCAAATTTGATTGAATACACTTACCCAAAACACCATGATGAATTTATCAGGAAAATCTATTATCGCTTTTTTGGCTGTTGCCTGGACATTTACTACACAGGCTCAAATTACTCAAATTACTAATGTGACTACTA
>JBLICU010000089.1:0-13713 GCA_047632435.1 Cyclobacteriaceae bacterium
AGGTATCAAAGAAACGGGCATCTGGAAAAATTTATCTTCCATACCAATATTTGCTAATTCTGCGGCAAATTTAGAGTCCTTCGACACTCTTTCGGGAAATGGTATTTTCAAAAATTTATTTGAAAATACCAATACGTTAATTTCTTTCCATCCTGTGACTAGCGAAGATTTTGACTTTTTATATATCATTGATATCGATAACCTGAGCAAACATGCCTTTGTAAGCGGGGCTTTGGCTAAATATAAGAACAAGGGTTATAACAAAAAGACCCGTGAGTACCTGGGTTTTACGATTACTGAATATAAAGACCCCAAAGGTTCAGGAGATTTTACTTACATCTTTTACAAAAACTACTTTATCGGAAGTTTTTCGGCCTTTCTGGTAGAGGATGCTATCCGTACGGTCTCCAATGAAGAGGTGGCGTCATTCGATCAAAAATTCATTGAGCTGCAACGTGTTTCCAAATTAGAAAAAGATCAAGGAAACGTATATTTCAACTTTTCCAGATTTCCATCCCTTCTCAATGGGATGCTCAAAACCAATGTAACATCTGCTCCTGCAAAATCTGCTTTTCTTGATCTACAAATAGCTGATCAGTACATCAATATGTCGGGTTTTACTTTCCTTGATGAACCCACAGAATTTCTAAGCACACTTTCTCAAAATCCCGGCTCTTCCATAGAAATGGCTGAGATTATACCCAACCAAACCGCCTGGGCGTATCATTTTAACCTCAGCGACATTCCTCTTTTCGCCTCAAAATCTGAATCATATTTCAGAATATCAGACAACAAAGTTCTGATCAAAAGAGATGAGCTGCTGGCAAAAAATGACTTTGATGTCACTTTCACCTATCAACTCATAGATCAAGAGATAGGATTGATTACCCTGGAGCCTAGTCGGCCGACACGCCATGATCAGTACCTATTTCTAGAAATCAAGGACATGGGTGAGGCACTTCGTTTTTTCAATTCCGCTGGAGAACGCCAATCTGCAACTAAAGGAGATACGGTATATGTAGAACAATTTGGGAACTACGAAATAAGAAAACTTCCTATCAGCGAATTTCCCTATGCCTTGCTGGGTGATATTGCCTTGGGATTTGAAAGCACCTATTACCTGCAATACCGGAATTACCTCATTTTCAGCAATAACCTGTTACAGCTTAAAAACTTTACCCTTGCCATTGAAAACGAAGACACGTGGGGCAAATCGTTGAAAATAAAAAAATTGTTGGATCAATCTAATCAAGCCGCAAACTTCAGCTTGTTCATCAATACGCCACGTGCTTGGAATCAGGTCACTTCAAACCTAAAAGACTCATGGTTGGACTTTGCGAAAGAATACCAATTCCCACTCAGAAATCTTGAGTTTATATCGTTGCAGTTTAGTGCGGTGGACAATAAATTTTATACCAACTTCACAGCCCACCAACCCTACATCCCTAGCAGCACTATTCCTGACAAAGTGAATATCCGCGAAACCATTGCCTTACCAGATTTTATCATTACCAAACCCTATCTCGTAACGAATCACAACACCAAGAAAAAAGAAATTGTCCTTCAGGATTCATCATATAATCTGCATCAGTTGAGCAGCGAATTCAGCGCTTTGTGGTCTACAGCAATAAATGAAAAAATCATCACTGACATACTTCAAATAGATTATTACAAAAATGGAAAACTGCAAATAGCCTTTGCAACAAAAAGCGGGATTCACATCATAGATCGCACAGGAGAATACCTACCAGGGTTTCCAAAATCGATCCCAGGAAGCCGTGATATCGCCTTTTTCACGATCATAGATTATGACAATTCTAAAAACTATCGCTTTGGAATAGTCGACGTTAAGGGAGCCTTTTATTTGACAGATAAGGACCTGAAACCGCTGACGGGATGGAATCCGAAAACTTTTGACTCTCCGCTCACTGGTCCAGTTGAACATTATCGAATAGGGCGAACTGATGTGATAGTGGCTATTCAGGAAAATGGCAAAATCAATGCTATGAATCGCCGAGGAGAATTTCTGGAAAAATTCCCTATCAATCTTGATACAAATTTAGAAGGAGGCTTTTTTATGAAGGAAACCAATGATTTAGCTTCATCCAGCATCCACCTAATCACCCAAGGCGGTGAAATCATGGAGCTGAGCCTTGCCGGACATTTGATCAATAGGGAGCAATTCTATAAACCATCAGCAAATACCAAATTTTCGTTTCTCACAGATATTTCGAAGGAATCATTTGTCGTTGTGAGAAAGACTGAGAGAAAATGTGAAGTCCTTTCAGAAGATGGAAATATCTTATTCGAAAAGGACTATTTCACTGATAAACCCCTTTTCACCCAGTATTATAAATTAGGTGGTGGAATCAACTACATGGTTTTCGTAGACCCTGGGGGCGATTATCTATATATTTATGATATGAGTGGTGCTTTAGTGACCGGAAGACCTCTTTCTGCGAGCCTGCCTATCTCTATGATTAAAATAGAAAATGAGTACCTGATCTACCGATGTGTGGATAAAAATCTGGAACTTATTTCCCTATCTTTTTAATTTTTTTAGACGTCCACTGTTTTCCATTTTCCCCTACGGAAAAGCAATACGCTTATCACTGCTTGAAGAGAATGACACAACGCGATGGTGAAAAAGACGCCTTCTGCCTGCCAGTCCAACATCACGGCCAGCCAGTAAGACAATGGAATCTGGATGACCCAGAAAACGAAGAAATTAACGATTAAAGGCGTCTTAGTATCTCCAGCCCCATTAAATGCCTGACTGATCACCATGCCATAGGCAAAGAATACATATCCAAAACAGATGATGTGCAAAGCTGAAATACCAATATCCATCACCGCTGGATGCTGAGTGAAAATTCCAATGATCGGTTCGGCAGCCAAGTAAAATATCACTGATACCAAGCCAAGAAAAATCATATTGTAGAGCGCAGTACGCCAAACAGAGGTTTCCGCTCTTTCGGGTTTGCCAGCTCCCAGGTTTTGCCCCACCAAGGTTGCTGCTGCATTGGACAGGCCCCACGATGGGAGAATCGTAAAAACGATCACCCGAAACGCAATGGTATAACCAGCCAATGCTTCCGCACCAAAAAGCGACATAACCCGTACTAGGAAAATCCAGCTGGCAGTTTCTATCAGAAACTGACCCATCCCACTTATTGATATTTTAATCAATTCCACAACTGTTTTAAATCTTATCACCACGTTGTTCCACCCTATTTTGATCAATGACTTACCATTTAGAAGAAAATAAAGCTGGTAAATAACACCTGTAGATCGGCCAATCGTAGTGGCGACAGCTGCGCCTGCCACGCCCATTTCCGGAAATGGGCCCCAACCAAAAATAAGAATGGGGTCAAGGAGAATATTGAGACCGTTGGCAATCCAAAGCGAACGCATGGCAATACTGGCATCACCCGCCCCACGGAAAATGGCATTGATCAGAAAAAGCAATATAATGGAAGCATTGCCAGCAAACATGATGCGTGTATAGCTCACTCCCTCAGCAATCAAATCCTCCTCACCGCCCATCCATCGGAGCATGTGCTCCGCTCCGAAATAACCAGCAATACCAAGTACAGCTGACAAAATGAGCGCAAGGAAAACCGATTGAAATCCAGCATCTGCCGCCTTTTTGAATTTCTTCTCCCCCACTCTTCGGGCCACCACTGCTGTAGTGGCCATGCTGAGTCCAATCGCGACCGAATAGATGATCATCAGTACAGATTCTGTCAAACCAACAGTAGCTACCGCATTTACACTGATCTGAGAAACGAAAAAGACATCTGCAACTGCAAACAATGATTCCATCACCATTTCAGCAATCATTGGAATGGACAATAGAAATATGGCACGATTGATACTGCCAGTGGTGAATTCCTTCTCAGTTCCTTTTAATGCCTGAATAAATAAATTGAATATATCTTTTGCTGAACGCATTGTTGAAAATTAATAAGTCAAATTGGATTATTTAAAATAGATATAGTCTGCGCTGCTATGGGATTAGCAGGTGAAGAAGGTGTGGACCATATCGGCGTTCAGGAACATAATGGTGCAAATAAAACACATTTCCAGTTATTGAAACTTTAGTCTTCAACTTTTTTTACATGAATGGCCTTTTGGTATTTCTTCTATCTTTGATTGCCTATTTCAAACCTTTCCTTACAAATGAGAATAAATGTGAATAAGAGAATACTTAAACTTATTGGCAGTGCCTTATTTATGTTTATTTACAGCTTTGCAAACTGTCAAAACCCAACCACTGACAGTCTGAATATTGCACTTAAAACTACCACAGGAATAGAGCGAATTGATCTTCTCAATCTGCTCCTGAAAATGGATATATGCAGTGATAAATCAAGATCTCTCCAGTTTTTAAGCGAGATAAATTTATTGCTCAAAAATATCAATTATCCGAAAGGTGACTTCATGGCGACCAGACATTTCGCTCAATTGCTGGCTTGCTCAGGCAAATTAGACAGTTCAATCTTTTACGGTCAAAAAGCACTTGACATTGCAATGAAAAATTCATTTAACAAGGAAATGGTCAATCTCCTTAGTGATTTGGGATATTTCAAGCAATCAGCAGGAGAATTTGATTCCAGTACATATTATTTTCTCAAATGTCTGGAAATGGCTCATCTGATGGAGGATAGTATATACATTGGAGCTGCACATATAGGATTAGGTACAAATCAACAACACACGGGCTCCATTGACAAAGCCATTGAGAGCTATTATGATGCTCTTGATATCGCTGAAAAAATTGACAACCAGCCACTTATAATAACCGCCAAACTCAACATTGCCACTATCAATTATGACCATCATCCTGAGAAGCTAAAATCTTCCTTTTTCCTTGATCTACTGACATTGTCAAGAAGTATTGGGGATAAACAAAGAGAAATAAGTGTATTAGAATGGCTTGGTTATCTTAAAGCTGATAGTGGTGACTTTGATCTTTCAATAAATTATTTTCAAGAGGGCATTCGAATTAATAGAGAAGTCAAAGATCAAAATAGAGAAATACTATTACTACAAGGCATCTCATATACTTACAACAAATCAGGGGACCATCAAAAATCAATTAATACAAACAACGAAATAATTGAATTGAGTAAATCATCAGGTTATGAACTGTATTTGCCTTCAATGTATGTGAACAATGTCTATAATTACATGGCATTGGAAAAATTTAAAGAAGCCATTCGAGATGCCATTTTAGCTATTGAGGTAGGCGAAAAATCAAACCAAATTGAATCCTATTTCAAAGTTTATCCTAAGCTCGCACTTGCATATCATCAGGTTGGAAACCATCAAAAGGCTTATGAAGCTCAGTTAAAATATTCTCAAATCAATGAAGAAGTATTTAATTCGGAGAAATCGAAGCAACTCACGGAAATAGAAACCAAATATGAAACCGAGAAAAAGGAAGCCGAGATTGCGACGCTTTCACAAAAAGCGGCCATTCAGGAACTGAAAATTACGCAACGTAATCAGACCATTTCCATAGGGCTAGTATTATTTGCCTTAATACTCATAATTGCCTTTTTTGTTTATCGTGAACGTTCCATCAAAAAAAATCGCATCCAGACCGAGCTGGAGCATCGGTTCCTTCGCTCGCAACTCAATCCGCATTTTATTTTCAATGCTTTGCTGGCCATTCAGAATTTTATGCTCAAAAACGATGGACAAGCAGCAGCTTTATATTTAACTAAGTTCTCCAAGCTTATGCGCCAGATCCTTGAGAGCTCGCGAGAAGAATTTATCTCTGTGGAAGAGGAAATTGAGATGCTGAAAAACTACATGGATATCCACCAGCTCCGATTGCAAAACTCATTTTCATATACCATCAAAATAGCTGACAACATCGACCCTGAAACGGATACCATTCCTCCAATGTTCGTGCAACCCTTTGTGGAAAATGCCATCGAGCATGGTATTGTGAATGCGAAAGAAAAAGGACTGATCGAATTGTCTTTGAATAAAGTGGCCGGATACATTCACATAGAAATAAAAGACAATGGCTGTGGCTTGAGCGGCAGAAGCTCCAACCTGAAAGAACATAACTCACTGGCAACTACTATCATCAAAGAGCGTATGGAGCTTTTCAACAAAACATTGAAAGATCAGATTCAATTGATCCTGGGGGAGATCATTAGCGAAAACGGCGATATTCTTGGAACCAAGGTGGAATTAAAGGTGCCTTTCGGTTACATTTGATCTCGGATAGTGAAAGACAATATGCGCATAGTTTTAGTGGATGATGATGATGTGGTGAAGGATAATCTCAAGACCTTGTTGTCGATTTATGTTCCCGATGCGGAAGTTGTTGGCGAAGCAGACGGCATTCGGACAGGTCTCGAATGCCTCAAAAAGCATAAGCCTGACTTATTGCTTTTGGATGTGGAAATGAAAGACGGTACCGGTTTTGATTTGTTATCCATTTATGGTCAGCTCGATTTCAAAGTTATCTTCATTACCGGCCATGATGCCTATGCCATCAAAGCCTTTAAATACAGTGCGATTGATTACCTTCTGAAGCCGGTTGATCCAGAGCTACTTTCTAATGCGCTCAACAAAGCCAAGCTGGCCATAGACAGCAGCGAGCAAAACCTAAAAGTGGCTAACCTTGTCCAAAACCAAAAAACACCACTTCTAGAACAGAAAATTATTCTGAAAGATTCTGAAACAATATATCTGGTTGCCATCAAAGACATTATTCGCTGCGAATCAGAGGCTAATTACACCCGTTTCTTTCTTACAGACCACAGAATATTGATGGTTTCAAAAACACTGAAGGAATACGACTCGCTCTTTCAAGGACAGTTTTTCTTTCGCGCTCATCAGTCCCACTTGATCAATCTGCTGCATTTTGATCGGTATGAAAAGAAAGAAGGCGGAACTGTACACATGAAAGACGGCAGTTCGCTACCGGTAGCAGTCCGAAAAAAGGAACAGCTCATGCAGGCATTGGAACAACTCTAATTGCACTCATCTTATACAGACATGTATTTAATGAAGACTACCTGCTTTCTTACAAACTTTAGAAAAACCCCAACGAATATTCGATAACCCCCAACGAATCTTCATCTTGTAAAATATCCTTATCGCACGGTAGTAGGTTTAATTTCGATCAAAAAAATCTACTGCCATGAAAAAAATACTACTATTTGTTTGCATGCTCTCAGCCTCAATGGTTTATGGGCAAATCCCGACAATCAATCTGGTTGGAGAATACAAATTCACTAATGGGAGTTTGAATGACACAGGCGGCATAAATCACTTTACTCAGACTGGGGCAGCTTCAACAACATCGCCCGATAGGTTATTGACTGCTTCTAATGCTGTAGCAATTAATGGCGATTATTTAACTGGAGCGAATATTCCAGCATCCGATTTAACTATTAGTTTTTGGATTAAAACGACTACTATCGATGCAAACGAAAGGACGATTCTAGATGAGTCTGAAAGAACTAGTTATTATGGTTCTTCCAATGCATTTAAACAAGGATGGTACATCTATCTAATAAATGGGAAAGTAGGTTTTGGAGGTAGCTATAAGCACGGGGAATCCTATCCCAGCACCGGAACTTATTTATCGGCATATACTGGGTTTCAACAACTAGTAAATACTACGGTTGTTGCAGATGGTTTTTGGCATAATATTGTTGTTACGGCCCATCATTCAGCGTCTAAAACTTATACTTATAAAATTTATACTGATGGTGTTTTAGAAAATACACTAGCTGTTACACGTTCATCAACGCCAGGTTACATCAATGTTTTTGCTGAATTGGTACCTGCTGGTGTACCTCTTGTAGTGGGCAATATGTCACAGCCCTCACAATATCCATTATTAGCTACACAACGTTATGCAGATGTCATAGATGATATCCGTATATATAATAGCATACTTGCCACTAATGACATCCAGGAATTGGCAAAGGAAGATTTTTGCGCCAAGCCTACTAACATGGTAGCGTCTAATCTGGCACATTCATCAGTAGATATTTCATGGGATGTCAATGCCGAAGTTTCCAATTGGGAGCTGGTCTATGTTCCAAGTGGTCAACCCATCACGAATGGAACGACCAATTCGACTTCTTCAACCAGTGTGTCGATATCTGGTTTGAGCCCAGCAACTGCTTATAATGTGTATGTAAGAAGCAATTGCAGCAACGGCATTGGGATTACAGGCTATACGAATGCGTTAACCTTTACAACTTCTAGTACACCTATATATGTAGATAGCGATGCAACAGGAGCGAACGATGGATCGACATGGAGTGATGCATACACAAGTTTGCAAAGCGCATTAGCAATCGCCACTGCAACGAGACAAATTTGGGTAGCAGAGGGCACATACATCCCACATGCATCAAATAGAAAAGGAACGTTTAGCCTATTGAACGGAACAAAAATGTATGGCGGATTTAACGGTACCGAAACAACAATCTCACAAAGGGATATTAAAACCCATGCAACAGTACTCAGTGGTGATTTGCAAAGTAATGACAGCAATACTATGTTAGATACTGAAGCCTCCAGGTCTGACAATTCTTACCATGTGGTAACCTTAAAAGGAACCCCACAAGACGTAGTGGTTGATGGATTTATTATTTCAGGTGGTAATGCCAATGGAAGTACAGATTTATCCTGTGCTACTGCTGCGGTAAGTCAATATTATGACATTCGTGGTGGCGCCATTTATGTGAACCCTTACGCATCGACACATGCTATTACGGCATTGTTTCGAAATTGTATACTGGAAAAAAACACTGGAACGAATGTGGCTGTATTTTCAACATTTTCTCCTTGTGGAGTAACCAATGTGAGCTTTGATATCGATTTCGAAAGCTGCATTATCAGGAATAACTACTCTAAGGACTTGACAAACATGCTTTACTCAGGAGCAAGTGGTTATACCATTTATGCGAAAGGCTCTGTTAGCAATAGTCTGTTTTATAACAACACATCGAATACCAATGCATCCTGTCTGTACTTAGGAGCCAGCACAAGTAATGGGGGAACAACTGCAGGTTTAAATTTCGATTTGATAAACACCACATTTTCAAATAACACAGGTGTAAACGGTAATGTAATTACCATGATAAATTCTGGAAACAGCAGAATAAAAAATTCCATTATTTACGGAAATGGGAGTACAACCCCATTTGCTATTACTACTTCTGGTTCATTGGTGAGTAATAGCATTATTGAGGGAGGCCAACAGTCAGGAAATGATACTGATCCGTTATTCGCCGATGTTGCAAATGATAATTACAAATTGCAGTGCGTTTCACCAGCTATTGATGCTGGCAATAGTGTCGTTACCCTACCTCCAACGGACTTAGCAGGCAATGCAAGAATAGCAAACACTTTGGACATGGGGCCTTACGAGTATTCGGAATCATTTACCGAAATCACTGCCCTGGCAAAAGATCTTACTATTCAACTAGATGCTTCAGGAAATGCAACACTGTTACCAGCAGCTGTAAACTCAGGTTCAGGTGCAGTATGCGGCATTGCCTATACACTTAGTTTAGATAAAACGACCTTTACGTGTGCTGATTTAGGTGCCAATGTAGTTTCACTAACAGCTACAGAAGATGTTAGTGGCGCTTTTTCAACTGCTGCTGCTGCTACTGTTACCATTGAGGATGGCTTAGGGCCGATTGCTATTGCTCAAAATATTACGGTTCAATTAGATGTCAGTGGCAATGCAACAATTACTCCTGCCCAAATCAATAACGAATCCACGGACAACTGCACTTCAGAAGCCAATCTGATTTTCAGTCTGGACAAAACTGCATTTATATGTGCAGATCTTGGTGAAAACACGGTCGTACTCAAAGTAACGGATGAAGCAGGTATTGAATCCACGGCCAATGCCACAGTGACGATAGAAGACACAACCGCTCCAACGGTTATTGTTCAGAATGTGACCATGGCGCTTGAAGCCAATGGCACAGTTACGATAGCTCCTGCAGCTATCGACAATGGCTCTTTGGACAATTGTACCGGAGCAGAAGAATTAACTTTTAGTCTCGATCAATCTTCCTTCGGATGCGACAATGTAGGAACACACACAGTGACCCTGACAGTGACCGATATATCTGGGAATGAAGCTACTGCAGCTGCTAGTGTGACCATCATCTCATCGATTGCAGACGAAATGATAACCATTGCTGAATCATCCCTTTGCCCGGGCGGAACCAGCGGAACAATCGTTTCTACTACCAGTTCAATGACTGGGGTAACTTATTCGCTTAGAAACAGTGCAGACAACAACATACTTGCCGGACCAATCAGCGGCACAGGACAGGCACTAAACTTTTCGACAGGAGTCATCAATCAAACAACTACCTTCAATGTATATGCCGAATCAGATGCCCTTGATTCTAAAGGGTTAGATTTTGACGGCATAGATGACAGAATTTCTGCACCAATTGATCCTTCTTTTGACTATCAAAATGGGTACACGCTGGAGACTTGGGTCAATGGTCCACTAACTTCTTCAACCAAGCATTACCCCATATTTCATGTGGGCACTACAACCACAAGTGATATAGAAGTTTACCTGCAAAATGGTACAAATAAATTGATCGTAGTTCACAATAGACGTAGCTCAGGGGTAGTCACCTATTCAGAATTTCCTACGCCACCAGTGAATACCTGGTATCACTTAAGTGTTAGTTATGATGGTTCAGCTATTAAGGTTTACTATAATGGAGTGGCCAAGATAGGGACTATTGGATCAACCGCAGGTGGCCCATTAACCAAAACGAACGGAGCAGTCTTAAATATTGGATTTATTATCAATTCTGCAGCCTGGGTATCTACCCTGAGGAATTTTATAGGGAAAATGGATGAAGTGCGAATTTGGAGCGTTGCGCGAACAGGAGCCGAGATTCTTGGAGATATGAATACATGTCTCAATGGAAAAGAGTCCGATCTGGTTGCTTATTACAATCTTGACGAAGGAACTGGCACAACAACGACTGATATAATAGGTGGTTTCAATGGTACACTCATCAATATGGATGGAGCTACAGATTGGGTGGCTGGTACCCAAATCACCTGTTCTTCAGGTTGCGGTTTTCAAATGGAAACAGAAGTTACAGTAATGATAGCGGACATAGATGCTCCAACTGCGGTGGCACAGGATCTGACTATCCAACTAGATGCCAGCGGAACAGCTTTAATTACAGCTATGGAGTTCAACAATGGATCCACTGACCAATGCGGTAACACGCTCACCTTTGAATTGGACAAGACAAATTTCACTTGTGATGATCTGGGCAGCAACACTGTGACGCTCTCCGTAACCGATGGTGCTAATAATCAAGCAACGGCCACTGCAATAGTGACGGTGGTAGATGGTATCGCGCCAACAGCAGTAACCCAAAATATTACAGTACAATTAGATGCAAGCGGAAATGCTGTCATCACTACAGCAGACATAAACAATGGCTCCACAGATAATTGCACTTCACTAGCCAATTTAGTGTTGGCATTGGACAAAACAGCCTTCACGTGCGCTAATGCAGGGGCAAATCCGGTTTCATTGACTGTGACTGACAAAAGTGGCAATTTCTCAACAGCAGTGGCTACCGTTACCGTTGTTGATGCAATCCTACCCACGGCATTAGTTCAGGATATTACCGTTCAACTAGATGCTGCCGGGGACGCTACAATGGTAGCAGCAGATATTGATAATGGGTCAAGTGATGACTGTACAGTGGCGAATAGTTTGGTTTTAAGCTTGGACAAAACTGATTTCACTTGTGTGAACTTGGGGACAAATACAGTTACCCTCTCAGTAACAGATGAAGCAGGCAATACCTCGACGGCAACAGCCACAGTTACCGTAGAAGATACTATTTTGCCAACGGCAATTGCTCAGGACATAAATGTAAGATTGGATATAAACAATAATGCAACCATAACAGCCGTTGAAATTGACAATGGTTCTTCCGACAATTGCAGCAGCCTATCTTTCACATTGGATAAATCAACTTTCAACGAAACAAATTTGGGTCCCAACCAGATAGTGCTCACCGTTGACGATGGTAATGGAAATAGAGCTACAGCGAATGCAACCGTGACGGTTCTTGAGTATAAAACTGCTCAGTCTATCTCCTTCTTTCCACTTCCTGATCTTACTTATGGCGTAGAAGCAAAGACACTTTCTGCTACGGCCAGTTCAGCTCTTTCAGTAAATTTCGCAGTGATCGATGGGCCGGCAATAGTTGATGGAAACAACATGACGATTACCGGAGCTGGCATGGTAACCATAGAAGCTACCCAAGGTGGTGATAATACTTTCCTTGTTGCTGATCCTGTCCAACAAAATTTTTCGGTTTCTAAAGCGAATTTGAATGTCACAGCAGACAACCAAAGCATCGCATACCTAGACGAGATTCCAAGCCCGACGCTATCATACATTGGATTTATAAATGGTGACGATACGACTGCTTTGAGTGAATTACCAGCCATTACAACAAGCGCCGGAAAACAAGAAGGAAGCACAAATGCCGGAAGCTACGATATAATATTGAGCGGTGGCAACTCTGCCAATTATGAACTAATTCTTACCAATGGCACTTTGACAATAAATACTATCACACTTGCAGCTTCTGCCAATGAATTGACAATGGTTTTCGGGGATGAAGTGCCAACTCTTACATTTAACTATCAGGGATTCGTTGGAAATGAGACTAGCGATGTTCTCTCCTCCGAACCAGCAATCAACACAGCGGCTACTTCATCAAGTGATGCTGGTGAATATACCATCACTCTTTCGGGAGGATCAGCAGTAAACTACAGCTTCAATTTGATCAATAGCACAATGACCATTACCAAGGCTATAGCAAGCATGGCGATATCGGGTCTGGAACAAACGGCAGATGGAACAGCCAAAAATGTAATTGCGACTACAACGCCGGCAGATTTGAGCTTTATCATAACCTATAATGGCAATGCCAATGCACCTGTCAACCCCGGAGATTACGATGTGGTAGTCACTATCAACGAAACAAACTGGAAAGGAACAAACGAGGCTACCTTTGTCATCCTTCCAGCGCCACTTGGCATATCAGGATCCCAGTATAAATCGATCGAAATCTACCCTACTCCGGCGGTGAATATAATAACCATAAAACGTACTGAATCAGATGTCGCAAGTGCGGTTATATATAATGTAGAGGGTTCAGAATTGGTGCGATTTGATTTGAAAAGTAACGAGCAACATTTGGATGTAAGTGAGTTTCCCATAGGTTTGTATTTGATACAAATATTGAATTCTAAATCGGAATTAATCCATAGACAAAAGCTTCTTATCAAAAAATAATTAACAGCAATTGAGTTAGAACAAGCACAGCAATTCCAGTGGGATTGCTGTTTTTTTTATCACGGAAAATCATACAATTCATTTGAGGATGAATATAAAAAATAACGATGTGAATATTTTTTAAAGTATTGTCCAAAAAAGCTAAAAATTTAAACAAGCAAAAGTGATAATCTTTAAAATCCAGCGCGTTATAAATTATCTAATGAACTTACATAGCATTAGAAAATTTGAGATTCAGGTATATTGCAAGTCAAATGGCAGATGCGTCCTTTATTCTATTTCTTAATTGAATCTTTTCACACAAATTTGCCATTAAATATATATTTTCACCTAATCAACTTATT
>JBLICU010000090.1:0-13287 GCA_047632435.1 Cyclobacteriaceae bacterium
CATCATAAATGAGTAGCTCTTTGATTTTTTTAATTTTATGGAGGATGATAAAGTGCTGAATGGTTATTCCTTTTACGTCTGAAAAAATATTAGTCAAATAGTTATAACCATAGCTCATCTTTTCACTGATGTAATCCGAGTAGTTCACCTTAGGCAATTCATCAGAATAATGAATCATTTCAACTATCAAACCCTTTATCCTTGTAATCAGAGTGCTTTCTTTATCGTCCAGTAAAACAAATCCGGATTTCAGCAGGCTTTCCTTTAATTTCTTTCTTTTATTCTGTACAACATCTTCCAAAATTTCAAGCATGCCCAAATCTAAGATTACATAGTGAAGTCCGAGTTTACTCTACTCTTCCTTCACAAGTAGTTTGCATCGCAAACTGACCATGTATTTATTATCAAATAGTAAGGATAAATAGTATTTGTGAAAATCTAAAACCCTTCTATTTTCTCGTTAAACCAAGGTAAGGAGAGTTGGTATTGGTTACACACCGTATCATAACCTGAAACCTAGCCGTTAAAGTTTTCTCAGCGATTCCAGGTCGTTTGTAAGAACGGTTTTTTTGTTGAGATTACTGATGTCAGCCATATAATTGGAGATTATTTAAGTACCAATAAAGGAATAGGGCTGGAAAATGTCATTTTCTCTGTAAGACTTTCATGAAAAAGCCGCTCCATAAAGCTGTAGCTTTTGGGCATCATGGCAATCATTCCAATGTCATTCTTCTTTGAGTAATCTATGATACCTTCATCAACATTGCTATTGAATGAGAAATTGACAGTGCTTGGTACCGATTCCAATTTTTTAAGAACCTGTTGACGATAGGTTTTTTCACTATCGGTCATTACCTTTTCGCTCCTATTGATAGTAATAACATCAACATACAATTTCAATTGACTTGCCAACTTCAATAAGAATTCGAGTGAACCGTAGTTGATCTCTCTACTATAGTCGCATATCAATCCTAGCTTGTTAATGTTTTCCAAAGTGGCATTATCAGGAATGACCAGTATCGGTACATCCGCACTTTTTACAATCTTGGCTGTTTTAGTTCCAAAAAGTTCCCCAAACCCTCGTGCGCCCTTTGTCGCCATGATAATTAAGTCCACTTGCTCTTTTGTTGAGGTATTTATAATGTTTTCAACAACAGTACCTTGCGCACTATTGAAAACATGAGAAACATTTCTTAGTTTTTCACTTTTATCAAGTAGTTTTTTGAATGCAAGATCGAAATTTTGCTCACTTTCCAAGCTGTTGATCCGCCTGCCCGGATGGCCGCTTGTATTCCCACTGTCGACAGAACGAGAGTAGGTATGATGAATGATCATTTTACTATTGAATGCTTCTGCTATCATTAAGGCTTGATCCAATGCTTTATTCGCTCTTTCCGAAAAATCTGTAGGAAATAATATCTTTTTCATGTTACCAATTTGAGTTTCTTACTTATTAGTAAAACGTCACATGAAGACCACAGTTTACTGACTTTTAAGTGTGTAATGCAGTGATTTTAATCATATGCTATTTTTTGCTTGTTTGGATCCACATATCTTCATGTACATAAAAGTTGTCCGCCATTTTGCTTTTGATCAAAGAAGACGATGGAAGACCATTGCAATCCACAATTGTTAATTTTCAGGAAAGTTTCGACGCTTTTAATTGTGTTAGCTGTAGTAGGCAAAATACTCGCCTTATGAAGATTTGAGCTTCATTGATATGGACTCAAATTGTCACTACTAAAAATATTGAAGTTACCCCTGTAACATCATAAGATTTTATACACTTACCCGAGCTTGTCCTTAAAAAATTCAATAGTCCTTTGCCAGGCCAAATCGGCGGTAGGCTTGTCGTATCGTCCGGTGGTATCATTGTGAAAGCCATGATTAACATCCGGGTATATATAGGCGGTAAATGTTTTCTTGTTGGCTTTTAAGGTTTCCTCGTACGCAGGCCATCCTCCATTCACGCGTGTATCCAATGCTGCATAATGCAAAAGCAGTGGTGCGTTGATGCGTTTTGTTTCCTCCGCTGAAGGCTGACCGCCATAAAAAGGTACAGCAGCTCCTAAATCGGAAACATGGACTGCCATCATGTTGGAAATCCAACCTCCAAAACAAAAACCAACCACACCTATCTGACCGGTACAATCTGGATGATTTTTAAGGTATTCGTAAGCGGCAATGAAGTCCTGCAGCATTTCATTGCGATCTCGCTGGCTTTGCAATTTGCGTCCATCATCATCATTGCCAGGATAACCACCAAGTGGTGTTAGCGCATCAGGAGAAATGGAAATAAATCCTGCCAAGGCTGCTCTCCTACCCACATCCGCGATGTGCGGATTCAAACCACGGTTTTCATGTACCACTACGATCCCTGCTAATTTCTGATTAGAATCTATGGGCATGGATAGTTGCGCCTTGATAGATCCCCCACCTTTGGTTGACTCGTAGTTGATATATTCTGTCTTAAGTCTTGAATCGTCTTCTTTGATCTGAATGTTATCCTGATAATTGGGTGCTATAAAACTGAGAAGTGATGTTAATGTTACTCCTCCGACAGCATACAACGATAATCTTTCTATGAATTGACGTCTTTCGATGCGGTTGTGTGCATAGTCGTCATAAAGGTCAAAAACCCCTTTGTTCACATCTTCTTTCTTTAACTTTTTCATATGCTTGTGATGTTGGATTCAATTAGAAAGATAATTATCAATACTGAAGAAAAACTGAGAATGGACAATTAGTAAAACTTGAAAGTGGATAGTTAGATGTTAATCACTTGACAAACAAGATGTTAGTGTGTGTTTATTTTGATAAATTTTATTAGCTTCCATTAAATTAACCCTAAACCCTAATAATTATGAATGCAAAAACACGAATTTTATCAACCCTTGTAGGGTTCGTAGTAATCTTTCTTCTAGGCTGGCTGCTTTATGGTATTTTGCTTATGGATTTTTACGGAAGTAATTCCGGGTCGGCTATTGGTGTCGCACGATCAGAGTCAGATATGGTATGGTGGGCATTGATTGTTGGAAATCTCCTTCAGGCCTATTTTCTGGTTTACATTTTTGACAAAATGGGAAATGTAAACACTTTCATGGCCGGTTTCAAAACAGGAGGAACACTGGGTTTAATCTTAGGATTGGCCATGAACCTGACCATGTATGGAACCACGAACATGATGAACCTGACTGCTACACTAGTTGATCCATTTGTAGGATTGATTATGATGGGAGTCACTGGAGGAGTGATCGCTATGATGATAGGTAAAAAATAAGAATGGAATTGTCTTACATAGAGGCTATAGCTACCCGCTCTGAAGCCTTTTACATGAGACAATTTTGTAACTACCTGATAATTAGAAGCAAACAGCCAATTATTGTGTAATTATTAAATGGACTTTACATAAAGAAAGCCATCTCGCTATTGCAAGATGGCTTTTCTTTAAATATAGCTGGTCAGCTATTTCTTATTTGGTTGCTTTGATGTTTAAATTGATGGTAATGTCGTCTGAAAGAATCATGTCTTGCATGTAGTGCACCCAGCTCACCTTGTAGTCTTGTCTGTTGAATACTAACAAAGCTTCCGCAGAAAGACTTGTCTCTGTTGTAGCTATCGAAGTAACCTCAGCAGTTTCTTCTTTGGTTATACCTTTTACTGTTAGGTCGCCTACCAACTTTGTACCTTCAAATGATTTAATGACAAAAGTGGCAGTTGGAAATTCTTCCGTAAGGAAGAAGTCACCAGTGGCCAAATGTCCTACCAGATCAGAAGCAGGATGCTCTGCAGAAAATGAAGCAGAATCCAAAGGAACTATTGTTGTCATATCGATTGTAACCGTTCCACCTGTGATTTGATCACCTTTAGCAGATACAGAACCACTGGCTATTTTGATCACACCATTGTGACCGTATACACCAGCAACTTCACCTATCCAGGCAACTATAGAGCTTGTAGCATCTACAGTGTAAGTGGTTTCTGTTGCAACTGTCTCAGTATTTGCCGTTTCTGTTTTTGTAGTTCCGCCACCACAAGCTGTAAATAGCACAGTAATGGCAAGAGTAAAAATGAATGAGTTTGTAAAATTCTTTGTCATGATTTTTTTTTTGGTAAAGTTAAATAATTTTTACATATTCATGTATATACATTTAATGTATTAATATTATTTAAAATATTTGATTTTGAGTGTATGCATTGAGTTATGAATTGATACTGACCTTGTCACTCTGATTATTCAGCACTTTTGAAATATTTAAGTTGGTCTACTTTCTGCTGATTCATCATTTTACCATATTGGAGATAAACCTGTTTCAATTTGGGTTGGATATAGGTCTTGCAAAAGCCGCTATCGGGGCGTGTATATAGGTAATCAAGATATTCTATAGTATTGATTTTAAAGGCTTCAAATGGAAGCACTTTGGTGATGATCTTTTTGTCTTCTTCTTGTGATTTTTTGATAATTTCCAAGGAATCCTCTGCTTGTACGTCACTGAAGTAATAAACTGCAGACCTGTATTTTGATCGCATGGAGTGATTACCGCTACTTGAGTGGGTCAACAGATGTACATTGATCAGGGTATGTAGATCAATGATTTCGGGATCAAAATATACTATAACTGCCTCTGAAAAAGAATCATCGGGAGCTTTAGAAGCGATCCACCCCTGATCTACTTTTAAAATACCGATTAAAGACAAGAAAATTCCCTCGGTACACCAATGGCAGCCACCCCCAAATCCTACTTTATCTGTTCCTTTCATTATAAACTGATCTGAATATCTATGAACAATATATAAAATGCGACATTCAGTTATCGATCTTGTTTTGTGAATGTTAATTGGAATATGCAATTTCCGGTCGTGAATGATCGCCAATCTTCTATTCTTTCTACCATAAAGGAATACGGTTCTAACCTTTTTGGTTTTATCCGAGGCAAGGTACGTACCCGCGAGGAAGCCGAGGATGTATTGCAGGATGTTTGGTTTCAGTTGAGTAGAATTATTGATTTAGGTGAAATTGATAATATCAGCGGATGGCTTTATCGGGTAGCCAGAAACAATATAACTGATCGATTTCGCAAAAAAGATCTGGAATTATTTTCTGATCAAGATGATAGTTTTCTGGAAGTTTTTGAAGTCTTAACTGAAACTGCCGAAACTCCTGAAGAGCTATTTTATAAGGACATGTTTTGGCAGGAATTACAACGAGCGCTTGATGAATTACCAGAAAATCAACGAAATACTTTTGTTTGGAATGAACTAGAAGACAAAACCCTTCAGGAAATCGCTGATTTGACAAGTGAAAATTTAAAAACCGTCATTTCCAGAAAACGCTATGCCGTAAAGCACCTAAGGGGTAGATTAAAGGAATTGTATGAGGAACTTAAAAATTGATGAATCTTAAATAAATTAGAGATGCTGATGAAGAGAAAAGGAATAGCAATTGGTTTATTCATTACTGCAGGGGTCTTTGCACTTTCCTGGATTGTAATGAAGTTGTGGAACTATGCTTTGGTGCCTGCAATAGATGTGAATGAGCTCTCCTACTGGCAAGCAATGGGGCTTTTGGTTTTATCAAAGATATTGTTTGGCGGCTTTAAATTCGGCCCAAGAGCACATCGTGGATCAGACGGATGGAAGAGTCATTGGAACAACATGAATGAAGATCGTAGAAGTAAATACAAGGAAGAATGGAAAAAAAGATGTGCACCTAAACCATCTGATAATCAGGATATTATTTAAGAAAACCACTAGTGATATAAAAATTATGTTCTCTCGTTTAAAGTAATTTTAAGAGTTGCCCGTCTTCTTAGTTGAATCATGTTTTACACATTAAAAACTAAGTAAATGACAAATCAAATTTTAAAACCAATTGTCGCAGGCCTGCTGATCGGCGTGGGGCTTTATTTCTTACCAATCTATTTCTTTGGTAAAGGATTATTCATCCTGTTGCTAATTTTTCTCTTTTTCAAATTCCGAAGACATAGACGAGGATTTGGATGGTCTTATGCTGATAAAATCAGATCGATGAACGATCTGGAATATCAGGAATTTAAAACCAATTATGGAAGAAGATGTGGCTATTCAAATGAAACCGCAAACATAACGAACGAATCAAAATCATGAAAAAATCTTCAAAATTGATAGTCGGTCTGGCAGCAGCTGCTTTGGCCTTTGGAAGTCTGGTCGCTATAAAAGGGCCTAAAGACATGCAGTATTATCACCGTGGACACCATCATGATATACATCATCATCATGACTGTGATGCAGCACAACAGTCAAATGATGAGAAATCATAATTACTGATTAATCATATAACCCGAGAATGATCTCGGGTTATATTTTGCTTTTGTATTGAGGCTACTAATTTTAAATATTCCCTTAGAGAGAGAAATAATTGCACAATTAATCTGCTTCGCTAGCTCTCCTCAGCTCTAATTCTGCCTGCATGCGTGATGCCGTTGCACTATCGATATTATAAAAGTAAAGAAAGATGGCGCAGGACATATACAGCATTCCAGGAAACACCGATACCATTAATTTAATACCTGTAATAGCCGTTTCTGTTTGGACGGCATTGGGTACAAACTGAAAAACATACAATAGCCAACCGGCCAATGCACCACCAATCCCCCAGCCTGCTTTTTGAGCAAATGTCGCTGCAGAAAACACCAATCCGGTTGATCTACGACCGGTTTTCCATTCAGAGTAATCGGCGGTATCGGCCAACATGGTCCATAGTAATGGTACTGCGGGAGCATAAGCCACTTTCGCCAAAATATTGAGGATATAAACAGCCATTACATTGTCCTTACCGGGAAAGAACATTAGAATAAAAAAGAACCCCGATAACAACGAACTGGTAAGGAAAATGCTCCGTTTACTGAATCTTTTCGCGAGTGGTTTGGCAAAAGGGATGGTCACAATCAAGGCGATCGTTCCTATCACATTGAATAGCTGTACATTCTCTTCCATTCCAATATAATACTTGAAATAATAAGCAATGGATAGGTTCTGTAGTGCAAACATAACGAACGAAACTATTCCTACAAAAAACAGAATCACCCAAGGTCTGTTGTTAAATAAATTGACAAAATCTTCCTTAATGGATTCCTTCTGCGCTTTGGGTGGTGCCACTCTTTCTTTGGTTGTGAAAAATGTAATCATGAACAAACCAAAACTGATAATAGAAAAAACGATCAATGTAATCTGATAGCCTTGGGCATCATTGCCATTGCCAAAGAATTTAGCCAGTGTAAGCGCTGTTCCTGATACAATCAATTGCCCAATAAATGCAAAAACAAAGCGATAGGAATTCAATTCAGTTCTTTCCAGTGAATCCCCGGTCATAACTGCTCCTAGAGAAGAATAAGGTAAATTAATAGCCGTAAAGACGGTCATTAAAAGTAAATAGGTTGTTCCGGCGTAGATTATTTTGCCTGTCTCACCAAAATCGGGTGTAGTGAAGGTAAGAATTGCCAATATGCCGTAGGGAACAGCCATCCAAAGTATATACGGTCTGAATTTTCCCCATTTGGTATTGGTACGATCTGCAATGATTCCCATCAGAGGATCACTGGCCATATCCCAGAACCGGGCGATTAACATGATAGCTCCGGCAGCAGCTGCAGATATTCCATAAGTATCTGTGTAGAATATTAATATCCAAAAGCCAACCATATCCCACACAAAATGAGAAGCGGTATCACCGACGCTGTAACCAAGTTTTTCTTTTAAGGATAATTTTATTGTTTTCATCTTGCAGATTGATGTGGTTAATTTGGGTTTAAAGCTTAATCAAATGGCCTCCCTTGATTACATTTCCATCATTCAAAATGGAATATACATATACGCCAGGCTTAGCATTTTCTCCAATGGAAATTTGATGAGTCGTTTTGGGCAAACTCAATTCGAATGATTCAAACACAGCCAAAGTGCCAGCCAAATCATAAATATAGATTTCAATTCCGGACACATGATTGATATCAAATTTGAATGAAATTTTATCCTTAAATGGATTTGGGAATATTTGAACCTGATTATCATTAAGATCTGTCAAAGAGACATTAGTAATTAAATCATCTGACTCGCAAGCAAAGCACTCTTTACAAAGATTGGCATTTGGAAAAGAGCCTATTTTTGAGTCCATCCATTTCATGCGTTGTTTCAAATAACCTTTCAATGTATCTATTTCTTGATTGTAAGTAAATCCTTCGTGGTTATTGCCCCAAACAGGTTCTCCTAGTGGGTATATCTGAAAATTTCTATCTTTTGCTTCATCTAAAACAAGTGCAAGACTGTCAATAATTTTACTGAAATTATTATCATTAATTATGGTCTCCCGAAGTTCAAACCATCTCTTTTTTACACATGATTTATAATAAGTATCATTCAAAAAAGTCTGCCACCAAAATGGTTGACCATTGTATTCCTGATAAATCCAATTTTCAGCTGTTGCACCCCAATTGCCAAAACCAATATTCACGCCACCACATGAAAAGTTATGATCCCAAATAGGCCCCATAGTTAGTTTTCCCCCATTGCTGTCTTTGTCCTTAGAGAAATATGTGCTCAAGCGATAGGCGTCAATGTTTTTGGTTAGCTCATTGATGATGAAATAGTCAATAAATGAAGGTACATTGACATAAGCGCGATATCCTTTGACTGTATCCGACAAGGAAATATTGTCCAATGCTTTTTCAAAATCTGTCACATAATTTCTGATGTAATTCTTTTGTGCTTGCGGCATGCCATCAGTAGGATCTGGATAAATGTAATTGTATTGTGAGAATCCTCCGTTAAAATCTATGAGTGGTGACCAATACTCATCCCCGACCCTATCCACACTCAATATATATCCACCAGTCAGATCATCTCCACTTATCTCCTCCGGGTTCAGATTTGCGATATCTACTCGATTTTTATCTCTCTTTACTTTTTCAGTCAATAAATATACTCCTGCATACACATCATTTAATACAAGCTCACAAAATGCGGTTCGTGGTGCATAACTTCCCATATCTCTACCTATTTGATATACAAAAGCATTTTTCATGAGTGTTTTATCTGCATATGGCCCATGCAAAATCCAATCATTCTCTTCAGGCATATCCAGCAAAGAGACATTGTTGTTGGTTCCTTCCGCAGTGCGTGTTTCAAATCCATATCCTTTTTTGGGAAAAGTATCCCAGGAAGATGACCCTCTTCCTTTGATGCCTATTTTTCCATTATAGTCAGTAAATGGTCCAATGAGTTGATTTCTATCTCCTGTTTTATCAAAGACTATTTTCAATGTACCATCAAGTTTCACTTCTTTTGTAATTTCTACATTATTAACAGAATTGATAATTAGGATAGGGAGGTTGCTGGAGGTAAAATCAACCAATGCAGGATCAAGATATTTAGACGCTTCTTTGGAATCTGACTTCAGCCTCTCCTGAGAATGAATTTCATGATTAAAAAATAAAGCCATGAATCCGACCATTGTCCATTTGATTTGATTGTAGGCATTTCTAAAAATAACTCTGCTCACTTTTTTGAATGGGGTTTGGATCAACTTACGAGACCTCAATATATTCCAATACGGATAATTATAATTCTATAATTGAACTATTTCATTATAACCTTGCCTAAATAAATCAGAATCCCGCCTAGATATTTATTCATAAAATAGTCATTCCCAAACAACTCATAAATGATTATTCTGTATAACTTTATCATCACACCATTGGAATATTGATAGCCATTGAACTACACAGATACACTTTTACCTACTTTAAAAAAATATTTTGGTTACGACAGTTTTCGTGATCAACAACAGTCAATTATCGAAACAATTTTAAATGGAGAGGACTGTCTTACCATCATGCCAACTGGAGGTGGAAAATCAATCTGTTTTCAGCTACCTGCCTTGTTATTTGATGGACTTACGCTGGTTATCTCACCGCTGATTGCCTTGATGAAAGATCAGGTGGATGGTTTAAATGCCAATGGCATATCTGCAGCATTTTATAACAGCAGTCAATCTGATTTGGAACAAACTACCACTTTGGATAAAATCCACAATAAACAATTAAAACTGCTCTACATCGCTCCCGAAAGCTTATCTGCTTTCAATCATTTTTTAGATGAGAAGTGGGTCAGTTGTATTGCCATAGATGAAGCACACTGTATCTCTTCCTGGGGGCATGATTTTAGACCATCCTATCAGCAGTTGGGTTTTATGAAAAAGAAGCTTCCTAAAACTCCGATCATTGCCTTGACAGCCACAGCAGATAAAGCTACCCGTCAGGATATCGTAGACCAGCTTCAAATTCCACTTGCTAAACAGTTTATCACTTCGTTTGATAGAAAGAACATTACTCTTGAAGTACGACCTGCAGATGAAAGGGTAAAGCAAATCATTCAATTCATAAAGAAGCGACCGACTGAAATGGGTATCGTCTACTGTTTGAGTAGAAAAGGAACGGAGCAACTGGCTGATAAACTGAAGGCACAGGAAATCAATGCGAAGGCTTATCATGCAGGATTGGAATTTGAAGAACGCACAAAGGTTCAGGAGGATTTTCTGTTTGACAATGTGCAAGTGGTTTGTGCAACTGTTGCATTTGGAATGGGGATTGATAAGTCCAATGTGAGGTGGGTGATCCATCACAACATGCCAAAAAACATCGAAGGATATTACCAGGAAATCGGAAGAGCTGGACGGGACGGACTTCCCTCCCATGCTTTGCTTTTTCATACCTATGCCGACGTGATTCAACTGAAACGATTCATCGAGGATTCACCCAATGCTGAGATGCAAATGGCCAAACTGGATCGCATGAAGCAATTTGCTGAAGCCACATCGTGCAGGAGGAAGATTTTATTGAATTATTTTGGTGAATTGATGAGTGAAAATTGTGGCGCATGCGATGTTTGCAAAAACCCACCACAATTCTTTGATGGAACCATCATTGCACAAAAAGCACTCTCAACCATTGCCCGTCTAAAGGAAAAGGAGGCCATCGGGATGGTGATTGACGTTTTGCGCGGATCTCAAAATTCAAACTTGTTAAATAAAGGATATGAACAGATTAAAACTTATGGGATTGCTAAAGACATTTCTCAAAAGGAATGGCAGCACTATATCATTCAATTGATCAACCTTGGATATTGTGAAATTGCTTTTCACGAAAACAGCGTTTTAAAACTTACCAGTTTCTCCAAAAAGGTACTTTTTGAAAATGAAAAAGTAGAGCTAACGAGATTAATTGAGGTGCACTTGAAGCCTGTGGCCAAGCTAGTTGCTAAAGAACCGCTCGCTGGAAAGGGTGGTGAGTTATTTGAACGATTAAGAAAGCTCCGTTATCAGATATCGCAGGAAGAAAATATTCCGGCCTATCTTGTTTTCAGTGATGCCACCTTAAGAGCAATAGAACATGAGCTACCTAAGAACGCAGAAGAATTCCTGCAAATAAGTGGAGTAGGTCAAAGAAAACTAGCCGTTTATGGCGAGCGATTTATTGATGCTGTCGTTGATTTCGAAAACAAATAACCACGATTCATTAATCATCTTATATTAGTCAAGCCAATAAAAATACTCAATGAAAATACTCAAATATTTCGCTATTCTTTTCATCCTAATCGTCCTGGTTTTGGGTGGTCTATTTTTTTATCTCAATGAACCATTGCCCGAAGGAAAAAAAGGTGAAGCTGCGGATGAATTAGCACATATGGTCCTTGATGCCATAAACCATGAAGAATATGAACGTCTTGGCACGATCAGTTGGACTTACAAAAAGGATCAACATCACTTTATATGGGACAAAAGGAACAATGTTGTAAATGTTCGATGGGAAGATTATGAGGTTGATTTTTATCCAGACAATATGAAAGGTTCAGCCAAAAAAGGCAATGAAACATTGACTGGTGAATCTTTGGAAAGGACTATTAACCAAGCTTGGTCCCTTTTTGCCAATGATTCCTTTTGGCTTGTTGCGCCCTTTAAAATATTTGACCCTGGTACCATTAGGAATATAGTTGAAACTGAAGATGGCCCAGCACTGATGATCACCTACCAGTCAGGTGGAGTTACACCCGGAGATAGCTACCTCTGGATGCTGGGAAGTGATTTTAAACCCAAATCCTGGAAAATGTGGACCCAAATTATTCCTATTGGTGGAGTGACTTTCAGCTGGGAACAATGGGAAAATCATGAAGGTGTATGGTTTGCACCAATACACCGCGGGTTGGTGGATATTGATATTATAGATTTGAGGGTTACGAAGTAAGGAGCAATGTATCATCTTTAAACCTATGGTCTTCTTTTCAAACAAAATTTCAAATTATTTTGAGTTGCTGTTCAATGTCGTTTGGTTAAGAATGTATGTTATTTTGAGGTCATTCCCATCGCATGCGGGAATCTCTTCAAACTAAAAGAACCACATCAAGTGATTCTGGCATGCATAGAAATGACGGTAAACGACATTGATAAATGTATCAAGCAATCTTGACCTATGTCATACTTTGATAGTGGTAATTAATCGTATTTTTACGATGAATTAAATACTAGCTAATTGGGTATGAAAACGATCAAAATATTAGGAATGGGATGTCCCAAATGTCAACAAACAGTCGAAGTTGTAAATGCAGCTATCAGAGACTTGAAAATCGAAGCTGAAGTAATCAAAGTAGAAGATATTCAGGTGATTATGAAATATAATATCATGTCTACACCGGCGATAGTTGTGGATGAAATGGTCAAATTGAAAGGATATGTGCCAAGTTTAAATGAAGTGAAGGCTGCTTTAATTTGATGTTTGACTGGCTGCAACATTTGGCTGATTGGCTTGTTTATAATGCCCTGGCTCTAGACTCCACGAGCCATCTAGCTGGATCTTTGAACTTCTTTTTTTATGATTCTATAAAAATCATTATTCTACTTTTTGTCATCATTTTTTTGATGGGCATTGTCAATGATTATTTGCCCATTGAAAAGTTGAGAAATTTTCTAAGCAGAAATAGACTTTATGGTCTGGAATACCTCCTTGCTTCAACATTTGGCGCTATTACGCCTTTTTGCTCCTGCTCCTCGGTACCACTGTTCATTGGATTTGTCCAAGGTGGTATTCCCCTTGGAGTTACCTTTTCCTTTTTAATTACTTCACCATTGGTCAATGAGGTCGCGCTCGCTTTATTCATAGGCTTGTTTGGTTGGAAGATCACGATCATTTACGCTTTATCAGGAATCCTCCTTGGAACTATTGGAGGCTTCATTTTGGGTCGAATGAAACTACAGAATTTATT
>JBLICU010000091.1:0-13131 GCA_047632435.1 Cyclobacteriaceae bacterium
TCTTAAAGGGAGCAATGGGCGAGGCATTAGGGCCGAGCATCGGATCAATGAGTATCGTTTGATTATTCATTCTGATCAAACAGGCAGAATGCCCATACCAAATAAATTTTGAATGTTCTGAAGGAGTTAAAAATGCATTTTTATCAAATGGAATGATGGGAATTGGATTTTTAGGTTCTCTTCCTTTTGATTCGCAAAACTGCTTATATAAGAGCTTTGGCAAATTCTGGATTGTGATTGACATGGTGGTTTCTACCAGATTTTGAAACTTTCCATCTTGCCAATTGGGAGACTTTTCGTATCTATTTAAGAGGTCTTTGTTTACTTTCCCACCAAATTGTTTAATACTCATAATTGTTAGTTGAATTGCTGGATCGTCTGTTAATCTAAGATTGACAATTGAATGATGACTTTCGGTCGGATGATCTTGTCATGAAAACCATGATTAGTAATGTTGATCATAGCGAGTCCGAGTTGTGTAGTATTAACCACTGAATCAGGAGCTAAATATTTAATCAATTTGACCAACCACATAAAGTAATCATACACAAATTGATACATTTTAGTTTTTGATGTAATCCCGCGTAAAGGAATAATAGCACCCGGGCGAAACATGAACGCTTGTTTGAATCCGAGAGATAAGATATCGTTTTCGGTTTTTCCTTTGACTCTCGCCCACATCGAGCGTCCCTTTTCTGTGGAATCAGTGCCTTCTCCTGAAACATAAGTACAGGTCATTCCAGGATTTAATTCGACTAATTTTTTGGCCAAAGCCAAGGTGTACTCATAAGTGAGTTTGTGGTATTGTGCCTCATTGAGACCACCAGCACTTACACCCATGCACAAATAACAGGCATCATAACCTTTGAGCTCATCTGATACTGATGTGTAATCCAAAAAATCCATAAGCATCAATTCTTTGAGCTTGGGATTTGAAATGCCGATTGGTGTTCTCCCAATTGACAATACTTCATCTACTGATGTATGATCCAGGCATTCTAAAAGCACTCCCTTGCCAACCATTCCTGATGCTCCTGTGATGATTACTTTCATAAACTAGTTATTTCTATTCCCAACCTTAACTCATTGTCAAATATTAGATTCCTAAATATAGGTGAATACAAGATGATGGAACATTAATATCATAACCCTGAAGCCAAATTAACTTTGATCTCTAAACCGGAAATGCGAAGTGAAGGTTCTGCAGCTGACCCGATTCTAATATAAAATCTCAGATTCTTATGAATGGATATTTTTCAATAAATCCAAGTGTGGAAAAATAATTTATAAGAAATTGCAACGACCTATACATTTTTGAACCAACAAAAGAAATCAGAAACAAAATGATGAATGAAAGAGAGAATCTAATTGAGAAAGTTAAAGTAGGCTATAAAAAAAACTTTGCAGGTGAACCTCTATTGGTAAGAGCACCGGGTAGGATCAATTTGATAGGAGAGCACACTGATTACAATAATGGATTTGTACTTCCTGCTGCTGTATCACATGCTATTTATTTTGCTATAGGCTTATCTGAGGACTCTGATCAGTGCAGTTTGATTTCTCTTGATTTTGATAACAGATATGATTTCAAGCTTTCAGAAATGAAGCCTTTAGAGGCAGATTCTTGGCAGAATTACATCATGGGGGTCATTGCCGAAATCGAAAAATCAGGAAGAAAAACAGCTGGTTTTAATATGGTTTTCAGTGGGGATGTTCCTCGAGGGTCTGGTATGTCATCGTCAGCTGCTTTGGAGTGTGGAACCTGTTTCGGGCTGAATGAACTATTCCACCTCAATATCCCAAAGGTTGAAATGGTGAAGATGTCTCAGATGGCGGAACACAATTATGCTGGTGTGAAATGTGGCATTATGGACCAGTTTGCAAGTATGATGGGGCATCAGGATCAGGCGTTGCTTTTGGATTGTAGGAGTTTGGAATACAGCCATTTCCCCATTGTTTTAAATGATTATTCACTGCTTTTATGCAATTCAAATGTCACTCATAGTTTGGCCAGTTCTCAATACAATGTAAGACGACAACAATGTGAAGAGGGAGTAACTATTTTGCAAAAACAATTTCCGGATATAGAATCATTACGAGATGCAGATGGAATGCAGCTATCAGAAGTAAAAGATAAAATGAGTGAGTCGGTTTATTTGCGCTGCAAATATGTGATAGAGGAAAATGAGCGAGTCAATACATTCACAAAAGTCTTGACCGAAAATGATCTTGTAAAGGCCGGCTCATTACTTAAAAAAGCACAATTCGCCATGAGATATGAATATGAAGTGACTTGTCCCGAAATTGATTTCATGGCGGATTTTGCAAATAATCATAAAGATGTATTAGGCGCAAGAATGATGGGTGGGGGTTTCGGAGGATGCACACTTAACCTCATCAAAAAAGGTTCTGAGCCTCTATTTATTGATGAATTAAATGAACGATATCAGGCTGAATTCAACAAATCCATTACGCCCATAGAAGTTAAAATATCCGATGGAGTATCATTGATATGATGGCATAGGATTCAATTTTTATATTAATAGATAAACAACAGTTATGAATTTCAGAGTAAATATCAATATTGAGAATGTCTTATTTCACGGATTTTTTCTACTCTTTTTTATAACATTAATTGGTTGTTCTGGCACTGAAAAAAAAGAAACAGTCAATGCGCCAGAAGGGATGGTAGTTATTCCATCAGGACAATTCGAAATGGGAGGTAAATCAGAGCAGGCATATCAGGATGAGTTCCCAAGACATAAAGTATCAATAAGTGCATTCCTCATGGATGCGAATGAGGTTACCAATTCAGAATTTGGGGCTTTTGTAAAAGCTACGGGTTATAAAACTATTGCTGAAAAAGATATCGACTGGGACGAAATGTTATCACAATTACCAGCTGGAACTCCTAAACCTGCTGATTCTGTACTTCAAGCAGGGTCTTTGGTTTTTATACAAACAGATGGTCCAGTGGATTTGAATAACTACGCGCAGTGGTGGAGATGGACTATTGGGGCGAACTGGCAACATCCGGAAGGGCCGAATAGCACCATAGAAAATAGACTGGATCATCCTGTGGTGCATATTGCATGGGATGATGCCGTAGCATATGCCAAATGGGCTGATAAAAGATTGCCGACTGAGGCAGAATGGGAGTGGGCCTCAATGGGAGGGAAGTCTGATGTGAAATACCCATGGGGAAATGAATCAATAGAACAGGCTACAGATAAAGCTAATTTTTGGCAAGGGAAATTCCCCTATCAAAACTATAATTTGGATGGGTTCGAGTCTACTGCGCCCATAAAATCATTCCCTGCGAATGGCTATGGTTTGTTTGACATGGCGGGAAATGTGTGGGAATGGTGTCAGGATAAATATGACGTAACTGCCTATGAACGATATGCTGAGGATGTTGCCAATGATCCAACTGGTTCAGAGCAATACAACGATCCACGAGAACCGTATTCACCAAAGCACGTCATTCGGGGTGGTTCATTTCTTTGCAACGATAGCTATTGTAGTGGCTATCGTGTCGCTCGTAGAATGAGTTCGAGCAAAGATTCTGGGTTTAACCATACAGGATTTCGCTGTGTGAAGGATTTATAATAGAAAAAAACGATATCCTATTTAGTCCGATATTATTTTCTATTTCCTCGACCATAAAAAAGGGTAGTCACAAAACGTATATACCATTTTAACAATGTGGGCCCACCTGGAATCGAATCGCACCGGCGACCCGGCAGGCACCTACTGATTATGAAGTATGTGAATTACCATATTTGTTTCTGTAATTCTCTGCTTTTGAATTTTACTATGGCCTATTAAATAAAAAGCAGTCACAAAATGAATCATAACTGCTTGATACTCAGAAGTGGGCCCACCTGGAATCGAACCAGGCACCTACTGATTATGAGTCAGTTGCTCTAACCGAATGAGCTATAGGCCCTAAACAAAATTTCTATAGTTTCTGCTTCTCAAACTACTGATTATGACACTGAACGTGCCTATCAGTTGCTCTAACCGACCCTGCGCGGGTCGATAACATAAACTCCAAAACAGACTTGCGATCCGCTTTTGTTTTAGGAGTGCAATATTAGATATTTGCCGCAAATTATACAACGAAGTGACCATAAGACTAAACGAAATAAATACAATAATTTTTGACCTTGGCCAGGTGATTGTTGACCTCAACCCTCAGCTTGTTTTAGATCGGTTCCAAAAATTGATTGGAGATACGAATAAAACCATACCTGAGCTCATTAAAGATACTCAACTGCTTATCCAATACGAGAAAGGCCTGATGTCTACCAAAGAATTTATAGATGCTTCAAATGATTTTTTAGGAAGCAAAATTGAGTCAGATCAATTTATTGAGGCTTGGAATCTGATGATTGGTGATATTCCTGAAAGAAGATTGAATCTCATGAACAATCTTAAAGAGAACTTCAAAGTGATGGTGCTAAGTAATACCAATGAGATGCATGAAATCTATTTCGAAAGAAAGATTGGCGAAGAGCAAAACAAAAAACAATTGGCCGATTATGCGCATCATGTATTGTATTCTCATAGGATAGGCCTAAGAAAACCAGAACAATCTATCTATCAATATGTGATAGATAGATATTTAGATGAGCCTTCAAAAGCGCTTTTTCTTGATGATAAATTAGAAAACGTAGATGCAGCCATATTATCTGGTCTAAATTCGATTCAGGTTAAATATCCGGATCAAATATTTGAAATTCTAGGAGTGAATGAATAAGGAGAACAGAACGAGGCTGATCCAACTAGGGTTATTCATTGTCACAATTATCACTACCACACTCGCAGGTACAGAGTGGATGTATTCTAAATATATGTTTTTTGTGGATGAAGAACATATGATGTCCTGGCAGGATTTTCTAGATGGATTTCAATTCTCAATTCCATTTCTACTCATCCTTACCTGTCACGAATTTGGTCATTATTTTACTGCAAGATTTCATCGAATTAAAGTGACCTTACCATATTATATTCCTCTTTGGCTAGGATTTATTGTTTCACCCTCGTTTGGAACTATGGGCGCTTTTATAAAGATTAAGGACAAGATCAGATCCAGAATGCACTATTTCGATGTGGGTGTTTCAGGGCCGTTGGCTGGATTTGTGGTTGCGCTTTTTGTTATAGGTTACGGTTATTCACACCTTCCTGAACCAGACTATATATTTAAAATCCATTCAGAATATGAAGCTTATGGCCTTGAATATGCCGATCATGTTTATAGTCATGATTTTAGCAGGCTGCAGGATTCATTGAGATACCTTGACTACAGGGCAGAGGATTCGACAATTTTTATTCAAGATAAAAAAGGGGGAATTTGGTCCTATCCTGATTTTGAAGCCAGTTCTTCATATCCAAACATGTATTTCAGTAAGCCCCTGTTATTTCTAATAGTGGAAAAGTATTTTGTAGATGATATATCAAAGATTCCAAATAAGGAAGAAATCATGCACAACCCATACTTATTGGCTGGATTGCTGGCCTTGTTTTTCACAGCTTTGAATTTGCTACCGATTGGCCAACTAGATGGAGGACATGTCGTTTTCGGGATATTTGGTGAGAAGAATTCGCGAAAAATATCGGCGATTTTATTTACAATATTTGTCTTTTACGCTGGGTTAGGAGTTATTGATATTGGAATGATGGAAAGCACATCCATAACAGGTGCGCTAAACTTTCTGTTAATAATAATAGCCTATACCTACTTCCTATATCTCTGTGGGTTTTCGATGTTTGAAACCAAAAAAGATCGGTGGACTTTTGCTGCGGCCATGATGGCCAGCCAGTTTGTAATCCATACAGCCTTTGGATTTAATGGATATGAAGGATGGTTATTATTTTCACTTATTCTTGGAAGATTTGTAGGTATTTATCATCCTCCAGTTTTGGATAATCGACCTATGTCAATGGAAAGAAAAATAGTCGGTGGTATCGCACTTGTGATATTTATCCTTTCATTTAGTCCACAACCGTTTGTTATGAGTATCTAATTTTTGATCAGCTTGATTGAGTTAATAGATTGGTTAGATTTATCATTGAGTTCAATGATATAGATGCCTTTTTTAAGAAAAGATATATTCACTTCTCTATTTATTTCAGTCAATTTTTCTGACGCTTTGAGTTTACCAGCCAAATCATAGATGCTGATTTCTCCAATAAATGTACCCGCAACAGTGAATGAGTTTTGAGCGGGGTTGGGAAAAATCTCATTTTGATTAATTGAACTTGTAGCCAAAATGGTCACGTTGATAGCTTTAGAAAAACTCACTGTTCCACAAACATTTGTAGCATTTAAGGTTGCGTCAAATGAGCCAGAAGCATATTGATGAATTGGATCCTCTTCAATTGAAGAACCACCATCACCAAAGTCCCACAAATAGGAGTCTGCATCGCTGCTCAAATTGGTAAAGGAGGTATTACCTTGATTATCCAATTGAAAGTCAAAATTTGACTTAACTGAAGGTGCTTTTAAGCTGAATGTTGCATGGTAAGAATAAAATAAATTTCCAGAGAGATCAGAAATTTTACATCTAAATATGTCGCCTGGCTCAAATTGATCTACATGGATAGTCAGAGATTTTGTAGTAGTTCCAGACACCATATTGTTGTCTTCCAGATTATAATAAACATTATTATATCCTTGCCATTGATAATTTAGTTCTGTTTCAGATGTTTCAATATTGAATGTGACATTGGACTCAGCACAAGTTTCGGCATCAATTGGATGTGATATAATTGGCTGATTTTCTATTGCCAATGTCAAAATAAATAATCCAGTATTCATATCAGAAACGATGATAGTACCGCTTTCGTAATAGGGATAGTTACTCCAAGTTCCACCAAAATCAATGGCATCAGCTTGGGGATAAGTATCAAAAAAGGCAATTTCTCTAAGCTTCCCCTTTTCAATTTGCCCCATATCTAAAACTCTGAGTCCACTGTAATAATTTGATTCAAAAACCATTCCCTGGTGGGTGTAAAGATTATGATCTATCGCCACGGCGTTGTTGAAATAATCTCCAATCAAAACTGGATTAGCAAGATTTTCAACATTCCAAATCAATGTGCGAGGTGTGTGTCCAAATGCGTCTTCATCAAGCTCATCGTTCATGATGAAAAACCGGTGATCTTCTGATAACCAACCTTGATGTGCATATCGCACATTGTCATAAGTGGTTCTACTTATCAGTTCAACCGAAGATTTATTATCGACATTGACAATGGTCAATGTGTTTTCATTGGAGGAAAAACACAATTCTTTTCCTGTAAAATTGGTGTCTGGCCCTTCATAAACGACGCATTGAGTATCGTGTGTGTAACCGTCTTCTCCATAACAACCAGCAAATACAGGGTTCTTTGGGTCATTGATATCAATTATGTGAAGACCCGCATTGCATTGTTCAACTCCTAATCTGCTTCCTACAACATAAGCAAAACCAGTTTTTTCATTTATGGCAATGTTATGTGCTCTGTGAAAGTTGTTGTAGGCTGCATCTTCTGTAAATACGATTTGATTAATACCGTCATGCTCTCTAAGTCTAGTGAGATCAAAAATTTGAAGTCCAGAATGTTCCGAATTTAGATCACTTACTATGAAGGCGTGATTTTTAAAAGTTTTGATATCTCGCCATAATGATTTTCCGTGTAGGATGGCCTGCTTAGAATCTATCCTGCCGGATGCGGAAGCCAATGCTTCTGGCAATCTTCCAATTATAATAGGATTTACTGGATCAGACACATCCACAAATACTACTCCATCAACTAATCCTACCAACGCATATTCTTTATTGTTATCCGGGTCTGTCCAACCCCAGATATCGTTCAAATAATAACCATTCAATAGTGTTGCGTCAAGATCATCTGTACTCAAGTGGGAGAGTAGAATTATCTGGTTACATGGATAGATTCCATTTGCCAAACCATTTTCACATGGAAACTGTGCATGTGCTAAAGTTAAATTAGCCAAAAGTGTGAACGAGATCAGGTATTTCATGTGTATGAATTTGTTTTTTAATGGCCTTATTGAATTTGCATGTTGAATATTCATCCTTTCCAAGTCGGCTCAGTCGGTGTTTGTTGCAAACATGCTGAATTCATAGCTCGTATTTGCAGGTTATTCCATTAACGGGAAATAGGCTAACAGCATTCCTATTTATTTAGAACAACCCGTAAATGTTGAGTTTGGTTATCCGCATAAATTTTGACTAAATATAAACCATTTTGAAGGAAGGAAATGTCATGGTTTTGACCTGAGTCAGCATTATAGACCAATGTCCCGCTCATATCATATACACTTAAATGCTCAATGGGTGTGCTTATGTTTAGTTGACCACTAGATGGATTTGGAAATACACTGATTTGTTTTGATATTGATTTGTTGGATAGGATGAAGGTACTATCATACTTGAAGATAGGCCGAATCATAAATATGCCTTCAAGCCTGTTGTTTTGTATCCATGATTCACCTGTATTATAATAGATGTTGTTCATCGCTGCTATATTAGATTTATCAAAACCCACACCAATATAATCCTCAATTAATTGCTGAAACCCAATGAACACAGTGTCCTTGACTAAAAGCGAACGCTCTAATTTGATCCTTTTATACTCATTAAGTTTAGAGTTAGAAGTGATTTTAAATGGCTGACTTGTTAGAATCACGTTATTCTTCAAATTGGACCAAACGATTAGATTGATGGATTTTCCAGTGGCATCTGGAACAATGTTTGGGAAATGGATATCAATATGAGTTAAAGTATCTGGTTCAGGCAGGTAGAATTTCACCGCTAATTTTCCATTTTTCACATTAATACCCGCTGCATATTCTGCTGTGCCATCATCATATGCATAATGATTATCCAAAGCGTATTGCTGACGAATGGTATCGTTGATTCTCAAGTCCACATCTAAAAAGACGGTATCTGTTCCATTTACCTCTTCAAATAATTTTTTATCGCCAGTGAACATATAGAAGGTCGTTTGTAATCGTTGCGAGTCCAAAGGATTCAATTGGGGGTCAATTAGAACATTGTCAGGTCCTGTGATGGAATCTATTTGAAGGGCAGAAATAGTTACAGGAGCTCCATCTATTAGTTGGTCATAATAAACTTCATTGGTAATAAGATTCTCAAGTCTGTAATAATACCTTATGGGGTGAGGTGTATCATCGAGATTGGAAGATTCAAAGGTTTGTGGTTTTAGAAACTGTCCCGGATCTTTAAAAAAAATGTGAGCAGGAATTTCCTGATAAGGTGCAAAAAGTGGAGACGGCACGCCTGTGAGTGAACGGTCAAAATGCAAAGTGTCTGCTTTGGATCGTGCTTTATTAAGATAAATATAATCTAAATGCCAGGTATCAAAAGGGCCAGACTGCCGCGCAACCGATTCAAACATAAATCGGAATCCATCATGAAAATATTTTGAGCTGTCGAAAGGAAGGATAGCCTGAGTAAAATAATCATTAAGTGATTCAAGTCCTCCGTTTGAATACCAAACCCTTTCCCATGTAGAATCTGATGCGAGAAAGTGCAAAGAAATGGTGTCTTCTTGATCTGGGAGTTCCCCAAAACCACCCGACTGCCAGTAGAAACTCAAGTAGAGACTATCGCTGATGTTATAATTACTCAGATCAATGATATGGCTTGCAAGTGTATCGGTAGGTCCGAAAAACTCATTTAAAATGTCGTAGGCAATACCATTTCCACGTAAGCCATCCAAAGTGGCAACTTTATAAGTTGGTGGGTTTTTACTCAATCCTTCATTGATAAATACGTCTTGACCAATCTTCCAAAGGAGGGTATCGGGTGTGTTTGTAGTGGTCGAAAAATCATCCCAAAAGGGAAGCTGTAATACTCTGTCGGATTGCGCAACGTGCCTCAGCTGATTTGTTCTGATCGGTACAGTTTTGAATTGTGCAAAAATGCCAGTGGTGATAAGGAAACAAATGATCAGAATGTTTATTCTCATTGGAATTAGTCAAGCAGCGTAGGAGCAACGTTTAAAGAATCTGGTGTATAAACCCATAAATCAACTTTTTGTCCCAATTTCATATTTCGCCCATTTTTGGGACTTTGTTTCAAAATACTACCAGGACTCACTTTCATTTCTGAAGTTTCAATAGTGCCATCGGTTAACTCAGTTTCAATAACGGCAATGTTCTTCTTCTCGTGTATGATGTCACCGATTTTCAATCCAGAGCCGATGATGGCTATCTGCGCACTTTCCAAATCATGACCTATCAGATTAGGAGAGGCTAGATTTTGCTGCCCCAATCCATCTCCGGCAACCAAATCTATTTTTGAGCCTTTGGGAATCTTTTCACCTTCCAAAACTTCGCGACCGTTTATTTGCTGTTTGAGGACATAATTTAAGTCGCGATCAGGGACATAGATAATCTCTCCTAGTGCCAAATCGTAAGTTTGCAGAATTAACTGGGCATTTTTAACTGAACCACTGATAAGTTTAGGCATACGGATCAAGGGTGCTTTTTCAGAATTTAATGTCACATATATTTTCCTGTTTTCCTTCACTTTGGAATTGGGCATAGGGAATTGCTTGAGTACGGCGAGTGGTTTCTGAGAAGCCGAAAATCCAGAATCAGCGGTTACTTCAAATCTTAAATTTCTTTCTCCCAAAAAATCTTTCAATTCGTCCAATGTAACTCCGCGTACGTCTGGGACTGTAAGTGATTCTCCATGATTGGTGGTCATAGGCAGGTACATATAAAAGAATATAAAAACAGAAGTAATTGCGATACCAAAAACAAAGAATATATGCAATACCAGGTCTTTCCAGGTTTTTTCTTTAGACATTTTTATTCCACCAGTTAACTAACTATCATTATTAATCCCAAATATCTTCTTTTTTGCTTAGACTGATACGGCATCCCTTTTTTGTTTTGCAAAACCATATTCGATTATTTCATCAATGAATTCATAGGGTTTCATTCCGTTGATTGCACTTTGGTGAAAAATGGCTGTGGCAGGAGTCATTCCGGGCAAAGAATTGATTTCAATAATTACAGTTTCAATTTTATCAGAGAAAATTCTTACGAAAGCGTCAATCCTACAATAACCTTCTATATTGATCACCCGGGCAGTCTTTTCGAGCACCTGTTTCACTTCTTTTGCTATTCTGATGTAATCAGCATCACTTTCTGCAAATCTAGCAGGAGTGATATTTTGACCTTCACCGGCTAGGAATTTTTCTTCAAGTGAAAGTATCTCACCACCAGCCAAGGTTTCAGAAGGCTCGAAGACCTCAAATGAAATTTGTCCATTTTTCACCATTCTTGTGAGCATGCCTCCGGTTATTTCAAGGAAGCGATCTGCTCCATTTGGTGAAATAAGCTCTTCTACGAGGAAGTAATTTTTTTGTGGGAATTCTTCATTTGTCCTAAGCTTTAATACCTCTCTAGGTTGTTCAGGAAATGATGCAGTTTTTCGAAACATCATTTCACAAAAAGCCTTCAACTCATCTCTGGTTTTTATTTTTTTTACGGCAGAAGAACATCCATCATCGGCAGGTTTAGCAATGAATGGGTATGCAAAAGATGATTCTATTTTGATAATGGTTTGCTCCTTATCAGTTTGATAATCAGTGTCATGAACTAAGGCATGCTGAGCTACCAGGATTCCATTTTGTGCAAGAAGTTCATTGGTGTCATATTTATTTATTGAAATTCTAGAGCTTTCTATTCCTGAGCCATTGTAAGGAATCTGAAATTTTTCAAGCTGATTTTGTACCGCCCCATCTTCACCGGGCCTGCCATGCAATGCAATGAATGCGAAATCAATTTTATCTTTTAGGTCTTCATATTTGACTTCTTCCAATTCAATAGACCCATGATAAGCGTATTTAATTTTAATGTGCTTCGCATCTTGGCGAATCTGGTTAAGCACAGGATGATCATAATCGGAATGTTGAGTCACCTTTTCCATGATATCATCGGCATTGTCTTTCAACATGACGTTTATTGGTAGCTGGTACATGAGATGATTTTCTTCGTTTCCCGTCAAGAATATAGGAATAGCCATGTACCTGTCTGAAGAGGCCAGCTTTTCATAGATATTTCGTCCACTTTCTACGCTGATGTGTCGCTCCGAGGAAAAACCACCCATGATTACCCCAACCTTTATTTTTGCTGTATTCTGTTTGGAGTCTGCATTCAATCCTTCATCCAGTCTATGAATTAATGAATTAATCAGAAAAATGTTTTTCCCAGATTTCAATCTTGCTTTTAGCGATCTGGAAATGATGAATGTCAAAAATTGAGAAGGATTTAATCCGATTTCGGCCGCTTGGTGAAAGAAAAAGGATGAAGGCAACATCCCCGAAGTGGTATTCGGGTCATTTAATATGATGCGTCTATCTTCTGTATAAAAGCCATCAATTCTGGCATATACCTGACTGTGAAGATCTTTGTACAATTTTTCAGAAGCTGTTCTGATTCTTTGAATCTCTGAGTCTTCCAGCTCAATAGGTGTTATTTTTCGCGAAATTCCTGGTAGATATTTAGACCTGTAGTCAAAAATGTCGTTTGGTTTCCTGATCTCGGTAGGAGGTAGTGCCAGGGGATTTCCATCTTCATTTTCCACCACGATGCATGAAAATTCCTTTCCGGTAACAAAAGATTCAACCAAAAGTAAAGACTCACCATCAGGTGATTCCAAATGTACATTTTCCTTAGAATTATCCAGCAGGATCCACAAATCTTCAGGGTGAAAAATGCGTTTCCCATCAGCAATAACAGGAAAACCTAAACCTTCTCTGATATCAGTAAAAGCAACTAGATAACTACGCTTTTCTTCGTCAGCTTTTTGATTCCAATCTATGATATTGATCTCCTGAATGAAAAATGATCTATTTATACCACTGTCTAATTCTGCTTCATTTTGGACAATACTCACACCAATGGATGACCCTTGATGTGGTGCTTTTACAACCAAAGGAAATTCAAATTCAGCCTTGATTGATGCGAGCACTTTGTCTTTAGACGCAATCCAATCATTGCGCTCGATTGTGGTGCTTTTCAGAACCTCGAATCCAGCATTGCTCAGAATGTCTTTTTGGATGGCTTTATCTATCCCTATA
>JBLICU010000092.1:0-13099 GCA_047632435.1 Cyclobacteriaceae bacterium
GTGGTAGTACCTCTTCCTACTGCGGGAACATAAATGTGCACGCCCGGAATAATAGATGTGCTGTCGGGCGTGAAAACCACTCCTGTAAATTGGATGATCTTCAGTTTTTCTTGTGCTGGTGCAACAAAAACACAAAAATGAAGAAAAGATGCTATGATTAATACCTTGTACAATTCGGAGTTAGTTTATTTGCTAGACTGTATTCAACGAAGAAAGTTTAAAATTTATCAAAAGTAATGATAAAATATTATGAGATTAAAGAATTTCAGTTTGACATTCGGCACACAAATATTTAAATGCTTTGGTGAGGAGGCGCGGGTCAGGATCATACATTTACTATATCGTAACAATGAAATGTCAATTTCAGATTTAGAATCTATTCTTGATTTTACTCAAACTAAAACCAGTCGGCATATCAATTATCTTAAAAATTCTGGTTTGGTGAATGCATCGAAAAAAGATATGTGGGTGATGTATAGTATCAAAGATGAAGTGTATGATATGGTGGCGCGAATATTTGACTTTTTGAATAAAGATGTTATGCTACAAAAAGATCAGGAAATATATAATGTGATGAATTCCAACCGGGAATTATCGTCAAATAAACTAATTGTAAGAGGCTATCGGGAATGAGAAATATTCGACACATTTTTTTTGATTTGGACCATACCCTATGGGATCATGACGCAAACGCCCGGAAAGTCCTTTTGGATCTTTATGCTGAATTTGATTTGGTTTCCCGTATTTCTGTTGATTTGCCAAAGTTTTTGAAAATTTATACCCATCTGAACCATCAACTTTGGGATGATTACAATCATGGAAGGATAGAGCGGGATTATCTCAGAAATGAGCGATTTCGTCTGGTTCTTGAGGCATGCGGAACCATGCAAACTGCAGATTCTATTGAAATGTCTGATTACTTTTTGCATCATTGCCCCAGGCAGGGAGTTTTAATTGATGGTGCGGATGTGATTTTGAACTATCTGGTGAAGAAATATGAGATGAGTATAATCACCAATGGCTTTGAAGATGTGCAAGAAATCAAACTCAAAACGAGTGGTCTCAATAAGTATTTTAAGCACGTATTTACATCAGAATCCATTGGCAGCAAGAAACCTGATCCTGCTATTTTTGAGCATGCTATGAAAGTGGCAGGTGTTAAAAATGATGAGGTGGTCATGATCGGGGACAACTTGAAAGCGGATGTCGGTGGCGCTTTGAATGCTCAAATTACGCCTATTTATTTCAATCCTTTAGGAACGGTAAAATCGGATTGTCAGTGGCAGATATCACATTTATCTGAATTGATGAAAATATTATAGGTACTCCCTATTTATTACCTTTGTGAAATAATTAAAACCCCAAAATAATGCCAAAAGGAACATTTTATCTCCCGAAACCTAGCAACGAACCTATTCTATCTTATGCGCCAGGTACTGCGGAGAGAATTACTCTAAAGAAGACTTTGTCTGATTTCAGAGGGATGGAAAAGGATATTCCGATGTACATTGGCGGTGCGGAAGTGCGCACTGGGAATAAAATCAAAATGTCTCCTCCACATGATCATGGACATGTTTTGGGCTACTTTCATGAAGGGGATAAAACTCATGTAGAGCTTGCCGTAAAAGCTGCATTGGATGCCAAAGAATCTTGGGTGGCCCTTCCTTGGGAACATCGGGTAAGTATTTTTCTAAAAGCAGCAGAATTACTTGCTGGACCGTACAGAGCAAAAATCAATGCTGCCACGATTCTTGCACAGTCGAAAAACGCCTTTCAAGCAGAAGTTGATGCGGCCTGCGAATTCATAGATTTTCTTAGGTTCAATGCCATGTTTATGCAACAGATATATGGAGATCAACCAGAGTCAGCTCCAGGAATTTGGAATCGTTTGGAATATCGCCCACTTGAGGGATTTGTGTTTGCTATCACACCTTTCAATTTCACCTCAATAGCTGGGAATCTTCCGGCTGCTCCTGCGTTGATGGGCAATACAACCATTTGGAAACCAGCGTATACGCAAATTTATTCTGCTCAGATCATCATGGAAGTTTTCAAGGAAGCCGGACTTCCTGATGGAGTGATTAATATAATCTATGTGGATGGCCCAGTAGCGGGTGATGTCATTTTCAATCATCCAGATTTTGCAGGACTTCATTTTACGGGTAGCACAGGGGTTTTCAAATCACTTTGGAAAACGATAGGAGCCAACATAGACAAGTATAAGACCTACCCAAGAATCGTAGGTGAGACAGGAGGAAAAGATTTTGTAATAGCCCATAAATCTGCAAATCCAAAGCAAGTAGCAACAGGTCTGATACGTGGAGCTTTTGAATATCAGGGACAAAAGTGCAGTGCGGCTTCACGTGCCTATATTCCATCAAATCTTTGGAGCGAAATTCGAAAATCAATGGAATCTGACCTCAAAGACATCAAAATGGGTAGTCCAGAGAATTTTTCCAATTTCTTTAATGCGGTCATTGATAAAAGAGCCTTTGACAAAATTTCCAATTATGTAGATAAGGCCAGAAAGGATAAAAATGCAGAAATCATTTTTGGTGGAAATTGTGATGATTCAGTTGGTTATTTTATTGAGCCTACAGTTATTCTCGTGACAGATCCAAAGTACACCACAATGTGCGATGAAATATTTGGACCCGTCCTTACCATTTATGTTTATCCGGAAGATCAATTTGAAGAAACCTTGCAATTGGTAGACGAAAGTTCTCCCTATGCGCTTACGGGAGCCATATTCTCAACGGACAGGTACGCCATTGATCTTGCAACTAAAAAGCTCACCCACGCAGCTGGTAATTTCTACATCAATGACAAGCCCACAGGTGCTGTCGTAGGGCAACAGCCTTTTGGCGGAAGCCGAGCCTCAGGCACCAATGATAAAGCAGGATCACCAATGAATTTGCTAAGATGGGTAAGTGCACGCACAATTAAAGAAACCTTTGTTCCTCCTTCTGATTATAGATATCCCTTTTTGGATCAGGATTAAGCCTTGAGCTTAACGATACTTGATTCTCCTTCTTTTCACCCTAGATCCCTGAAGGGAAGAAGGGAATCAATCTGCCTACCTTTGGGTAGGGTTATTCAGACTGATACAATAACCTAACAAAATAGGGCTATCTCTTTTCTTGCTTGGCTGCCCAATACCTTTCAATGATTGTGAACAAAACGATAAGGGAAATTCCTATCAGTGCGATTAACATGACTCTAGTTGCTTGGTTGAAAAGTAAATGTAAACATCCTAAGACCATGGGATAATACCCTGTTTAGGGTATGTATGATCAGTTGGTTAGATTCATCAAATTATATTTTGTATTTATCAAAGAAGACCCCAATAATCTCAAGGGGTCTTTATTTTTTTGGACTTTCCTAGATAAAAGTGTTACCATATTCAGAGGTTCATAGCCAGTCGTATTTGTGGTCTGATTGGAAATTTTGGGCTCAAAAAGGCCATTGAATAGCGGCTGTTATGAGAATGGATTTAAATAAAAAAACCCCGACATAAATGACGGGGTTTTGCTCCTCAGCCTGGGCTCGAACCAGGGACCCTCTGATTAACAGTCAGATGCTCTAACCAACTGAGCTACTGAGGAATTTTTAGGCCTTATTTGCAACTTCCTGCGAAAAGGATTGCAAACTTAAATTTCTCATTCAATAACTGCAAAAGCTTTTCATTAAATATTTTCATCTGAATAAATACGAAATAAAAACGGCCATAATGGCATTAAAAAGAAAAATAAAATTCAATAAACGGCCATAATGGCGTTAAAATTTAAAGAATTGTAGCTTGGTATAAATTTCGATTCTAAACATTTCGTAATTGATGTTAAACTAAAAAATAAAATAGCATGACACTTATAAAGTATAATCAGAACAACACACCGGCGACATACGGAAGTTTTATTGACAGATTTTTCAATGAAGATGCATTCGGAAGGAAATTGAATTCCACATTTTCACCTAAGGTAGATGTAGCAGAGACTGACAAAGCATTTGAAATCCTATTCCACATACCAGGAGTAAGCAAAGAAGATGTAACGATCGATATCAAAGATGACAGACTAACTGTTTCTGGTGAAAGGAAATTTGAAAATGAGAAAAAAGAAAAGAACTTTCACAGTATTGAGAGCTACTATGGAAACTTTAGCCGATCATTTTATCTTCCAGACAATATCAACACAGAGAAAGTGGAGGCGACCTATACAGATGGTATTCTTATGGTGGTAATACCAAAGGATGAAAAGAAGGAAACAAAAAGAACAGTGGTCATCAAGTAATCAGGTTTTAATTCATTGATCAAAGGGTGAGTCGGGTCTCACCCTTTTTTTGTTAATTAGTGTTAAACCTCTCTTAATAAGGTTGAATGTGGCGTTGCTCACACAACAATCAGCCATTTAATCAGTATAATAGACAGCACAAAGTTTCAGAAACATGACGACTAGAAAATTAATTTTTGCAATGGCATTTTCATCCATTTTTGGGGGAATCATAGCTTTAGGAGGATATACCATATTTATACCGCAAAATGGGAAATCGATTCCTTCGCAAAGCAAGGAAAATCTGCCATTAAGTTTTACAAACTATGTTTTTGATTCTGCGGATTTCGTAGTTCCGGCGGGATTAAATTTTGTTTATGCAGCCAAATCGGCTACTCCAGCTGTGGTGCATATAAAAACAATATATTCAGCAAGCAAGAACGGATCTGCACAAAATCCAATGGATGATTTTTTCAAAGATTATTTTGGAGATCAATTTGACAGGGGAGAAAAAGCACCTGCGAGAGGCGCAGGCTCTGGTGTCATTATATCAACCGATGGATACATAGCTACCAATAATCATGTAATAAATGGTGCATCAGAAATTGAAGTGTTATTGAATGACAACAGAAGCTACAAGGCCGAGGTGATTGGAACCGATCCAAACACTGATCTGGCTCTTTTGAAAATAGATGGCGAAGGGTTTACAGCCATGAAGTTCGGAGACTCGGAGAACATACAAATTGGGGAATGGGTTTTGGCCATTGGCAATCCTTATGAGTTTACATCTACGGTTACAGCAGGGATTGTAAGTGCCAAGGCAAGAAATATAGATATACTGCGAAGATACGGTGATCCTCAAAATCAATATAAAATTGAAGCCTTTATCCAAACAGATGCAGCTGTAAATCCAGGTAATAGTGGCGGAGCATTGGTAAACCTGAAGGGCGAGTTGGTAGGTATAAATACAGCTATTGCTTCACCTACGGGTTCATTTGCTGGCTATTCGTTTGCAGTACCAGCCAGTCTTGTAAAAAAGGTTATCTACGATTTGAAGGATTTTGGAGCGGTACAACGACCGCTGTTAGGCATAAGCATTCGTGATGTAGATGCTGCACTTGCCAAAGAAAAGAATTTGGATATTTTAAAAGGAGTTTGGGTTGGAGACGTAAGACCTAATTCTGCAGCAGAAGAAGCTGGATTGGAAACAGATGATGTAATTATTGCCATCTCAGGTAAACCAGTAAAAAATGTAGCCGAACTTCAGGAGCAGGTAGCGTTGAACAGTCCAGGAGATAAAATCGAAGTTACTTTTATGCGAGATGGAAAAACCAGAACAACAGTAGCCCTGCTGAAAAATGTATCTAACAACACAGAAATGGTGGTGAAGGAGCGATCAATGGATATTGAAGGATTGGAAGTACAACCTGTGTCAGAAAGGATGAAAAATGAACTGAACATCGAATCAGGTGTGCAGATCAAGTCCATGAAAAATAAGAAGTGGGCTGAAGCCAATATCAAAGAAGGATTTATCATAACGAAAATAGACCGCAAGCCCATCGCGTCACTAGAAGACCTCACCGCTTCTTTAGAAAAAGCACGAGGAGAAGGACTTCTGATAGAGGGAATTTACCCGAATGGCGAAAAGTCATATTACGGAATTGGTTGGTGATTAGTAATGTAGGTGATGGAGCCACCCGCCGTTTTGGTGGGTGGCTTTTTAGTTAAAAAGAACCTGCATTGGTGATTTGAACTGCTCGAATCAATGTGCAGCTATTTGATAATCGGCAGGTCACTAGTGTAGCTGATGATTTAGCTTTGCCCAATATTAAAAATTCAATATCCAATGCAACACACCCCACAAATCTCACAATTATTAAAGTCGCTTGAAATTTCTGAAATAAATCATGGTGCTGCCATCGGCAATCAATGGATCAAGACTTCAGGGGAGCGTATAAATTCTGTTTCACCTGTAGACGGAAAGATCATCGCTCAGGTAAACATGGTATCTGAGGCTGAATATAATCAGGTCATCGCCGGATCACAAGAGGCATTTCAAAGCTGGAGGACAATACCTGCTCCTAGGCGTGGTGAAATAGTACGACAGCTCGGTTTAGAGCTTCGTAATCATAAAGATGATCTTGGGGCTCTTGTGTCCTATGAAATGGGCAAATCACTACAAGAAGGCCTTGGTGAAGTTCAGGAGATGATTGATATCTGTGATTTTGCTGTTGGTCTTTCCAGACAATTGTATGGACAAACCATGCATTCGGAAAGAGCACTACATCGCATGTATGAGCAGTGGCATCCACTTGGCATTGTGGGGATCATTTCAGCGTTCAATTTTCCGGTAGCTGTTTGGGCCTGGAATGCGACACTGGCATGGGTGTGTGGCGATGTTTGTATTTGGAAACCCTCTGAAAAAACACCTTTGACGGCAATAGCTTGTCAGAAAATCGCTGAAAAAATCTTTGCTGCTAATGATATTCATCCGGGAGTAAGTTGTCTTATAATAGGTGACGCGAAGATTGGTTCAATGATGGCCAATGATTCACGGATTCCATTGATTTCAGCAACAGGCTCAACCAGAATGGGTAAAGCTGTAGGTGAAGCTGTTGGAAAGCGATTGGGCAAATCAATTTTGGAATTAGGAGGGAACAATGCAATCATCATTTCCCAAAATGCAGATTTGGAAATTGCCATTCCGGGAGCGGTATTTGGAGCTGTAGGAACGGCAGGTCAGAGATGTACTTCCACAAGAAGATTAATCATTCATGAAAGTCTTTTTGACGAAATGAAATCAAGACTTACTAAAGCATATGGCCAACTTCGAATTGGAAATCCGTTAGATCAAAACAACCACGTTGGTCCATTGATTGATAAGTTGGCCGTGGATATGTATGAGGCGGCAATCACAAAAGTAAAATTGGAGGGTGGAAAAGAAGTTATTGCGGGAGGTATCCTCGAAGGCCCTGCCTATGTATCGGGTTGTTACGTGAAACCTGCTGTTTATGAAGTTTCAAACGATTTTGAGATTGTACAAAGTGAAACATTTGCGCCCATTCTATATTTGATTAAATACAATACTTTGGATGAGGCTATTGCCATTCAAAACAATGTTCCTCAGGGTTTATCATCATCGATTATGACTACCAATATGAGAGAAGCTGAGTTATTCTTGTCTCAAATCGGTTCTGATTGTGGCATTGCCAATGTAAACATTGGAACATCAGGAGCGGAAATTGGAGGTGCATTTGGAGGTGAAAAGGAAACAGGGGGAGGAAGAGAATCAGGTTCTGACGCATGGAAAGCTTACATGAGACGACAAACCAATACGATCAATTATTCCACTGAATTGCCGCTAGCGCAGGGAATCAAATTCGATTTATAACCAAATGGATTTAATAAAAGAGAAGATTCTTTTACTAGAAGAATGCAAAAGTATCATTCAAAAAAGGATCGAAACCGCGCAACGGGAGCTTGAGTCCTATACTGCTCAGTCCAACGAAGAGACAAAAAGTAGTGCCGGGGATAAATACGAAACTACTAGAGCGATGATTCATCTGGAGAAAGAAAAAATTGCAACCCAGCAGAATGAATCATGGAAATTGCTGAAGGTGTTGGATTTGGTCAAAGCAAAGCCTGATCAATCAGGATTAGGCAAATTGATTGTCACCGATCAGGGCAAATTTTTCATTGCTGTGAGTTTGGGACAAGTGCAGCTTGACAAGCATTCATATTTTGTTATCTCACCCGTGGCTCCCCTTGGGAAGCTACTTACTACAGTCAAAGTGAATGATTCAATCCAATATAATAGACGAGATTATAAAATCTTGGAGATAGGCTAATCAAAGAATTTGGGTTACTAAAATGTTGATGTCAATAGGCTTTGCACCATTTAGAAAAATATATTCAGAGTCTTCACCCTTGCTCTTCCCATATTTAAGATAGCTTTTCCAAACATGATCCACATACCATTCTGGCTCCTTGTCCCACCTTTTGTCATTATATCTTCGTGCTTGGAACAAGACTTTATCGATTTCAACAAATATTTTTTTGCTAAATATGGATCTGACTGAGGCAGGGTAGAATGTAAACAAACCTTCCACGATCTTGATATCAGCTGATGATTTTTCGACTTTCGAAATAAGTCGATCCCATTTGATCGTGCTAGGTCTTTCCCAATCAGGCACACTATCAACTATAGTTAAGGCAGATTGTGTTTTTGCAAAATCATCAAGACAAAAAATCTCTACAGTTTTTTTCTTTTTGACAAACGCCTTCTTCAAATTTTCCGCAAGTGTTGTTTTGCCAGCCCTGCTGACGCCTCCTATTCCTATAATCATGATATAAAACTAAATCATAAATTTTAAAATGAAGGACCTGATTGGTTCTTTGCGTTTTAATATGGATCCAAATATTAAATTCTAGCCTGATAGGTATAAAGTTGAAAGTACCTGCCCTCTTTTTGTATCAATTCATCGTGGGTGCCTTGTTCGACAATTTCCCCGTTTTCAATGACCAAAATTTGATCAGCACGTCTGATTGTACTTAATCTGTGTGCTATGACAAAAGATGTCCGACCTTTCATCAGGATAGATAAACTTTCCTGAATATAACTTTCACTTTCGGTATCCAGATTAGAAGTTGCCTCGTCTAAAATAAGAATTCTTGGATTGGTGAGAATAGCTCGTGCGATGGTGATCCGCTGTTTTTGACCTCCCGAAAGTTTTACTCCACGCTCTCCTATTCTGGTGTCTAATCCATCTTCAAACCGGTCCGTAAATTCATCCACGTGAGCAGCCTTGACCGCTGCAAGCAGATTCTCCAGAGAGGAGTTTGGTCTTGGGAAAAGAATATTTTCCCTGATTGTGCCCTCAAAAAGAAAATCGTCCTGAAGTACAACACCTAATTGGCTTCTGTAGCTTTCGAGAGAAATTTTCGAGAGATCCTCGCCATCAACTAGAATTGTGCCGGAATCAGGGTTGAGGAACGAAGCAGCTAAACCTGCAAGGGTTGATTTTCCAGATCCTGAAGTTCCGACAAGGGCCGTAACTGATCCTGCCGGTGCAACAAATGAAATGTGCTTGACTACATTTTTCTCTTCTTCATAAGCGAAGCTTACATTTTGGAATTTAATGTCACCTTTTATTTCTGGAATGCGAACCACTCTGACCGTGCCATCATCTTCCGGACTCATATTCATGATCTCTTCTGTACGGTCAAGCCCTGCAAAAGCCTCTGTGAGTTGACTGCCTATATTGCTCATCTGAACTATTGGAGCGATCATAAAGCCCAGATACAAAGTGAACGCCAGAAAATCACCAATAGTCATCTGACCTTCAATGATCATGTATCCACCAATGCCCATGATACCGGTGCTGGCCAGCCCTAGGAGAAAAGTGGCCGAACTGGTCACCAGACTGGTGGATGTTAAGCTTCTTTTAACATTCAAAAACAACTTATTTACACCCTCTTCAAAGGTCTTCACCTCTTGTTTTTCTGCATTAAAGCCCTTGATTACCCGTACTCCACTTAGTGTTTCAGTCAGACGGCCAGTTACCTCTGCATTGATTTTTCCCCTTTCACGGAAAATGGGTCTGATATAACTAAAAGCCTTCAGAGAAATGATACCAAAAATGATCACAGGAACCAAAACATATAGTGTCATCCAGGGACTTATATTGATCAGCAGTATCAATGAAATAATAGCTGTCAGTGTCCCACCAAAAAGTTGAACCAGACCAGTTCCAACCAAATTTCTGACACCTTCTACGTCTGTCATGATTCTGGACACAAGCTCGCCTGACTTGGTATTGTCAAAGAATCTGATAGGTAGATAAATGATGTGCTTTTGTACCTTGACCCGAAGTTGAGAGATTAACCATTGAGCTTCCACACTCAAAATTCTGGTGAGCAAAAAAGAAGTAATCGACTGCACAATGATGGCTCCCAACACGATCAGAAGCAATATTTTGAGCATTTCAATATTTGAATTGGCAATTACATCATCCAGTAGGTACTTGCTAGCTCCGGGTAATACCAAACTAGCCAGTCGGCTAAACACGATTAGAATCAATCCGATTCCTACAGTTTTTCTTCTGGGCCAAATGATGGTCTTAAATACATGGCCGATAGTCACTTTTGATTTGCTCATTAATGTGGTTTGAATTGCAATATTACGTAATCGTATTTAAAACCATAAGGTTCAAATATCATGAAAACTTATTGATTAAGCATTATCTATATTTAATATTAGACAAGACTAAAAATAAAATAAGTTGTAGCTTTGTAGAACATTAGTCCTCTATCGATGCGACAAATTCTATTTCAAATCATTGTGCTTTTGCATTTTCCGTTATTTGGTCAATCAAGTGGATCTATTGCAGGAATAGTGAAATCTGCGGGTGAACCTATTCCTGGTGCCACCATAAAAATAGTCGGAACTGAACATGGGGCAGTTACAGATGCAAACGGATTTTATTCATTTCCTGGACTTTCATTGAAACCATACAAACTTGAAGTTAGATCTGTAGGCTTCAAACCCCTTATATTTCAATTAGATCTTTCCGAAAATTTAAATCAAATATTCAATCCCATACTTCAGGAAAGCGTCTTGAACATGAATGAGGTCGTGGTTACGGGAACAATGCAACCAACTTTCGTTACTCAGTCTCCTATTAAGGTGGAGGTGATGACTTCCAAACATGTCAATACATATATGCCCGCGGCAGCCTCAGGGATCGTGGAAAGTATATCCTTAATCAGTGGAGTTCAAGAAGTGGTTGCCTGCGGGGTGTGTTTTACCAATAGCATCAGCATCAATGGACTTCCTGGCCCGTATACAGCTATTCTGATGGATGGAACTCCAATTTATGGAAATCTTGCATCTGTTTATGGGCTCAATGGAATCCCAAGCATGATCATCGACCGTTTTGAAGTTATCAAAGGGCCAAGCTCAACACTTTATGGCTCTGAAGCTGTAGCTGGAGTAATTAATATCATTACTAAAAATCCCGAAACCCAGCCGCTATTTAGTATGGATGTCATGGGAACATCGCATCTGGAGTCATTTGGGAATTTTGCAATTGCTCCAAAACTTAAGAAGGCAAGTGGATTTGTCGGGCTGAATTATGCATATATCAATGATTTTGATGATATCAATGACGATGGTTTCAGCGATATGGCAAGCCTTGATCGCATTTCGGTGTTCACTAAATGGAATATCAAAAGGAAATCCATGGAGCCATTTTCGATTGCAGCCAAGTACTATTATGAAGATCGAAGAAATGGCGTTGAGGAATTCTTGAAGGACAGAAATTATCGAGAATTGAGAGGTGATAGTGAAATTTATGGAGAGAGCATCTACACAAATCGGGCGGAGATATTTGGAACTTATGCATTTGCAATGAATGAAAAATTGAAGCTGGACTATTCATTCAGTTCGCATTTTCAAGACAGCTACTACGGTAGTAGTCATTATAAAGCGGATCAGAATATAGTCTTCACCAATCTTATTTGGGAGAAATCATTAAAGACTCAAAATTTATTGGCTGGATTTACCTCACGTTTTCAAACGTATGATGATAATACGATTGCCACTCAAATAACAAGCGGAATCACAGTGAGAAACAAGCCTGATAATCAATACATTCCGGGTTTATTTGTTCAGGACGAATGGAATATTGGCCAAACATTTACGCTTCTCGGAGGGGTCCGTGCAGATCATTATCAAAGTCATGGAATGATTATATCTCCACGGATCAACTCAAAATTTAAACTTGGCCAATGGACAACATTAAGATCCAATTTTGGTACAGGTTTTAGGATTGTAAATTTATTCACGGAAGATCATGCGTTTCTATCCAGTCAACGCGAAGTAATGATTGTCGAAGAACTCGAGCCAGAGCGTTCCTATAATTTTTCTCTCAACGCAAATCATATTTTTACAATGGGTTCTAGTCAGGGAAGCTTCGATTTCGACGCGTTTTATACTTATTTCACGAATAAGATTATACCCAATTATGATGATCCGAGTCTGATTGTCTATGAAAACACAAATGGATATGCCGTCACCAAGGGTGTGAGTATGTCTGTTTCGCAGGAATTCGAATTTCCTTTGGCCATGAATATTGGATTTAACGCACAAGATGTCACGGAAACGGAGTTGAATCAATTGGGTGAGAATGAGAAACGAAAAATTGAATTTGCACCAAATTGGACAGGAGTATTTACCGCTAATTATCAATTGAAAAAAATTGGACTGACCATTGCCTATACTTTGAATGTAACAGGCCCAATGGCACTTCCGGAAGTTTATGATTTGGATGTAAATGGAGAATCAATAACGGTATCTCGCCCGACCACTTCCACTGCATTCGCTATTCAAAATATTCAGCTAAATCAGAAAATCAATGGTAATTTTAGTTGTTATTTTGGTGTTCAAAACCTTCTGAACTATACCCAGAAGTATTCACCTTTGGTGGGTTACAATGATCCCAATGCAAATCCAGGCTTTAGTTCAAGTTTTGACACATCCTATGCTTATGCCCCCATTCATGGTCGCGAATTTTATTTAGGATTGAATTTCTCTATTAATTAGAAAAGGGTCATCGTGCTTTAACTACTTCTTTCTCTGAAAATTTACCGTTAAATGTTTTTGATATGAGATCCCCGAAATAGATAGAATCTTCACTTATTCGAAATCCTTCCATTAAATTAATATCAACTGATAATTCCCAGGAATCCCCACTTTTTGATCCCGATATACGACCATCTTTTATAATTAAAGTATCTGAATAAATGCAAAAAAAACTTCTTTTGAAATGAAT
>JBLICU010000093.1:0-13033 GCA_047632435.1 Cyclobacteriaceae bacterium
TTTTAGTCGGCATTTTAGGATTCGTGGCTTCCTTTGCTATTTCTCTAGGTCCAGTTATGTGGGTATTGTTTTCAGAGCTTTTTCCGATGCGTATCAAAGGTATAGCCATATCATTTGCTGGCTTTGTGAATTCTGCAATCAGTTTCATTGTGCAGCTAGTCTTCCCTTGGGAGTTAGCTACTTTGGGAAGTGCCACTACGTTCCTTATATATGGCCTTTTTGCAGGTTTTGGACTGCTTTTCGTGGGAGTCATTGTGCCAGAGACTAAAGGTAAGTCTTTAGAGGAGCTAGAAATAATATTGGTTAAATAAGCGTTTTAGATAAGCCTGATTTAGTTGATAAAGCCTGAGTCAATCAGGCTTATGTATCCTCTGTTCCGGTAGGCTTATATGTCCATTAAGAATGACACCAGATTGGTTTCTCTTTCCAGCTCGAGTCTTTTTCTAAGGCGATATCTGCTGATCTCCACTCCGCGTACTGAGATGTTAAGAAGTTGAGCTATATCTTTTGATGTAAGATTCATTCTTAAATATGCAGCAAGCTTTGTTTCCTGTGGCGTAAGGCTAGGATAGCCTGTTTTTATTTTCTTAAGGAAGTCTCCATGAACTTGGTCGAAATGGAAAGCAAATTGATTCCATGAGTCATCATTAGAAATATCTTTTTCAATATGTTGAACAACCTTCCGTAAATCATTTTTGGTTAATCCATTATCTATGGTGTATTCAATTTTTTTCTTTATGTCTTGGATCAATACGTTTTTCTGAAGCAAATGGGTAGTCACAGAGGTTAATTGACTGTTTTTGTGATTAATCTCTATTTTCAATTTTTCATTGCGAAGAACATTTAATTCATTCTTTGATTTTTGCTCTATTTCGGTAATTATCTGCTCTTTCTCGTTGATTGCCTCTTCTTTGCTTCTATTGATTTCGTCTTTCTCATGATAGTATTTGCTTCTCTGCTTCAATGAGAATCCAATAAATCCCATTAGCACCGTAAGAGCGTAAATTAATATTGCCAGCTGAGAGGAATACCAAGGTTTTAAAACGGAAAAGTTTAATTTAGTTATGCTACTTTCACCACCGAAGACATTCCTCGCTTTTACTTCAAATTGATAGTTTCCAGCAGGTAAGAAGCTAAATTCTCTATTGTGCTGAGAACTCCATTCCGTCCATTTTTCATGAACGGGTAGAATTCGATATGAATATTTTAAGTCTTCAAATCCATAGAAATATGGACTAGCAAACTCAAGAGCCAAAGATTCTCCATGTTTAATTTTAGTGTCGTGAAATGCCTTTGCTGTGAAATGTGTGACACTATCCATTGAAATCACACTCGCTTTGCGGATGACAACATCAAATAACTCTTTAATTTGGACTTGTGCACTGGGGTCAAAATGAATAAAGCCTTCTTTTCCACCTATAAGTACATTTTGTTTATCAAGAACGACTATGCTCTCAAGGTCATCACTTATATACTTATCTATTCTATTAAAAATATTAGTTTCCTTTCTGTATTTACCGAGTGATTCTTGACGTAAGAAACCTGCTTTTCTGTTTTGGATGAAAAAGATATCACCTTCTTCCGTGACTGTTATTTTACTGACATGTTCCTTGCCAAATAGGTCATCAAGAAATTTGTTTGGGAAGAATCTATCTTGGATAGGATCATAATTATAAAATCCAGTTTCTCCCGTGAAAACCAAAGATCCCATGATCTCATATACATTAATCAAGGTGTTGGATGGGAAACCATCCTCAGCTCCATAATGATTTATACTAATCGTTTTATTCAATGATTTATCCATGATGATTCTGTACGCTCCTTTGTATCCATGAGTCATCCAGATAGTAGAATCGTTTTCAAATTCAAATACCCGTGATGATTCATCTAATCCTTGGATTTCCCCTGTGGGCCGCAATTCTCCATTTTTCCTCTCGAAAAATCGGATTCCATCGTAACTACCCGCAATATATTTTCCAGGAATAGGGGTTTTTGTTATCTTCCAGCTACCGATATTACTGATTTGTTTCAGACCCGATGGCTCCACCACGAATGCCCCTTTATGGTGATTCATGATAAGTGATCCATTGATGACGGACAAATTGTAAACTTGCCCCTCACTTCCCGGGACTAATTCAAACCGATCTGCCTTTTGAGCGAATAATCCATTGTTAGTACCTAGATAGGTCTTATTATTCCAAACACTTGCTAAATATCCTGTTCCTTCAAAGCTTAATTGCTCAGTAACTAAGGATAGGGGGGAGCTTAATTCGAGATAATCGATTCCGGTGTGAAGACCAATCCATAGATTGCTAAAATCATCCTCCAATATGGCAATTACGGTTCTGTTACTTATCCCCTGACCTTTGGTGTATTTTTTCACGAAATTAAAAGCTTCGTCAAATATCAATAAGCCCATATTTTGGGTACCAATGGCAACACCTCTATTTTTTAATTGAATGACTACATTAATAATATTACCATTGAGCTGTCGATTATCCAATTTGATTGTTTCTTCTCTCGATACTTCATATACGCTACCATCTATACCAAAAAACACCAAATTTCCACGGAGCTGTGCAGCACCTGTTAATTCGGTTTTAATTTGGTCAGTACCCGGTAGAATTGAGTATTCGCTTGAACTAATATCTAATATCCCTTGGTCTTTGATTTGAATGAAAAGTTTGTTGTCAACATTGTGTAGTCTCAAAGGTTGTCCTGGAAGTTCAACCTTTTGAAGCTTTTTGTCCTTTATAACAAGGAGTTTATCTAGTGTGCTAAAGTAGATTTCATTATTGAATTTGAGTATTTTCCAAGTTTCTGAAATGTCTCTTTCTGAATTAGGCAGTTCATTCAATAATTGATGAAATTTCAACCCGTGTTGCGATTCTTTGAACACACCAATTTGACCTTGACCACCTACATATATATCTCCATTAATATCTGCAAAAACGGCTCTTATTTTAGTGGCGGAAGGTACAATATGCGATTTCCAATCCTCCCCATCAAAAATTATCAAGCCATCATTATTTGCGACGTATAGAATTCCGGAGGTGTCTTGAGCAAAATCCCAGTTTTGAATACCGCCACCATATTCACCCGGTTCGAAGTGAACTCTTATTGGAACTTTCGGGAGATTTAACTGTTGCGCGCTTACTGAAAAACCAAAAATAAGATTTATGAATATGTAAATCGCTTTGAGAAATGTTCTGAACATGGATGAGAAACCTTGAAGTGTTTAAAAAGTTCTTTTTTAATGTTATTTGATTGATTTAACTACTTAGGTGATGAGTTTTTGATGTATCGAATAAATAGGGATGATGTGTTTTTGTTGAGATTAAATTTTAGCTAATTTGATATATTTTTAAGAATATCGTAACAAGGAGCTATTAAAAAGATTCTCAATTACGAAAATTTCAAATGCCTTTTTAAGCATTCTCATCAACCCACAATAAAAGAAAATTCAAATTAAACAGTATGAAGAACATTTACTTGACAACTATCTTTCTTCTATTCACTTCAATCATCTACTCGCAAGAGAAGGTTTCAGTTGTGAAAAGTGAAGCAGGAATGAAATTGGTCGTTGGACAAAAAGATTTCATGATTAATGGAATGAATTGGGATTATTACCCTATTGGAACGAACTATTCATATAGTTTATGGAATCAACCCGATGATATTATAAAATCAGCTTTAGACGCTGAAATGTCTCTGTTGCGTAATATGGGTGTAAATGCCATAAGACAGTATACTGGTATCCAACCAAAGTGGATACAATATATTTATGAGAATTACGGCATATATACCATGTTGAATCATTCGTTTGGGAGGTACGGATTAACCATTGATGGTGCATGGGTTGCGGTTACTGATTATCGAGATGAAAAAACCCAAAAATTACTTTTGGATGAAGCAATAGCTATGGCGGAAATGTATAAAGACACTCCGGGTTTGTTGCTTTTTTTGTTAGGTAACGAGAACAACTATGGTCTTTTTTGGGCTGGAGCTGAAACAGAAGATTTTCCGGATGATGAAGAAGAAAAGCAGTTCATTGGTGAAAAGCGTGGAAGACCAATGTACAAACTTATGAATGATGCCGCCATTCAAATGAAAGCTTTGGATACGTCTCATCCAGTGGCTATTTGTAATGGTGACTTATTATTTTCTGAAATAATAAATCAGGAATGTAAGAATGTAGACATACTTGGCTTAAACATGTATAGAGGAGCTTCATTTACCGATGCTTTTGAGAGGGTTAAAAATGAACTCGACATGCCAATCATGTTTACCGAGTTTGGTTCTGACGCTTACAATGCGATATCAAACTCCGAAGACCAAAAAATGCAAGCTCACTTTATGGTAGAGAACTGGAAAGAAATTTACCAAAATGCAGCAGGAATGGGAAAAGCAGGAAACTCATTAGGAGGTTTCACCTTCCAGTTTAGTGATGGTTGGTGGAAATTTGGACAAACTAAAAACTTAGCGGTTCATGATAACAATGCTTCTTGGGCAAATGGTGGATATTATATCGATTATGAGGAAGGAGCTAATAATATGAACGAGGAGTGGTTTGGAATATGCGCGAAAGGACAAACGGATGCTCGTGGATTGTATACTCTTTATCCAAGAGCTGCTTATTATGCGTTGAAAGAACTTCATTCTGTTGACCCTCTTGCTGCCGGTGTTACCGAGGAGACTTTAAATAATCATTTTGCCGGAATACAGCTGATGGATGCGGTAGTGATGGCCAGAGGCGATAAGGCTGCATTGGCTGGAGAAAAAGGAGGTAAATTAAGACTAAGCGAATTCAGAGCTAATATTTCCACTTATCAAACTGGTGGTAATCTGATCACTACACCAGATGATCCAGATCCAACAAACCCTGTCTACCCTGACCAATTAGGGTTTGATAACATGGAGTCTTACTTTATAGGTTTCGAAGCTAATCCAGCTGACAATGTTACCGCGAATGTAACCTTGAACGTATTAGGTAATGTTGCTCAAAATCCTATCGATGAAATTTTCTATGAAAATAGAGGTCGATTCCAAAATGTAAATACGACTAACGGAACTACACTTACACAATTAAACAGGGTTCAAGTATACCAAGCTGAGTATACTTGGAATCATGAAATGTTTGACCTCAAAGGGTTTTATAGAACAGGTCACTATCATTGGGCTTATGAAGGAGACTTTTTTAATTTATACCAGGAGGCTAATTATGGACCAAACATAGATATCTATAATGGTCTCGCACCTCAAGGCTTTGAGTTTGAAGGTAAGAAAGAGCTAAAAAATCTTAAAGTTGCCTATGGTAGAGAGTTATGGTGGGGTGCTAATGCCGCTGTTCTTGTAAAATATGGTAAGGAAATCGGAAAATATAAAGTAACAGGAATTTTCCATGAAGATTTACAAGCACCTGGTGCGGCAGTTAGTTCCATTGCCATACCTACGCCAAAAACAAGAAGAGTTACTCTTGCTGCATCTAGAGATATTGGAAAGTTTGGTATAGAAGCCGGCGGAATTTGGGGTGGACAACCACTCGTTGGTAGAGAGTTTCAAATTGCCGAAGAAATCTCTGAAGGAAATTACAACGTAGTAGTAGATAAAATTCAAGAATCTGACACTTGGGGTGGAAAGATGAAATTAACCTATTCTTCTGGAAGAATTAACTGGTATGCACAGTCAGCTTATATGGGATTGGTTGCTATGGGTGGATTTGATCAAACACGAACGTTTACTGGATGGAGACTCAAGGATTCAGGGAGCGGAAATCAAACTAACGTCTTATCAGGTTTCACATATTCTGTTGGTAAATGGCAAATTGCCCCTAATTTTTTATGGCAAATGCCACTGGTTAACCCAATGCCAGGAGATGTTAGTGGAGCAGGGAGACTAAGAAACATTATCTCTGATCCTTTCATGGTGGGTATAAATAGAGAAACTACAGCAGGTGAACTTTTAATCACCTTTGACCCAACCCCTGGTAGTTGGATGTACGAATGGGATAACGACCGTGCTGAGGATGCTAAATTCGCTGCTAGCGTTGGTTTTGTATATCGTCACCTACCTACTTCTACAGATGCCAACATCATATTTCCTGGAACAGGTAGAGTAGCCGCCGCATCTGATGGCGCAGCTCCAGCATTAGACTTATGGGAAGTAAATGCACGTCTTGTATCGAAACTAACCCCAGAGTTTGGAATTATCGCAAATCTTTATGGCGGAAACGGTCAAGCTAGGGGATCTGATGCTCGGGAAATCCAAAGATATGGTGGTGACGTACGGGTGATCTACAAAACCATCAAAGTTATCTCGCATTTGAGAGTAAACGATTGGGGACCTTTTGATTACCACCGTGACTTTAACTTAACCTACCCTCTTCAGGCAATGTTAGATATCTCTACTTCTGCTGGAAAGCAAGATTGGTTTGTCTTACCTAACACTACATTAGGAATGAGGTTTACTTGGAGATCAATGGACGAAAATTCTCCTCGTTACTTACCAAATGCCGCAGAGGAGTTTGCAACATCTTCTATTATAAGCCCTATTGGTTTTCCAAATGGAAACGAATGGGAGTTTAGAACTTACGTAAATATTAGTCTTGGTAAATAAGAAACAATAACCATGAAAAATAAAAAAACTAAAAATATAATTATTGCTCTGGTTGTCGGGGCACTCGCTACCGTAACGACGAGCTGTGAGAGAACAGCTTCTGACGAAGCTGTACCAGCTACTTTTTCAACAAATGGGGATATTTTCACAGATACACCCGTGGGATTAGGTACTTTCTTTTATTTTCCTTTTGCACCTGATGCTACCAACCCTGTAGGTTCTAAGTACGATGCATTCTCTGTCGATGCATCGGAGAGTTATGCGGGTACAGCCTCTATTAGGTTTGACGTTCCGAGTGCCAACGATCCTGATGGTAACTACGCGGGAGGAATATTTGTAATTGATGGAGTGGGTAGAGATTTAACTGGTTACGATGCGCTAACATTTTGGGCTAAAGCGTCTCAAGGTGCTAGAATAGCCCAAATTGGTTTCGGGGAGGATTTTGGTGAAAACAAATACCGAGCGGTAAGACAAAATATTGATTTCTCAACCAATTGGGTCAAGTATACTATACCTATTCCTGACCCGTCCAAATTAGTAGAAGAGCGCGGAATGTTTTCGTATGCAGCTGCTGCCCCAGCGAGTGGGCTTGGTTTTACCTTTTGGATTGATGAGTTGAGGTTTGAAAAGTTGGGGACCATAGCACATCCCAAACCAGAAATTTTTGATGGACAGGAGATTTCTCAAAGATCTTTTCTTGGCTTTGAAATAGTTATTAATGGCTTAAGTCAAACTTTTAATCTAGCTAATGGGATCAATCAATCAGTGTCTTCTGCCCCTGGTTATTTTACCTTTAATTCATCCAACCCTCAAGCTGCCACGGTTAATGAAATAGGTGTTATATCTCTCATCGGCAATGGAACGGCTGAAATTACTGCCTCGATTTTGGGTGTTGAAGCACGAGGTTCAATAACGATAGACGTGGATGGAGCTTTTGTTACAGCCCCTGATCCAACCCGAGACCCTAGTAATGTGATTTCTATATTTAGTGATTCTTACAATAATGTTGCTGTTGACTTTTTCAACGGATTTTGGGAACCTTTCCAGACCACAGAGTCATCTAATTTTAACGCTGGTGGGAATAACATGATAAGCTACTCCAATTTTAATTTTGTTGGTAATCAGTTCGCTAATCCAACTGTGGATGCATCCGCAATGACACATTTACATTTGAATATGCTCATTCCCAACGAAATACCAGCTGATCTTGACTTCTTAATTACAGTTGTAGATTTTGGTAATGATGGCGTTGAAGGTGGTGGTGATGATCTTAGAGAGCAATTGTTTTTTTACGCAGATGATTTTGAGGCTGACACATGGGCTACTCTTGAGGTGCCTTTATCCTTAACAAGAGGTCATCTCGGACTCATTATTTACGAAAACATCAACAATCCAACAACATCGGAGATAGATAACTTTTTTTTAGACAACATTTATTTCTTTAAGCAATGACGAAAATGAAAAAGATAACAAGCCTTTTCAATATGTTCAGAAGATTTGGAACAATAAACGGATTGCTCCTCGTGATAGGTGCTGTTACTCTCCTAGGTTGTGAAGGTGATTATAATCAAGAGGTTACGACACTTAACAACTTGGTATGGGCAGATGAATTTGACGGATCTGGCTCGCCTGATCCAACTTACTGGTCCCTTGAAACTGGTACTGGCCAAAATGGTTGGGGTAATTTTGAATTACAAAATTATACTGACCGCACCCAAAATGTTCAAACGCAAAATGGGAATTTGATCATCACTGCTAGAAAAGAGTCTTTTGAAGGTTCTAATTATACTTCAGGTCGTATTATCACAAAGGACAAAATTGATTGGACGTATGGTCGTTTTGAGGCAAGAATGCGCCTACCATACGGACAAGGCATGTGGCCTGCTTTCTGGATGCTAGGTGCTGATATTGACGGAAATGAATGGCCTGGAGCTGGTGAAATAGACATTATGGAATACAGAGGCCAAGAGCCAACAGTAATCCATGGTAGCGTTCATGGACCTGGATATTCTGCTGGACAGGCAGAAACAAAGAGTTATGAATTAGCCAATGATAGGTTCGATACAAGATTCCATGTTTTCGGTATCGAATGGGGCCCTCAATATATCAATTACTATGTGGATGACGTTTTGTACAATCAAATAACTCCCGCCGATGTTGATGGTGAGTGGGTTTTTAATAAACCGTTTTTCATCTTAATCAACTTAGCAGTTGGTGGAACTTTTGTCGGATCTCCTAATAACGAAACAGTCTTTCCACAATTAATGCTGGTAGATTATGTAAGAGTTTACTCATATGAATAACAATTGAATTAAATAAACAAACACAAGAGAATAACTAAAGATGAAAACAATGAAATTTAATTTTAGAAACGCGCTTCTATTAGCCCTAGGAGTATTCATTATGGTTCAGGTGAGCTGTGATGAAATAGCTGATGCATTACCTGCTATAAGTGCTAATTTCAATCAAACAGTAGATGCTGAGACAGGAAAGGTAACTTTCATTAATACCTCAGAAAATGCTACAATTTATGCTTGGGATTTTGGTGATAATACTAGTTCAGAGCTTAAAGATCCTGTGAAACAGTACTCAGAAAATGGGACATACACTGTCAAGTTAACTGCATCTAATGGTATTGGTGATGAGGATGTTGCACAAGCTGAAGTTGTTATCGAGATTGTTGTAGCTGATACCGAAGCACCCGTTATTACTTTATTAGGTGATGCAGAGGTTACCATTAATGTAGGTGATACATTTGATGATCTAGGAGCAACAGCCACTGATAATGTTGACGGTGATATTACAGACGATATTGCTGTAACTGGAACTGTAGATGTAAACGCTGCAGGTTCTTATACATTGAATTACAACGTTTCTGATGCTGCAGGAAATGCTGCTGATGAGGTATCGAGAACAGTTATTGTAAATGAAGTATTTAACTGTACTGCTGAAACCTCGGAGACTTTAACAGCGACTGGCTTTAATTGGACTATGCAAACTAACCCATCCGCTAATGTTATTGATGATGGCGTTACTTTCTCTTGGATTGATAATCCTGATTTTGACAATGCAGTCAACAGTTCTTGTAAAGTAGGTCAAGCGACTAAGAAAGGACAAAACCCATGGGACAACTTACAGTATAACTTAGCTAACAAAATTGATTTTGCGGCCAATGGAGGATTTAAAATTAAAGTTTGGTCTGGAAAAGCTGATAGCAAAGTTCGAATTAAATTGGAGGAAGTAGGTAATGCGGGAAACAACGCTGAGTTGGAGAAGACAATGACCAAAACAAGCGAATGGGAAGAGTTGACTTTTGATTTTGCCGAAGGTCAAACAAATAAATTTAATAAAATAGTTATCTTCTTTGACCTAAATGGTAATAATACAGATACCTATTATTTTGATGACCTTACGCTCTACACCCGTACAGGCGGTGGAGGCGGTGGAGGCGGTGGAGACGGAAGTTGCCCTGCACCTCCAGCTGGAGAGCTTTTATCAAATGGTAATTTCGAATCAGGCGCAGCATGCTGGCAGTTACTTGATGCTGCTCTTACCACTATCTCTACTACTGTGAATAACGGAGGGAGTAACTCAGGACAACTTCAAGGAGCAACTGGTAAGGCTGTTGGTTTAAAGCAAGAAAGATTTGCGACTGGTTCGTTAGAACCTAATACTACTTATACTGTGTCATTTGACATCATTGCTTCAGGTGCATTCGGTGAGGGCGGAGTTTTTAAAGCATTCACATTTTCTGAAGGTGTTGACGGTGGTAACGTAGGTGCTACGCAACATGTCCTTGCTGATGGTATAACCTCATTATCAACATCTTGGGAGAGGAAACAATATACGTTTACTACTCCTGCTAATGCAAATCAAGTGGCAGGTGGTTTCTCCTTCTTGGTTGAAATAGTGAATAGTTCAGTGAAAATTAATGTTGACAATGTGGTCGTTAAAAAGTAAGATCTAACCATCCATTGATCAATACATAGAAGGCCGAGCGATATCTCGCCGGCCTTCTTTTTTAGCCAAAGACTTTTTTCTAATTTCATTTTTTACAACAAAGATTAGTGAACATTATCCTCTTATTTTTTAGTGATAATCTCAGAAACATTAAGAAGGAATCCACACATTTCAAATCAATCCAATAAAGAATATAAAGCGTGAGAAGAATTTGGAACATACTTACTTTTTTGATCATGATAATGTGTTTAATATCGTGCGATTTTAAAAAGAAAGGAGATTCCACAAATTCTCAAACAGATATGACTGCCAAAAACATACTAGGTAACCCCGATTTTTTAGCAATTTCCTATGGAGGTTACAGAATGAATACGAGAGATATTCAACCTACACTACCGCAACTCAAGGAGGATCTCCTCATACTTCACGCTATGGGAGTACGAATCCTCAGGACTTATAATGTTCAATTGCCACATGCTTCAAATGTCCTGAAATCAATTCGTGAACTCAAACAAGAAAATCCGCAGTTCGAAATGTACGTCATGCTCGGGGCGTGGATTGATTGTAAAAATGCTTGGACGGGTCTCCCCGTAGATCATAATGTAGAGAGCGAACAAAATGCTGGTGAAATAGCAAGAGCTGTAGCACTTGCAAATGAATATCAAGATATAGTAAAAGTAATTGCTGTCGGCAATGAAGCGATGGTCAAATGGGCCGAGAGTTATTACGTGCAACCAAGTGTTATTTTGAAGTGGGTTAATCATCTTCAGGATTTGAAGAATAAAGATAAACTGTCGAAGGAGCTGTGGATTACAAGTTCTGACGACTTTTCTTCTTGGGGTGGTGGTGATAGGCTTTATCATGTAGAGGATTTGAAGAAACTCTATAAAGCAGTGGATTACGTTTCCATGCATACTTACCCAATGCATAATTCACATTACAATCCATTTTTTTGGGGAGTAACTGAGAAAGAGCAGGAATTAACTAAAGAGGAGCAAATCAATCTTGCTATGAATCGCGCATTGACATTTGCCACTGACCAATATGATAGTGTGAAGAGCTATATGAATAGTATAGGAATTGATAAACCAATTCATATAGGAGAAACAGGTTGGGCGAGTTTTGACAACCATCTTTATGGTAAGGGTGGTTCCAATGCTACAGACGAACTAAAGGAAGGACTCTACTATAAGTCGATAAGAGGATGGTCAAATAAGAATAATGTTTCGTGTTTTTATTTTGAAGCATTTGACGAGCCTTGGAAAGATGCCCAAAATGCTAAAGGATCAGAAAATCATTTTGGATTGTTTAAGCTCGATGGAAGTGCAAAATATGCAGTTTGGGATGCTGTAGATCAGAACCTTTTTGAGGGACTAACTCGTAGCGGCAAACCTATTGAAAAGTCGTATAATGGAAATTTTGAAGAATTACTAAAGGATGCGCTTTTGCCAAATTTGAACCCGAAAATGGAATTAGTTAACTAGTCAGCCAATTCATGATCCCAAAAGCTAAAAACCTAATCCTCCTAATTATAGCTATGAGTACAGCATGTACTTCAGAAAAACCATTAATTGTCGAAGTATTCGAAACAAGCGCAAGTGGTAACCAACTCACCCAAGTAACCGAATTTAGTAGCGCAGATTATTCAACTACTATCGAATTGTTACCGGACACGACATTTCAAACTATCACTGGTTTTGGTGGAGCTTTTACAGAGTCATCTGCCTATCTATTAAATCAGCTCAGTATTGAGAATCGGCAAAAAATATTAAAGGCATATTTCAGTAAGGAGGGAGCCAATTATTCACTTACACGAACTCATATTAATTCATGTGATTTTTCACTAAGCAATTATTCTTACGCCCCAGTGCCAGACGATGTGAATCTTGAGAATTTTTCAATAGAAGAAGATCAGCAAGACCTAATCCCAATGATAAAGGATGCTATGAGAGTGTCGGAAGATGGATTTAAAATCTTTGCATCACCTTGGACCGCACCACCATGGATGAAAGATAATAATCATTGGGTTGGAGGCAAACTACTTCCAAAATATTACGATACATGGGCACTTTTCTTCTCTAAATATATAGATGCATACAAGAATGAAGGAATAGAAATATGGGGACTTACTGTTGAGAATGAACCACATGGCAATGGAAATAATTGGGAAAGTATGCATTATACACCTGAGGAAATGACTGATTTTGTCATGAATAATTTAGGTCCCATGTTAGAAGCTGACGGTAAGGGTCATGTCAAGATACTTGGCTATGATCAAAATCGTGAGGGTATTAAAGAGTGGGTTGATGCTATGTATAAGGATGAAGAAACGTCAAAATACTATGCAGGCACGGCCATACATTGGTATGAAAGCACCTATGAGATTTTTCCAGATGCTTTGCAATATGCCCATGCCAAGGCACCTAATAAGTACTTAATACAGACAGAGGCTTGTGTC
>JBLICU010000094.1:0-12732 GCA_047632435.1 Cyclobacteriaceae bacterium
GTGAATCAAATGCTTCGTTGGCATGTTGAGAAAGTGCTTCACGAAGTGTTCCGATTGCATTATAATGGCGTAAATCCATCAATTCACCCGATTTGCGAGTGTCAACCCAGTTGGTCCATGTTCTCATCAACGCGTGTTGTAAGATTGGCAGTTGATCTGGATTATCACCAACATCATTCAACAGTTGTTGGATGAGTCTTGGAGCAATTTTACCACCTCCTACAGCCACAGGGCCTTCTATTGCTGTTCTTTTTTGATCCCTTGTCATCTGAGGAATCAAATAATGAGAATCATTAATCATTTGGGTCAAATCTGGGAATTTGGCACATTCCCCAATAAAATCCGAACGCATCGTGATAGTGACGTAAATCTGCTCTCCAAATTGATGAACAGCTTCTAAAAGAAGGTTCACAAATGCTGAAGATTCATCCATATCTGAAGTGGCAGATTCTAGTTTTCTAAACCTGAAAAGTTCTTCAAATTGGTCAATGACGATCAACATATTCTGTTCGTCATCAGTTTTGAGCTGTCGGATCACTTCAACCAAGCCAAGGGAACTACTTCTTAATACAGTTCCAATGATCGTTTTCTTGATTAGTTTATCCTCTTCTGATAGATTTGAATAAGTCTTATCTTTTATCAATAAAGCTTCAGCGAGATTGTCTATAGGTCCTCCTCCTGGTCTGGCTACAACTACACGCCAATTGGAACCTGCCTGGGTCATGAAGCCTCCATTCAATGACGGAACCAACCCACAATACATGAAGGATGATTTTCCACTACCCGAAGCACCTAAGATACTTATAAATCGATTTTCTGCTAATTTTGAAAGAACCTCATCGCTCTGACCTTCACGACCAAAGAATAAATGACTTTCTTCAATTCCGAAAGGTCTCAATCCCGGAAATGGATTGATTAACTCTGTGATATCGACAATATCGTGTTCTTGATTTTGTTCGATTTTTATGTCTTTTTCGCTCATTTTAACTTTCCAGTTTAGTTAGAAAAGGCTGTAGGTGTTCCGGTTTAAAACCACCATTATTACCCAAAACCAAAGCATTATTTTTTTCGTAATGCTTCAAATCAACATCTTTTTGTCCTTGAAAATATACTGCCTTAGCGAGTAACTTTTTTTCACGTCCAAATCCAGGTGCCTTAAGTAAGTCCTGTAATTTCGTTTTTATCCAAGATTCAGTAGATTTTCCAAAATATATGATTGTAGCGTCACATCTTCTTAAATTTTCCTGATGGATGTATCTAATATCTACTAAATCTCCTTCGAAGCTCGGCATAATCACTTTATACCCCGACTTTTCCAAATATTCCTTTAAGGAGATAGAATCCTTTTTATCACTTTTGTCAGCCATCAAATAGATAACTCTTGAACCGTCTTCTTCCGGTATATTATACCCCTTAATTTCCCTTTTCGTATTAAAACGACCTCCAGTAACCAATTCCTCTCGAATGATTGACTTCAATTCGGGTAAGGTAATCTGTAGTACTTCTGCTTCTTCAAGTGATGCAGCGTCGCTTTTCAAATCTTCAATAAAGATTTTTTGTCTTTCTGTTACATTTTTTAATTCAGGTGATACCCAAATCAATCGACTGAATGGCAGTTTTATGTCAGCTTTATTGTTATAATCAATCATTTCATAAGTATGATTTGAAGCCAACCTATTTTGAATATCTACAACGGACAATTCAGATCCTTTTGGGCGATAGCCGTAATCTTCTCCTACCAAGTGTATTGATAGTCTGCAAAGTTGAAGATCATTTTTAATCATTTCTTCCAATGCCTTTATTTCTTTTGGCAAAGAGTGTTGAGGATAAACATGATAACCGTGTCTGATCAGCTCTCTTTTAATAATATCCCGTTGAATAACCATATCTACACCTGTACTGGCTAGATATATCGTTTTATCCCTTGCAATTTCATGTTCTTCTACTTTTTTATCTTCCTTGATCTCAGCAATTATAAGGTGGTTGATATCATAGGCCATATCAACCAATTTCATCCAATAACTCCGCTCCGCTTCATTACCGAAGAATCGTTTAAATTCCTGTGCTTCACCAGTTAAAGGATCAATTTGATAAAAATCATAGGGTATGAGGTCAGCTATTTCAGGTAGTAAAGAGTCAATATCAAATGGCTTTTTATTAACCTTGAAAATTTTAGAAATGCCATTCATTCTCAAAGTATCATTTGCCTTTGCCTTTTTTGCGAAATCATTAAGCCCATTGAGAAAATGATCATGGGCCATCAAATTTTGTGATGGAATGGTGATAATTACACCTGCAGCTTCAAAATTAACATTTTTCAAATCATCACCAGAGACAGTACGAATAGCAACTTGCTCCCTTGAAATCTGAGCTAATAAAGTTGATAGGAATTTATGAAAATTAGACACCCAACCTTTCAGCCCTCCTTCAATAGGTTGGTTGTCTTCTTCAGAGAAGCATAAAAGTATCTCTCGATTTAAACTCATTTCATTTTAGTTAGGCGATCAAAATATCAAATTGGTATTTAACATTTTGAAATTACATTATTTTTTCTTCATTCAAAATCAAACGTTCAATAGAATATCTGAAACTTCAAGTCGTTCTTCATTTTGCTCTACTCCATTATATATATCAATAAATGCCTCCACTATTTTAACATGCTTTGACATCAGATCAAACAAGTCCGTTTTTTGTAAAACCAGAAATGTACATTGATTTCTTACGAGTGCCGTATATTCAGAAATATCTGAATTCAAGATTATCATTTCTCCAACTAAATCACCCTGCTTTCTAGTTTCAATCAATTTGTCATTTAAATATAGATCCACAGCCCCATCAATAATAACATAAAGTGGCAGATCAGTTGGCGTACCCTCTTCAAAAATAATAGTGCCTTCCTCTATTCTTATTTCATCTAAAAGTTCGGCCATTAGGCAAATCAAATCTCCGTTAATTTTGGATAATTTAGGAACTTTTTTTAGAAACAATACTCTTTCGATTAAAAGTAATTTTTGATGGAAATCTTCATCTTCTTCTTTAAACACCGGAGGTAAAATTGCCTTATCCAATTCCTTTTTTATTGAGGATTTAAGTCTTTTCGTATTCAGATGATAAGCATCCTTATCAAGGCAATAAATCACGTACGCTGCAGTCTGCAAAAGGAAGTTGTCTGGGTTAAAAAGATTGGCAATAATATCTGGAGACACTCTCGCATCCTTCATTTTACTAATTCTGTAAAGAGCTAGTGCTTTGGTATATCTATTGATTCTATTGTAATTCCTATTGATAATTTGAAGTAACAAATCCAAATATGATTCAAATTCTTCTGGAGGGTAATGATTATGCAAAATGGCCAACTTTTGCTCAACCTTTAAATCATCAAGAACAGGAAATAATTTTGGTTTTAATTCTTCTTCAACGAAAACATCCATCATTTCAACAGCAAACGTAATGCTCTCTGAAGTGCCATCCTGAATGTTTTCTTTTATTAAAAGAATATTTTGACTATCATAAATCATGCTTAATAGCATAAATATGTTATTATAGTTGAGCCTGTCTTCCTCAGTGAATGCATTTCTAACCATGATATCAAGATCCTCCTGCTTTGGTATATCAAGAGTGGTTTTGATGTTCCATGTAATATCACCTATTTCATCTTCAAGAATTATCTTAATCCGGGCTCCTTGAAAATCTCGGGCTTGAAAGCCTAAAAAGCTTAATGAAAGCAATAACTCGGATACAATGTTTTTATCTGGGTAATCAATTTTTTTCCATAAAAGATCAGCCGCTGGTTTACCACCAATTTTTCCCAAAAGCTGAATTATTCTCATCATTGTTGATGGATATTGACCGGTCTTATAAAATGCACTATCAATGGTATGAAATGATGCCTCTCCTCCCAAGCTTAGGGCTGACATGGCAACATTTCCGTAGGTAGGTAAATGCAGGTTTTCAACAAGAGTAGGCCAAAGTTCTGGTCGTTTCAATTTTCCAGCTGTTATCATGGCCGCCATCCTCACCTTAGGATTAATGTCACGAAGTAATTCCTGAATATAAGGCAGATGCTTATCATCTGTTGATTTTGCTAATAAACGTGCAATTCTGACACGATTGCTGGATTCTGTCGATCTAAGTAACGTTCTAACCTGAACGTCGGACAGTTCAAAATTCGCAGCTTCTTGCAATGACTTTATGGCATTCATAGCCGCCTTTAGCGCATCATCATCACCTTCCGTTTTTGCATCCTTCTTTACAATTTCCAACGCATCAAAACACAAATATTCATTTAATTTCTCGTAGGCATACTTCCTGACTTCTGGAAAACGCAAATTAAGCATGTCCAGAAGGGCATATTCAAATTGGATGTGATCAAGCCTTTCCATAATTTTCAAGCCGATTAAAATTCTGGCAGGATCTTTTGACTTCAGTTCTCTTTTGACCGTATTAAGCAAATTTGCCTCATTTCTTACTCCATCACCTTTCAGGTCTTTTTTCTGTTTTTCAAGGGTCTCTTTGAGTGTAATTTTATATTGAGCGAATAGCTTCCCGGCTAGATAGATCACCATCACTCCTAAACCGATAATAAAATATGAGTAGTGAATGAGCTTGAAAAAAACAAGCAACCCTAAAGCAAGTTGAGCCGCACCAGCTACCATAGTAGCAATTTCATTAACTACTCCTTCAATTCTGGTTTGGATATCAAATCGAATTTTGATATCTATTGGCAAAAAGAATAATTTAAAGGCGGGATTTTCCAAGGCATCTTTCAAGCTTGCAGTAAATGCTTTTGCACTCACCGTAAACAAGAAGAAGAATAAAAATTCTTTATTTCTGACTTCAAATCCATAAATATGACCCGATAAAATGCCTCCAAGTGTGAAAAGGATGAGAATTATAGGCATGGTCATCAATGCCACTTTCAGTCCAAACCGACCTATTATAATATCGTTGATGAAACTTTGAATTAGGAAACTCATAATCATAATGGTTCCCATGAAAAATGAAAGAAATTGAGCTAGTTTATCCTCATCAGGAAAATTGATTTCCGTAACACTATAGAAGGTATAATCAACGAACACACTTGCTCCCATTGAAAAAATAAGGAATAGTGATAATAACCTTAGATATGGGTCCTTAATGAGGTTAAAAAAATTAACTTCCTTAACCATCTTATCATTTTTAGCAACTTTTGTCGCTTTGTCTAAATTAAAGTCTTTTATGATCCAAAAAGTAAAAAATAAAATTCCAAAGGACGCAATCACCGAAACAAACAACAGATCATAGGGACTGTCCATTCCTGGAATTTTTTGGATAAAAGGAATTGAAAAAAAGGCAATAATGGTAGCTGTCAGAGCTCCAGTATCAATTCCCCCAATAATTCTTTTGGATGCCCTAAGATCAAACAGCCTACCAAATACTCCCCAAAACCCTAATATTGTAATTGCAGTAATAGGGCCAATCATCGCAAACATAATAAATGGCAATATTTTAAAACCCTCTGCATCACCATCATATGGCATTTGATAAAATGCAAATCGCATTCCAGCCATAAATAGAAATATGACAAATAAATTTGATATGATTAACGTGGAGTAATTAATTCTTTTCTGAAGGAAAACGAATAGCACTGTAGACAGAATCCCTAATCCACCAGCAGTGAAAAAGGCGATATCCAAATACTCCTTACCCAACTCGTTAATAAATAGGGTTTCCGAACCAATCTGAAAAGTGGCCAGAAAAATTCCCATAAAAAAACCCATGCCCAATAACAGCAACATCGGTTTTTCTTCACCAGGTTCACCCCCGAGGAATGCTAAAAATGATTTTATCACAATGTGAACATTTAGTCCAGCTTAAAAATAGTTATATTATTGATCTCAATCAATGTTTATAGTCGTTAATCTGAAATTTCAATGATTATATCTTTCAATATCACAAAAATGTCTTGAAATCTTATAAGGGTTGCAACGTTGGATTTTTATCAAAATCCACCGACTAACTCAATTTACTTTTTTTTGCTAACATCACTTGTACTTGAGCCCTTCTTTTGAAGCTTCTGGTCAAATTGGAATAAGTAGGCCAGAGATAGTGATAATGTATTTGCTCTAAAGGTAAAACGTTCTACATATCCTGTCACATCATTGCTGAAGTCTTGATTACCATTAAACCCCATATTGGAATGACCAAAGGTATATTTAGCATCGAGCAACAAGCGCCCATTGGTAACTAAATCCAGGTAAATCCCACCCCCGACGGATAGTCCAAATTGCATGATATTGGCATCCGGAACAGCATATACTCCATCGACTGTATTTGATTTTGATTGTTTGAATACGATTTTTTTAATCTCATCAGGCCCATCACCAAATTCTTCTTCACCTGATACGATCTCTCCATTTCCTCCCACCCAATATTTTAACTTAATACCACCATCCAAGTAATAATGAATAGGTTCTCTACCAAAACTTACGCGGAATAACATCGGTACTGATATAAAATGATGTGTCATTTTACTATAAACTTCAGTAACCTGAGTGGGATCGCTCCGCAATGTTCTGTTTATTCGTTCATAGTATATTTCGCCTTGTACCGAAAACATATCTGTTGCCTGATAAACCACTACCCCTCCAACCTCAAAATTATAAGTCGGGGTAACCTGAATTGAATCTTTTTGATAATCCTGATTCTGATAAATGAAATGACTATAGCTCATACCAGCTTTAGGGCCAAACCAATATTGAGCTTGTAACACTCCTGATAACAGATAAAAACAGACTAAAAAGAATAGTATTCTCATTTTCGGCTTAGTTATTAAATGTAATTATAGCAAAATCGCCCTAGTTTATTTAGAGACAGTAACATTTTTGTTGTGTAACCGTTTGCGCCCACTCAATCATAAACAATCAAATATCCTTTAAAATACCTTATTAGTACTTTAGATTATCTATTTTCGCTATTTAGATAAGAGTTCAACTTTTATTTAAAAAATGAACAACAGGTAATCGTGTATGAAAAGACTACTTCCACTTATGGTGTTGTTTGCGCTGCATTCTTCTCTTTCAGCACAATACTTACCGCCAGTATACAATCAATTTTTTATGAATCCGTATATCTATAACCCGGCTTACGCAGGAGTAGAAGGTCATACGGTTTTATTTGCCATGTACAAGAGTCAATGGAGTCAAATCAATGGAGCCCCAACACAAATACATGCAAATTTTCATGTACCACTTAAAGGAGGAATCGCTTTTGGAGCCCTCGCTTATAATGAATCTATTGGGCCATTGACTACCAGTGGAGGTAAAGTGACCGGAGGTTATCTAGTTACTTTAGATAGAGAACATTTTCTTCGTTTCGGAATGTCCATAGGTGCTGGCAACACTATGGTGGATCAAACTTTCATTGATGACCCCAATGATCCGGCTTATAGCAATATAACTCAAACAGGAAGCTTTCTTATTGGTGATCTTGGTGTGGCTTATCATTTTGGCCATTTCAATGTTGGTGTGGCTTTGCCATCTTTATTTAGCAACACTTTCCCAAAGGCTGAGGGATTAGCTCCCATTAATTTCAAGCCTACTGATAACATCTTATTTAAGACCAACTTCAGAGGACACATCAACAACAACATAGCGGTTGAACCACACCTTATATATAGGTACAATAAATACCTGCCTAATCAATATGAGGCAACTATGATTCTTCACATATACCATTTGGTTTGGGTTGGTGGATCCTATCGGCAACATGCAGGGGTAGTTGGCCTTTTGGGTGCCAAGGTCAAAGAGAAAATGGGTATTGGCTATTCCTTTGAATTCGGAAATGGTAAATATTCAAGTCAATTGGGTACATCGCATGAAATACATATCGGATATCATCTGGGGTCAAAGAAAGATCATGCGGAGCATGTTTCCTCGTTTATTAAAAGCCACCAACTAGATGCTGCCCAAAGAGCAAAGCAGGCAGAATTAGAAAGACAAAAGAAACTACAGGAGCTGAGAGAAAGCAGAGAAGCTGCAAAAGCCAGCGCTGATGAAGATGCCTTGGGTATATTGGGTAAACCTGTGGTAGCGGAAGTAAAAGAGAAACCCAAAAACACATGGAATTACGAACGTGAAGAAACGCTCGTTGAGCGAGTCAATGAATTTGGAGAAACCGAAAAAGGAATCAAATTTGACAGAATCAATGAGAATGGTGAAAAGGAAGTAGTATTTAGTTGGTTACCGCCACCGCCACCAGGAGCTACAAGTGAGCAATATCAGATTGCCAACCCAGCAGAGCCACCTGCAGAAAGAATCAGTGCAAATGGAACCAAAGAAATTGGTGTAAAATGGATCAGAACAATTGATGGTGGTCAAAAAGAAATGTTGATAGTTTGGGATCCCATTTTGTCCGAAACTCAGGCCGCAGAAATTGATCATAACCCAACCCAAACCAAATTGGGTCTAGGTGCTGCTTCCATAGTGATCAATGCCGTAAAAGCTCCTCCTATAGCTGAAACTCCAGTTGAAGTGGTAGCTGAAGTAATCAAAGAAGAACCTATAAAAGAAGTTCCTGTGGAAGAGCCTGTAAAAGAGATTCCTATAAAACAAGAACCTATTGTAGAGCAACCGGTCATACTTCCACCTCCAGTTCAGGTTGAGGAAAAAATAATTGTAACTGAACCAACCAACGATATCAGGACACATGAGGAACTGGCAAAGGCGGAAGATCATCTTGTAGTTAAAAGGGGTGGTCATATGCTTGAATTGCCAGTGGGCAACTATGTAGTGGCCGGAGCTTTTGGAAGCTTCCAACATGCGGAAGACTTTAGCGACACATTATTTGAAAGGGGTTTCCATGATACTAGATTAGGTTACCTCAGTGAACGCGGATATTATTATGTAGTGATTTATCAATCCAATGATTTGAAATCAGCATATGGTCAAAAAAACAAGGTGAAAACTTTAAATGGCTTGTCTAAAGTTTGGGTTTTAAAGGTGAATGAATAATGAAAATCAGAGGTTTAATCATTTTTGCGGGATCATTGATATTAACCATTCAAACTCTGGCTCAACAACGCCCTTTTGTAAATTCGCTAAGTAAATACAGTGCGCCGGCTGGAGAAGTAATAACCATCAATGGCTCCAATTTTGTAGCGAACTCTCAGATGAATTTTGGGGCTGGAAAAGCCAGTTTCACTTTTAAATCATCCACTCAACTGGAGGTCACTGTACCAACCAATGCAGTATATGCTCCAGTAACAGTCACTAATCTTGACAATGGACTATCTGGAAGCTCTTCGAGGTTTTTTACTTTGAGTTTTGGAGGGAGTGATTTGAATGCAAGTGATTTTGATGTAGATGATCTATTTGAATTTGGAGAAACGGGGCAAAAACTAATTTGGGATGTATGTTTGTGTGATTTAGATGAAGACAATAAGCTTGACGCAGTTACTACACATAGAGAAACTTCAGGGGTAAAAGTTTATAGAAATAATAGTACTTTAACTTCGACCGTTTTTAATGAAAACACCACACTCACGGCCCCTACTGATTTTAGCAATATTATCTTATGCCAAGATTTGGATGGTGATGGTAAAAAGGATTTGATCTTTTCTTCTGTATTAACAGGTGTTTTTAGTATTAAATATTATCGAAATAACTCAACCCCAGGAGTTATCAACATGGTTGAAGTTTCCACATTCTCTCTCCCAAAGAATTCAGCCAATGATAATAGAAGCTCAAACAGGATACAACTGGCAGATATTGACGGAGATGGTAAGATTGACTTGGTAGTTGGTAGTGATACAAATATTGATAACCCGATTGATGCGAAGGCTTTTATTTATTTAAATACAAGTACAATTGGAAATATTTCATTTATCTCTGCTTCAACGGAAATTACCATACCTGATGGTTCTAAATCGGCACTTGTCGAAGTTGGTGACTTGAATGGAAATGGTAAACCTGATTTAGTGGTGACTGCCAATGGAACCGGATCAATATATCTCTACAAAAATAAGAGTCTTCCAGGTACAGTTATGTTTGCTGATGCAGTCACTTTCAATAGCCAAGCTGCAAGAGAAAATATCAAAATTATCGACTTAAATAATGATGGATTAGGCGATTTGGTTCACGCAAATGAAGCGAATAATAACATCGTTATCTATAGCAATAATACAATTGATGAAACTGGAGATATTAGTTTCGTCCAAACAAAAACTATCTCAATATCTAGTGCTTATGGCATTGATGCTGGAGATTTGAACGGGGATGGCTTGGTTGACTTAGCCATATCTACTTTGGTCAATAATGGAATTAAAGTCATTGAAAATACAACTTCAAATGGTGTAATAGATTTTGCAACACCTGTTTCCATTGAAGTCCCGAAAAACCCAAACAGCTCTCAGAAGGCCGTTAGAAATATTAAAATATCTGATGTAAATGGTGACTCGAAACCAGATTTAGTTTTTGCTTTAAATAGTCAAACTCAACAAGATGGAATTTTCTCAGTAATCACCAACCGCAACTGCCTCTCCCCTTCCATTACACCCGAAAGTTTATCCTTCTGCTATGATATCCCATTCAGTCTGACCGCTCCAAAAGCATTTGGAGTGGGTTATACATGGGAAGCCACCAATGCTGCTGGTGCGAGTTTTGTGACGAATGGAGAATTAGTAGATGTGACCATACCGAGCGGCAATCCAAACCCTGTTTCCATTAAACTTACTATGACTTCAAATGATGGCAATTGTGTTGATGTGGTTACGCAAAATTTTTCAGTTCAGAATGGCACAGAATCCACAACCCCTGTGATAAATAACAGTGCCGCCGGAACGATATGCGGAGGTGATGATTTCACCTTATCTACTCCTACCACAGGCGCGGCTTATCTGTGGGTATTGCCAGATGGATCTGAATTGACAGCTAGCCAAATTGTCGTTACCGGAGCATCTGATGCTAATGCTGGGATTTATTCCTTGCGCATCCAGGAAGCTGGGAAATGTTATGGAGATGCGGGAGTTATTAATGTAGCCATTGATAGCCCGCCAAGTTTAAGTATTGTGAATCAGGATAGCAAAGACAATTTCTGTGCTGTTGGTGACAATGTCACACTGGAAGTACCCGAATACCCTGGATTTTCACTGAAATGGTTCAAAAATGGAGTAGATGCCACAACTACCACAAAGTCATTAATCACAACCACATCAGGAGTCTTTACCGTAGATGTCATATCTGATGCAACAGGCTGTGCTACATCGAGTGATTCATATGAAGTATTTGCAATAATTCCACCTTCGGCAATGTTTAATGCAGGTGCAGAAATATGTGTGGATCTCCCTTTGGCTTTCGAAGGAACATCCACAGGGGAAACAGGTTTCGCGATGACGCATACATGGGATTTTGGTGATGGAAATTCGGCAACTGGATTGAACGTCTCCCATACCTTTACGACAGCCAATACATTTACAGTTATGTTAACATCATCGTATGACGATGTTGATATTTGTTCTGATATAATGTCTATGGATGTAGTTGTTTCTGCTGTACCAGTTCTGACGTTTACATTGCCTGATGGTTCGACCGATAAATGTCCAAGTGATAGCGTAAAATTGGAGCTTCCACAAGGATTTCAATCCTATTTATGGTCATCTGGGGATACAGATTTCTTTACATACGCCAAAACAGCTTCTGATCAAAGTTCAGTTGAAATATCTGCTGAGGTCGTGACAGCTATTGGATGTAGTGTAAGCATTGATGTATTAACGATTAGTAATTACGCTAATTCAGGTATAACTATAACTGCAGATGGATTCACAAATAACAATGACACCATTTCACTTGAATCGGGCATCAAATCTGTAACACTCAATGCATCAACTACTGGTGGAACTAATTATATGTGGGGTGCCAATGATCTAAATATTTTGAGCGAAACCACAGGCGAAACAACCGAAGTTTTCCCTAAAGAGGCATTCACAACAATTACTGCAACTGCAACTGATGTAAATAGCTGTACAGAATCTCAAATCATAGTCATTGAGAAGCCCGGCCTCCAAGCCAGAAGAGCCTTTTCACCAAATAACGATGGACTGAATGAGTGCTGGGAAATCATCAACTCTGAAGATCAAGCGGGCTGCACCGTTTATATATTTGATACCCGAGGTAGCCAGGTTTTCTCTGGAAATTCACCATTTACTGATAATTGTGTTTGGAATGGCAAAGTCAATGGGACAGGCGGTGATGTGCCAGAAGGAATTTATTTTTTTGTATTAAAATGTGACGACAATTCCTCCAGTCAAACAGGCACTATTTTACTCGCCCATTAACAATTTCCCAATCATAGTAATATCATAATTCAAATACGTTATTTCATTATTCTTAGATATTTTTCTTGATTAAATTATACTATTTATCCTTTAAATACTGTTTGAAATTTCACTTAATTTTTCAATCAGAAGCTGATACCTTTTGATTTTCAGTGGGTTTTAGTACCTTTCCCTATGGGTTACTTGAACCCATGTCCGTGTATCTACCAATGCATACATCACCAATTTCGTTATGACAAGCAATTTTATCAAGTTTCTATCCCTATCTGTCTTTACTTGTTCGACTTTGGCTACCGCGTTTGGCCAAGAAATTTGTAATGATGGAGTAGACAATAACAATGATGGTTACATAGACTGCTATGACGAACTTTGCGCCAATACAGCGGACTGTTCTGACTTCTATTTAGGCAACTCTGTAGTCT
>JBLICU010000095.1:0-12233 GCA_047632435.1 Cyclobacteriaceae bacterium
ATGAAGCGGATTTGTTAATTGTATTTGGCGCTTCATTTTCCAATCACACTGGGATTACATCCAAAATACCAACTATTCAGGTAGATTTTGATCGATTAGCGCTTGCAAAATTTCACAAGATTGAGGTACCTGTTTGGGGTGAGCTGGGAGTGACTGCAAATATTTTTATTAACCGTATTAAAAACACAAGCTTTCATTTTGATGACAGAAAACCCGCCATTGCAGAACGTTGGGATATTTGGAGGCAGGAAAAGGCTAAGCGGCTATTAGAGGATAATAACAGTGGTGTGAGTTCCGTAGCGATCTTCGAAGCTATGAATAAACATATCCCTTCAAATGCAGCCATATCTGTGGATGTCGGGAATAACACCTATAGTTTTGGACGATACTTTGAATGCCAAAACCAATCTATTGTCATGTCGGGATACTTAGGCTCTATAGGGTTCGGCTACCCGGGGGCGATTGGGCTTTGGGCGGCAGTTGGTGATTCGAGACCCATTATCGCAGTGACTGGAGATGGTGGATTTGGACAGTATCCGATGGAAGTGACCACCGCCGTGAAGTACGGTATGCCAATAAAACATATTATGCTAAATAATCATGAGCTGGGTAAAATATCCAAGGAGCAGCGGGCAGTTGAGTTTGATGTTTGGCAAACTAGCCTTGTTAATCCCAATTTCTCAGAATTTGTGACAAGCTGTGGTGCATTGGGAATTAGGGTAGAAAAAAAGGAGGATTTAGATGCAGCTTTTGAAAGACTCATGGCTCATGATGGACCAGGCACGCTAGAAATCATGACTGATGCCCGACTAATTTGATTATTCGCTAACTTCTTTAATCAAAGAGCTTTGAATACCACACTTAGGAGCTGATTTAAATGATTGATAAAGAAATTGAGCATGAGATATTTATTTTTCTTAGCGTATATCATTCCGATTTTTTTGGATGCCCAAAAGAATGAAGGTTCAGGCATAGCTCCTGGCTTGAGTGCGGTTTTGGCAGAAGAAACAGGCTTTAATATTCGGCTGCACTATTTTCCCAGTCATAAAATGTGCTTTGGAGTGGAGACTAATTTTTTCCCAAAGACAGAGATGGATTTGAAGAATGACATGGAGATCACATTCAATGGACACTTCATATTTGAACTAGGCGAACATTGGGGTATCTACCCGCTCGTTGGTGCAGGTTGGAAAAAGACTAAAGAAGACTCTGGTTGGCGTGCATTGACAGGAGGTGGATTTCATGGAAAATATGGAATATTTCAACCTTATATAGAATATATATACAATACTGGTTTCAAATCTGAAGGGGCATTTATTATTGGCACCTTTCTTACATTAGAATTCAAAAAAGAATAATCAACTCTTATGATGGATTATAAAGACCTTATCAAACCCGTGAGCGTAGTTGCATGGGCGAAATCAAGGAGAAGGATCCAACGCTTGCACAGGTATTAGGAACGGATCAGGTCATTGACAAATAATGAAAAGAAGTTTCAATACTTTATGGCAGATGCCTGCATCATGGAGCATTATTGTCAGATGCAATTGTTGAGGGTAAAAAATGATTTGTGGTTTACACAATTGGGATTATAGATATGAAACCAGCGTAAACGCGTATGCCCCAGACGAGCGGCCAAACAAGTTCAAATACGCCATTGAGGATGGAAAATATATGTTGATCAGGCGGAAATTGAAGTTTATGAAGAAAAGGAGGTTCCACCCAGATTTGATGATAGTGAGTATCCGGGGAAATATCAGGATAGACATCCAAAAGCCCCGAACCATCTACTTTCCATTTTCAATCTCTAGCAAAAATTAACAGGAATCCCTTACACTGGAATAAATTCGTGATTATGGTAGATATTTTTCTGAGTAGTCTCGCACTTTGCGAAGTATGTAAGAAGTCGTTGGATGCAGCCAAAAGAAGAGAAAATAGGAAAAGCAGAAGCCAACTGGCCTGAGAAAAAGCAAACTACTCCTATAACTGCCAATCGTTCATTTATCTGAAGTACAAGACCCTGCTCTTGATGGGTAAGGATTTGTTTGAATAGTACTTTGGAAAACAATGGAATAGCTCATCAATCTAGTAATCAATGAGCTATTTGCTTTTTATCCGGGAAAATCGGCATGCGCCATTACTTCCTTAATCTGATCTGTATGTCTTTGGCTATGACCTGCAATGAATAACATGAGCTGATACATATCGGCTTGCCCGAATGGAAATTCGAAATAACGATCCCTCAGACTGTCGTCTGTGTCCTTAATAAAAGTCAGGTTTGTTTTCCTTTGATTGGTAAAAGCTTCCAAAGAACCTTCGAACGAACCAAACTTATTGACTGGCTCCAGATCGGGTCTTGTTTTAATTTTTTGTTCTCTATTGGTGATGATTCCTAAAATCATTTCATCCGATATTGTATTCTCAGGTTTGTCTTGACCTTCTGCTTTGACAGTCATTTGAAGTGCCTGAGAAAGCCCCAGTTCGCTTACCGCGATATGCTCCATTACTTCGGTAATGGACCAGGTATCGGCATCTGGTTTGAAGTTGAGTTGCGCTTCAGTCAGACCTTTCACAGTTTTGAGTAGTTCTTTATGCGTGTCTTTTAGTAATGAAACGGCATTTGTTCTTTCTTCTTTTGTCAGTTCTGGAGTGGCCAAAATCGGGTAAGATGTAATAAAGGCTAATAGGATTATTGTAATGATTCGTGCTTTCATGATTATAAGTTTTAGTTTCCATATAGACGAATCAGAGTGGGGTAAATGGACAAGTTTTCGATTATATAATTCCAGATTCCGGATAATCTCAATGGGGAGAACCTCAATTAAAGAAATTGACTAAGGTTAAATAGAATAATTTATATGAAAACGATACAAACGATACAAACGATACAAACGATACAAACGATACAAACGATATTAGTTGTTCCAATAGCTTCAAACCCATCAGAGTTATTTATTCGATAACTGACTGTTAATGCAGAAAACCCTGCCATATTGGTTTGTTTCGGAGGCTCAAGAGAATATTTAATATTCTGATTGTCATAAGTCTTAGTTAATATGGAAGTTAAACGATTCATTTCTTCATCGCGATCCACGGAATCATATTTTGACTGCATTCAAAAAGAACTACGTTGGCCATCAGTTAAATATCGAAAAGAAATTGAGGTTGAATCCGTTGTTATCTTCTTCTTTCGTAAATAATTCCCACTGTTCAGGTATTTCGAAATACATCCCGTAATCGTCATAAGTAACCAAGTTTATTGGTTCACATGAAGATAGGAAGGTTAAGAAAGCAATGATTTTAAGAATTCTCATGCGTATTGCAGAAAAATGCTAGGTAAGATCCGTGTAACAACCACATGTGGTTGTTACGCTACCAATATACGCGAATAAGCGTAACTGGTCAAGCAATTAGGACGGTTAGGAAAACCAGGAACCAAAAAAAGGGCGACCCAATGGGCCACCCGCCATATTTCACCGCATAAGTGAAAATCTGTTTTACTTAATTATCAGCTTCTCTATAGTTGATTTTCTGTTTTCATCCTTTGTCTGGATCAGGTAAACGCCTGATTCCAAATCACGCACCTCAATCAATTGATTGGATTCACCAGTACGCATGAGGCTTCCGTTCAAATTGAAAATTGAGATGTTTAAAGTCACCTTACTCTGTACCATTACAAAATCTGTCGCAGGGTTAGGGAAAATGCTCAGCGCCAAATCGTCATTAAGCGCAAGCGCTTTGTTTATGGTGATTGTCAAGGTCTGAGTGAATGTCCCGTTCACTTCACTGTTTTCACTTGCTGTGATGGTGAAAGTTGCTGTGCCAGAGGCACCAGCCACAGTTGTAATATTGATAAATTCACCCGAGAGATTGATATTGACAAGACTTCCATCATTCGGCGTTATCGTGTAGGTTACGGTCTGCTCTGTCTCGTTGAAAGGAACAGCGCCAGCCACAATGTTCACCGTTTGAGTGCCAGCGAAATCCTGTTCAAGTGAGATTTGATCCTCGCTCAAGCTAAATGCCGGAGCATCATTTACAGAAGTTATTGATAAAGGCATATCATAATTTATTCCTGATTCCAAACTGCCATCATTGGCCATTATTCCGAGTGTCATTGTTCCATTGGCATCTGCCACAGGAGTTACAGTCAGGATATTTCCAACGATTGTAGCTGTGATAATCGCAGATCCTTCTGATTTAGGTGCAGCTAGCGTGAAAGTAAGTACATCACCATCATCATCAGAGAAAAGAGTGGTCAGATCTATGGTCTGAGCCGCACCATCTTCATCAAAGGTGAGGGTAGGCTGGCTGATAATCTGAGGTAAATCATTCACATTTACCACAATGAAATTGACACCCTGGTTGCTTGAAAACTCACCGTCATCTGCAGAAACATTCAAAACAAAGCTTCCTACATTTTCATTTGCCGGTGTTCCGCTGAGCGTCAGAGTTTGCGCATCAAAAATTAACCAAGCTGGTTGTCCGCTTACTGAGATCGTCAGGTTGTCACCATCCACATCAGAGAAGGTATTGGCTGGAATCGTGAAGCTGTAAAACTCATCTTCGACGGCTGTCTGCTCAGGAATGAAATTGTCAAGAACAGGGGCATCATTCACTGAATTTACGGTTAGGGTAAATGTACTTGATACTGATTGATTTGCATCCGCGGCGGTGACAGTGATTGTTCCAGACCCATAATAGTTGGGAGATGGAGTCACCTGAATCGCTACGCCAACTAGATTAACAGTAACATTACCTCCAAAATCATCAGATATTGAATAGGTCAGTGCATCATTTTCAGGATCACTAAATACATTGGCGACATCATTCACGATGTTATTCGTCGGTGAATCCTCATTTATATCAGCATTGCCTAGACCTGCAACTACTACTGGAGGAAGATTATTCAACACTTCAAATAGGAATCTTTGTGTGTAGGTATTGTTGGTGCCTTCATTGTCATTAGCTGTAATTGTGAATTCCTGTGAACCAACAGCGTCGTTGATTGCAGTGAATGATACTTCTCCAGTTGAGCCATTGATTGTGGCATTCGCAAAAGCAATCGAAGCAGGACTTAGTGAATATGTCACTACCTGATTTTCCTCACCGAAAGGAATCGCTTCAGCCGAAACGGTTATGAATTTCGTTTCCGTAAAGTTTTTAGGAACTTGAATATCATCACTTATCGTGAAAGCAGGAGCATCGTTGACGGCATTTACTACTATCTGAAATGTTGAAGATATCACATTATTCTGCGGATCGGATGCAGTCACTTCCATCGAAACAGTCCCGAACTTATTGGCAACCGAAGTTAAAATAAGTTGATCGCCACTAAGCTGAATATTAAGTACACCATCACCATTGAGCGCGTTTGTAGCATAGATTAATGACTCACCATCTACTTCCGTGAAAAAGTTTGATAATGTCAATAGTGTTTGGAATTGATCCTCATCGCCTGAAGCATCTTGAATTGAAGAAATAAGCACCGGAGCATCATCTACAGCATTCACTGTCAATGTGAAATCGGCAGAAAAGGTATTGTTTCCGAACTCTCCATCATTTGCTGTGATAGTGAAAAATTGAGTTCCAAAACCATTGGCAACTGCCGAAACATCGATTTTACCTGTGTTCGGCTCAAAGCTTACATTGGCAAAAGTCACACTGGCAGGACTGATGCTGTAGGTCAGGGTTTGTGCCGATTCGTTGGCAGGTTGTAGTTGTGTGGCCATTATGCTGATTATTCCGTCAAAGTCTTCGGTTACGGTTAAATCACCACTCAAGGTGAAGACAGGTTGATCATTTACCGGCTCCACCGTCACAGAAATAATCATGTCTGTTGTGGTGATTTGATCCGTAGCACTCACAGTCACATTCACCACGCCAAAGAAATTGGCAGCTGCTGTTAACACTACGCTGGAGACACCCGCGTTTTTCACAATCTGTGCTACCAATAGTGGATTCGCACTAGCCACGCTAAAAGTAAGAGCGTCATTTTCAGGATCGCTAAATGTAGCATCCAAGTCAGCCACAATTGTAGTAGCTGCTGCATCCTCCAAGAAGCTATAGTTAGTAATTGGAGTGTTGATAACAGGTGATTGGTTGTAAGGAACCACTGTCACGGTAGCTACTGCTGTTGCTTGGTTTTGTGTGGCATCTGTGACTGTCAATGTCACAGTGTTTTCTCCTAGATCGCTCGTTCCGAAAGAAGTATTGTCGATAGACAATGTCACCACTCCACAATTGTCAGATGATCTATTGTCGATCATCACTGCAGTCAGTGTTGCATCTCCGTTGGCATCCAATGGCAAGTTAATGTTCTTGGCTACAGCTGTTGGTGCAATTTCATCCAAGACAGTGATGGTTGCCGTAGCAGTCCCTTCGTTTCCATTGGCATCAGTTGCGGTGAGTGTCACCGTATTTGCGCCCAGATCGTCGCAAGTGAAAGCTGTTTTGTCAAGAGACAAAACCAACTCCTCTTGGGCTGTGCAATTGTCTGAAGAACCATCATTGATTTCAGCGGCTGTAATCGTGGCGTTTCCATCCGCATCAAGTGCCACGCTGATAGCTTGAGCAACTACCGTTGGATTAGTTTGATCGTCGATAACATCAACAATCACTGTTTGGGTAAGGGTAAATCCACAGTTCGATGCAATTCCAGGAATCTCACCATAGACTGAAAATGTCTCAGAAGCAACAATTGATGCAGACATGAAATCTATTGCCTGTCCAGTTCCTGCTTTTGGCCCATCTACCACACTGCCTCCTGCGTTTTTCAAGAAGTAGTTTACCCCAGTCAAGCTACTGGCCAAGGTGATGGTAGCACTTTCGTTTTCGCAAACCTGAGTGGGAGCTGAGATGGCTACATCTTCTATAAAATTGTTAACAGTTACTACAGCAGTGGTCGTGTCAGCATTTCCAGAGCCATCCGTTACGATGAATTCGATAGTGTTTTCGCCTAAGTCATCACATGTAAATAGGGATTTGCTCAAAGAAAAAATCAATTCATTTTCCGCAGTACAATTATCGGAAGAGCCATTATTGATTTGGCTAGCCAAAACTGTCGATTGACCTGTTGCTGCCAGCTGAACAGTAATACCCTGAGCTGTAGCAGTAGGCTTCTCTGAATCACCCACCATAATTTCAACAATGTCAGACATTACTTTGGAACACCCGCTAACACAATTGACATACCCACTTACCCAGTCAGTGGCTGCATTCATATTTATGAGCGTGCCGTTATTGCTGTTGGATGAGTAATCTTGAATAGTGGTGGATCCCAAGTCGTCATCAAATTTGTAATAAGCCATCAATCCAGCTTCATCTCCCACAAGGCATCTGTCTTTGGCAGAGACAAGGTCAGATTCGCTTTTAGCAAAATTCCAAACACGTACTTCATCCATTTTTCCGTTAAAAAACTCAGGGTTCGTGCCCCCCGTGTCTTCACCCAGAACCCATGCACCCGTTTTCGTTGCTGGCAAAGTTTGACCTAGAGGGCCCGACTTCACTTCAGCCCCATTCACAAAGAGCTTCATGGTGCCATTTTCGAAAGTAGCCGCTACGTGATTCCACTCATTGAGCGACACTGCGTTATCCACAGAAATAGAAGATGCTTGTCCATTAGATTTGGTCATATATAGTCTCAAACCCCTACCGTTTTGAACAGAAGCTCCTACTAAATCGAGGATTACATCTCCTGGTGAGTTGCCTGTTCCATTGAAGTTAGAAAAGATTCGGGTGAAAGAAGTGGCTCTTGGATAGACCCACGCCTCTATTGTAAATGCGGTAGCGAGAAGCATAGAGGAATGATATGGAATAGAAACTTTATCATTTATCCCGTCGAAATCCAATGCTCTTTGTCCCACACCAAAATCGGCAGACTCGCTTCCTACTACGTTAAGTGATAGGTCTGCACTCAAGGCACCAGTATTAAACGCTATTGGGTTTCCATCTCCTAGGATTGGGCCATCCAGTATTTCATCGGTTTCATCGTCTCTTAAGAAATAATAAATACCAGACACAGAACTTGCAGTGGTGACAGTGGTGCTGTCTCCCGCGATGCACAGTTGTGAGCTGGTTGCGACCAGGCTTTCGTCTACTATCGAGTTGGCATTCACGGTAATATCAATGGTAGCCTCGTTAGAGCAATTCGTTGAGCTATCAGTACCAATTACTGTATAAGTTCCCGATGCTGTTGGGTAGAAGGCTTCACCGTCAATGACGCCATTGTCCCAAACATAAGAATCTGCTCCACTTCCTACTAAAACAATAGAATCTCCTTCACAAATTGTACTTCTACTTGCATTGGCAGCAACAGCCGGCAAGGCGTTCATTGTAAGATTGAGTGTTACCAAGGTATCCTTCTCCACTCCCCCATCTGCCATGTAGGTATATTCCCCTGCTTCATCGAAAACAATTCCCTCCGCTTCAAAAGTACCTCCCATACATAGAGCCACATCTTTGGTTTGATAGGCAATCGATTCGGTATTGTATAGCAAGCTTACTTCTGTAGGTGATAAAGCCTTGTTATAAAGTCTGAATTCATCCAATGAGGCAGGTATTCGATAGGCAAATTGTCCCGTGAAAACTCCTTTACCTATATTGAGGGTACTGAAGGTTTCAGAACCGGTTTTCACGCTAACAGGTGCCGGGCCAGAGAAAACCTCATTATTATTGATGAAAATACGAGTAAGTAAACCTGGTTCAACAGAAGCAACAATGTGATACCATGTGCCAGCTGTTAAAGTAGTATCCACAAAAGAAACAGTCGTTTGACTAGATGGGGCAGCATCAGCTATACGAAAGACGATACGACCATTTTCATATAGTAAAAGGTTTCTTAGATAATACTCATAGATAACCTTCGTAGTAGTGGTGCTTGTTAGCGTTTCTGTTGGATTGACCCAGCAGCTGACACTGAACCCTTTGTCTGTGCTCGCCGGATTATTCAATGTACTTCTTCCTGTTGACCATGATCCAAATAAGGCCGCACTGTCTGCTTTCGCCATTCGATCAGCACCATAAGTGGGACTTCCTTCACCCAAAGTTAAGCCGTTATTAGCACCACTCAAATCATTAAGATTACCATCGAAAGGCGCATACAAAAACATGTTTTTTCTTACATCTGGATAGTAATAGAAAGAAATAGTATTAGATGCCGCATTTCCATTGCCCGCTAAATCCTCTACAACATCCGCCGCAAGACCTACCTCCACAAGCCCAGTAGCCGACGCTTCTATGGTCACGCTATAAGCGGTATCATTGATCACGTTGAATTTCAAAACTTCTGCATTCGTCAAGGTCAAATCACCAGAAACCAATGATTTCAGTTTTTCTGTGGAACTAATGGCGATGGTATGAATGGCGGTGATTGAAGTCTGTGGAATACTAGCAGATAAGGCCAGTATAGGCGCAATGGACTCATAGTCCACTTCTAGCGTAAGTGAGGCGATATTTGGTAAAGCACCTGCCGCTTCGGCTACATTTCCGTCTACTGAAAGTGTAACCTTTCCGTCTGCATTGGGAGTGACATCCACAGTATAAGTTGTTCCGCTCCCAGAGAAATTGGATAAAGTAGCATTAACTACGGTAATATCATTTAAATCAAAACCTGTCACAGCCTCCGTAAATGTGATCGTCAAAGGAAATGTGGTGCTCACCAGCGTGTCATTAGCTGATAGACTCAGTGCTGGTCTTGCATCTGTGGTGAAAGTCCAGCTTCCTTCCGTTAAGGTAGGGGCATTTAGATTTTGAGCAGAAGTTTTGAAAGTACCAGTAGCATAATAAACTGAGTAGGCAGTGTTTGCATCCAAAGGCGTATTTACAGGGACTTGAACCGTCCCGTCTGTAGCGTAGACGGCTTCACTAGCTGGTATGGTCGTCACCGCAGCAGTAGTCATTTTTTTAATAGAAATATCACCAGACCCGGCTTTCATTTCTTCCAAAAAACTCAATAGTAAAGTAGGCATTCGACTCACTCCTGTAGCTTGATCTGCTGGCGCAAAAGTGGGAGCGGTAAACGACTGCTGTGCCACACTGAAATATAAGTCACCGGCCGTATTTCCACCCAGATTCATGCTTCCATCTGGATAAGACGATGCACTGGTGCTATATCGGAAGGAAAAATTTGATCCCGATCCAGCACTTCGCGAGAGATAAATAGTATAAACTTCGCCTTCTGAGAGATAATATGGATTCGAAGCAAAATTGATTGATACTGTACTATTAGCCGCAGCAAAGCCGAGCGTTGACGATACACCTGTTGGCCCTTCCACTCTAATGGAATAACCTATCTGAGCGCCAGAGGCGTGCCACAATCCTATGGAATTGAGTCTTCCAGAACTGCAGGCCTTAAACGTTTGTGATATGGATGTCCATGTAGAATTGCCAGCGATGGAGTTTGCTCCCGTCTGACTCACGGAGCATGTTTGTGCCATACCTGCCAGCATCATTGCCAGCAGAGATATTAAGAGTATAAACTTTTTCATAGTGGCGTATTTTGATTAAGAAATAAAGAATTGAGGGCTTGAGATCCCGCACCATTTCTATCTGTAACATAGGTAATGGATGTACCTTGTGGATTTGTAAATGTGCCAGTAGTGTCACTTATATTTCCCGAAAAGGGGAAATAACCGATTAAGTCATTTTGAAGATTGACCTGAGCCATCGCCGATAGCATCAGCCCGAGAAGAGTAATAAGTAAGAAGAATTTTTTCATCGTTATGCGGTTTTAAAACAGAAATTAGGCTTAAAAATCTGTGTAAAAACCGGTGACGCAGGCTGTTAATGAGAAGCTGTGGACTGCAGATTAGAATTTGTCAATGAAAAAAGAGAATTCGTTTTGACCTCAAATGTTAACAGAAAGGCATTTGTTATTTACAAAAGCTCAAGCGCTTTCATGAGCAGGTCTTTTTTTCGGATGGAGACTGGCAGCACACTCCCATCTTTCATCTGTACGCTTCCACCTTCGCGTTTATCAAAATGAGAAAAGAAATTGAGGTTGATCAGGTGGCTTTGGTGGCATCTGAAAAAATCATGTTCGGTGAGTAGTGTTTCATATTCCTTGAGTGTTGTGGAGACCAAAATCTTACGATTTTCCGTAAGGAAAAATTGCGTGTAATTGTTGTCCGACTCGCATCGAATGATTTCATCTATCCCAATGAGATATACTTTTTCCGCATCCTTCAACACGATTCTTTTGAGCTTGTTTTTCCCCAGATTTGATTCAAGTGCTTTTAGCTGCAAACCTGAAAATCCAGCAACAAAACTTGTTTTGGCTTTATTAACGGCGCGCTCCAGTTCTTCGGGATCCACTGGCTTTAATATATAATCGATAGCCGAAAGCTTAAATGCCTTGACCGCATATTCATCATGACCTGTGATAAATATCACTGCAAAATTTCTATCCCGAAAGGCGTGCACGACATCAAAGCCTGTTCCATCGGGCATTTCTACATCGAGAAAAGCAAGATCGGGATTCTCCTTTTGAATCAAGGCAATCCCTTCTTTTACACCTGCTGCCTGGCCCACGATTTCAATATCCGGGCAAAAAATAGACAGCAGGGTGTTGGTAGATTCCCTAAGAGATGCCTCGTCATCAATGATTACTGCTCGCATGCCTTAAAAATAGATAGAATTGTGAATTGTTCAGTCAGTTTTTTATCAAGTGGAGTGATTCTTTAGTACCTCGTTAACAGAATTTTAACAACACATTTGGAATTCATTAACAATTAATATCCGACGCTCTTTCTACTTTTGGTCTGCAACAAATATTTCTTGTTTTATGAAAAACCATTTCCTTTTCCTCTTTTGCGCCTTGGTTTCATTCTATCTCAGAGCGCAAATTGCTCAGACCTATGAAAATGCCCGAAGCGAAATCCATCTTTGCGGACCTATTACATTGGCTGATCTGCAAGACTCAGCTTATGTAAGCTGGTATAATCAGAGCTATCAAGGATTTGAACTTTCGGACAAACCACACAAATGGTCAAAAAACCTGAAAGGAACAGAAGTTGAAATCTACATGGGAACCTGGTGTGGCGATAGTAGAAATTGGGTGCCTGCTTTTGTCAGATTGTGGGATGAATTAGGTCTTGATAAAAGCCAATTAAAATTGATCGCCTTGTATGACGGAGAGGAAAAATACAAACAGGGACCAAATGGCGAGGAAAAGGGCAAAAATGTACATCGTGTGCCCACTTTTATTTTCAAAAAAGAGGGAGAGGAATATGCAC
>JBLICU010000096.1:0-11874 GCA_047632435.1 Cyclobacteriaceae bacterium
GACCATGAAAATTGAAATAGAATACCCCACCAATAGTTCGAAGGGCCTTGGCCTGATAATCTCCCTGATCTATTCCATAGGTGTAATAGAGATTTTCGAGATGCAAACTGATTTTTTCGGCAGCCTTATAATGAATCAAAATATGACCTTCTTCTGGCACCAGCTGAAGAAACTTACCAAAAGCCTCCTGCATGGTAGCTTCATCGCCATAGATATCCAAGTGATCTGCATCAACGGATGTGACTATGGCATGATTGGGTGAGAGTCTATGAAAGGAACGATCATACTCGTCAGCCTCTACTACGACTGGCGCATCCTCCTTGCCAATGATCAAATTGGAATTGTAGTTGGTCATGATGCCACCAATAAATGCGGAACATCCCTTCTCGGAATGATGCAAAATATGAGCTAGCATAGATGAAGTGGTCGTTTTTCCATGTGTACCACCTATAGCCACACAATAATGGCCTTTAGAAATAATGCCCAATACCTCTGCCCTTTTCTTAACTTCAAATCCTTTTCGTTTGAAATACTCTAATTCTCCGTGCTCTTCAGGCACAGCTGGTGTATAAACGATCAGTGACCAGTCTTTTTCTTTGAAAGTATCAGGAATAGCTCTCACTTTATCCTCATAATGAATCCAAATGCCTTCATCTTCCAGGCCTTGGGTCAATGGTGTTTTCACACGATCATAGCCAGCTACTCGCTTGCCGCGCTGCTTAAACCAACGGGCAATGGCACTCATTCCGATCCCTCCGATTCCAATAAAATAGACGCTATCGATTTTGTCCAGTTGCATTATGCCGCTATCAGTTTTATTACTTCATTGGCAATGTCTGTTGCCGCATTTTCATGGGCCATTGCCTTTATATTTTCACTCAAAGATTTCTTTTTTTCCTCATCATTGATCAGCGAAAAGGCTGTGTCAATCATGGTGTCCATGGCATCACTATCTTTCACCAAAATAGCAGCTCTTCGCTCCACCAAAGCCATCGCATTGATAGTTTGATGGTCCTCTGCAACATTAGGCGAAGGAACCAGAATACTCGATTTTCCAGTTAACATCAGCTCCGCAATAGACAATGCACCTGCTCTGGAAATAACCACATCAGCTACTGCATAAGCGAAATTCATTTCCCTTAGAAAATCATACATTTTTATATCCGCATGCTGCTCATCCACGCGTGCTATCATTTCTTTATAATAGTATCCACCTGTCTGCCAAATCACCTGATAACCTGAAGCCTTAAGTTTTTCGTATCCTGCCAATATGCACTCATTGATAGTTCTTGCTCCAAGACTGCCGCCCACAATCAATATCGTCTTTTTACTTTCGGAGAAATTGAAAAACTGATAGGCTTCTTTCTTTCTTGATTCCTCTAGCACGATTGTTTTTCTCACAGGATTTCCAGTCACAACCAATTTGTCCGCAGGGAAATATTTCTCCATTCCTCCGTGGGCCACACAAATTTTGGTGACATGCTTAGCCAACAATTTATTGGTGAGTCCTGCATAAGAGTTTTGCTCCTGAATCAAAGTTGGGATTCCTTTTCTTGTTGCTGCAAAAAGTAACGGTCCGCTTGCATAACCACCCACACCTATTACTGCATCCGGTTTGAAGCTTCTGATTAGACCAAAGGCTCTCCACACACTAGAAATCACCTTGAAAGGAAACATCAGGTTTTGCAGTGAAAGATTTCTTTGTAAACCACTGATCCACAATCCAACAATTTCAAATCCAGCTTCAGGCACTTTTTTCATTTCCATTTTGCCCTTCGCACCCACAAACAAAATTTCGACATCACTTAACATCTCTTTCAATGATTGCGCAATGGAAACTGCCGGATAGATATGTCCTCCGGTTCCTCCTCCACTGATCATGATCCGCAATGGCAATTGACGATATGTTTTGTTTGCTGCCATTTATGCTGCTTCTCTTATATTTTGTCTCACACTATTTGCTAAAGGTGAACCGATATCATCTATTTCTCCTCTGCTCACACTTAGGATGATTCCAATGGCCAAACCTGTAAAAAGTTGTGACGTACCACCCATACTAATCAACGGCAATGGCAAACCGGTAATCGGCCCTAATCCCACGGCCACTCCCATATTCACCACGGCCTGCATCACAAGCGCAAATGCCAGTCCGGCTGAAAGTAATCCACCATATGCTCGATCGCTTTCTGCGGCAGCTTTCATGCCTCTATAAAGCAACGCCAAATAGAGTAACAGCACAAAAAATCCTCCAATCAAACCGTATTCTTCAAGAATAATGGCAAACACAAAATCCGAATAAGGATGAGGTAAATAATTTCTTTGATCACTTTGTCCTGGACCTTTTCCTGTAAGGCCTCCAGTAGCAATGGCGATATATGCCTGCTTCGCCTGGAAAGGAATTTCATCGTCATTAAAATAAGACTCTACCCTACTTATAGCAGTCCCTCCTCGTTGACCAAGAGTCAATGCAGCCGTTCCCGATACCGCACCTATCAATAACAAAATGGCGAGATATTTCACCGATACCCTACCTATAAACATCACCAACATACAAGTTCCAAAAAGTAATATGGCAGTTGAAATATTGGTCATGGCTATCAGGCCGCAAATCAAACCAATCCATAGCAACATTGGAATGATTGCCCTCTGAAAATCATCAATACTTTGCTGTTTTTTTGAAAGCATGGAAGCAAGGGTAACTAGCAAAGCTAGTTTTGCTAAATCCGAAGGCTGAAATGCTTGATTGATGATCGGAATGGTAATCCAACGAGATGCTTCGTTGATATTCACACCAAATTTCCAAGTGATTAAAAGCAAAGGAACTGATGCCCACAATGCCAATCTGGAAAGCTTCGCGTAATACCTGTAATCAATTTTATGAGCGACCCACATCGCTACCAGACTCAAAAAGACAAGCGATGAATGCTTGATGAGATAATATTCCGTATCTCCACCCATCATTTTATACGCCAAACTACCGGTAGCACTGTACACCACCAAAATACTAAGCATTGAAAGCAGGAAGACAATGAACCAAATCACCGGATCACCTTTCAGATTTTTAAAAGCCCAATCTTTTATTACATTCATGCTTTCAGTGCTTTAGATCCTGAAAATAATTTTACTGCCGCCTTGAACTGATCTCCACGGTCCTCATAATTTGTAAATAAATCAAAACTTGCACAAGCTGGAGAAAGCAACACTACATCCCCTTTTGTTGCAAAGTCATGGGCCGCCGATACTGCCTTAGCAGCGGAATCAACCTCCACTATATTTTCTACCATGCCATCGAAAGCCATGCGCAACGGGGAGTTATCGACACCCAAACAGATGAGCGCTTTTACCTTATCTCGAACCAAATCGGCAATCTGGCTATAGTCATTTCCCTTATCCGTTCCACCTGCGATCCAAATGATTGGTTCATTGATTCCATCCAGAGCATAAAAGACTGAATCTACATTGGTCGCTTTAGAATCATTGATATATTTCACTCCATCTATCTTACCAGCCAGTTCCAATCTGTGAGGCGCGTTGATGAATGATTTTAGGCTTTTCAAAATACTTTCAATAGGCACATCCAATGTCAATGCACAAAGCACGGCAGACATGCTATTGATCATGTTGTGTTTCCCAATTAAGGAAATTTCTGAAACCGGAATCTGATGCTTTCGCCCCTTTTCTTTGAATTTGTAATCAAAGATCAAATGTTCATTGTCAATGTGAGCTTGCCACTTGGGGCCTTTGGTTGCTGAAACCGCAAATAAACAGGCCTCAATTTTTCTTTTAGATATTTCTTCGGTGATCGGTTTGCTATCCGCACAATAGATAAAACATTCGTCACTTGTAAGATTTTCAGTGATTCTGAATTTGGAAGAAACATATGACTGAAAATCGTAATTGTATCGATCCAAATGATCTGGTGTTATGTTTAATAAAACTGCTATGTCCGGCTTAAATTGAACAATTCCATCCAATTGAAAACTACTCACTTCAACCACATAATAATCATATCCACCTTCTGCGACGAGTTTCGCCAAACTCACACCGACATTTCCACCTAAGGCTACTTTCAGTCCCGCAGATTTAAGCAGGTGATAGGTAAGCAAGGTGGTAGTGGTTTTACCGTTGGTTCCTGTAATCGCAATTACTTTGGCATCCTTTTCCATGTACCGAAAGGCAAATTCAATTTCCGAAATCACAGAAATGCCTTGTGCCACAATGGATTGTATAAAAGGAGCTTTGTCAGGAATTCCGGGACTTTTCACCACAAGATCTGCCGCCAAAATGGTAGACGTAGAATGGCCTCCTTCTTCAAAAGCAATCTCATGCTGATGAAGAATGGCCTTGCGTGCATCAGAGATCGCACCACTATCGGACAAGAAAACTTCTAAACCAAGTTTCTTAGCTAAGATGGCTGCTCCAATGCCGCTTTCCGCAGCTCCCAATATGGCGATTGCTCTATTCATTTTTTAATGTGAAATATTTCTTAGATACACCATTTGTCAATCGTTTTCGAATTCGTCTGCCTTGATTTTCTTTTCGATAAGCTGATCACAGCACATTGAATATATAGACAGCAAATCGTATCCTTTTTTAATAAATTTTATGATGAAATCCATTTTCTGCATTCTATTCGCTTCATCTAATCGATCGAGCATATAGACCACTTCATCCATTTCATCTTCCATTTTAGTCAAAGCGGCATGGAACGATGTTTCCGATTTTGCGGTAATCAGTTTCTGGAGCAACACGTCTATCTTTTTTGATCCTCTGATAAGAAGCGATGAAAACTCAATCATATTTCCTCCTGGCACCATCTCGCTGAGTTGGCTGGCTTCCTTTTGGAATTTCTCATTACTTTGATACAATTGTTCTAGTGTCATATCTTAATCATCTAAGTTTTAATGTGGCCAATGTGGCTATTGCCAAAAGAATCCCAACCGTCCAAAATCGGGTAACAATTTTGGCTTCATGAATTCCTTTCTTTTGATAATGGTGATGAAGTGGGGACATCAACAATATGCGACGGCCTTCTCCATATTTTTTTCTTGTGAATTTGAAATAAGAAACTTGCAATATCACACTCAAATTTTCCACCACGAATATTCCGCAGAATATCGGAATCAATAATTCCTTTCGAATAACCAAAGCCAAAACAGCAATGATTCCGCCTATCGCAAGGCTTCCAGTATCGCCCATAAATACCTGGGCCGGGTACGAGTTGTACCACAGAAATCCGATACATGCGCCAACAAAGGCTGCACTGAAAATCACCAATTCACCTGCATTTGGGATATATTCTATGTTGAGATACTCAGCGAATATGACGTTACCACTTAAATAGGCCAGAATTGCGAGTGTCAGACCAATGATCGCAGAAGTTCCGGCTGCCAGTCCATCCACACCATCGGTAATATTCGCACCGTTTGAAACCGCCGTAATTATGAAAATCACAATTAACACATACATCAACCATGTATACTCTTCGAGAAAATATGGCAGCAGCCAATCATAATGAAATTGATTGTCCTTGATGAATGGAAGCGTAGTTATGATCGAGTTACTGTCAATAATTCCAACAAACGAAAAGGAAGGCAACACTACATCCTGACGCCAAACCATGACCAAACCAACAAATAGTCCAATGGCTATCTGACCCAGAATTTTGAATGTTCCCGAAAGACCGTCCTTGTTCTTTTTCTTTATTTTGAGGTAATCGTCGAGAAAGCCAATCATACCCATCCATACGGCTGTTATTAAAAGTAACAGAACATAAATATTGGTGAGATTGGCAAACAACAATGTAGGAATAACTATCGCTGCAATGATGATAATACCGCCCATGGTAGGTGTTCCTGCTTTTTCCATTTGCCCCTTTAATCCAAGATCCCTTATGGATTCTCCCAACTGGAATTTTCTAAGAGCAGAAATGAGATATTTTCCGAATACAATAGTGATAAGCAATGAAACCACAGTGGCCATACCAGCCCTGAAGGAGATATACTGGAATAATCCAGCTCCTGCAAGGTCAAATTGTTTATCTAAATATTCGAATAGGTAGTAAAGCATTTTTTAGACTTTAGACTTTAGATCCCAGATTTTAGACTTAAAGCCTAATGAGGCTTTTGTCTTGTTACTCGTATCTCTTGTCTTGTTTCCTTTCAACTGTTCAACATTTCATTAAGTATTTCTTTATCATCAAAGTGATTTCTAACTCCTTTTATTTCCTGATAAGTCTCATGGCCCTTTCCTGCAACGAGAATAATATCATTTGCTTCTGCCAGGTTGCACGCCGTGCGTATGGCTTCTCGCCTATCCTGAATAATCATTGTTTTCTTTTGATCCACTTTGGGAATACCAGCCATCATCTCTTTCAAAATTTCAGCTGGATCTTCATTTCTTGGATTGTCAGAAGTTAAAATGATTTTATTGCTAAAACCTGCTGCTATTCTGGCCATTTTCGGCCTTTTTGTTTTATCACGATTTCCACCACAACCCACCACGGTAATCAAAGTCTCTTGTCGCGTCCGCAGATTGTCAATGGTTTTCAAAACATTTTCCAAAGCGTCAGGTGTGTGCGCATAATCCACGATAGCAAGAATTTGATTTTTGTTAGGGACCATCTCAAATCGTCCTCTGGCTCCTTCCAATTCAGATAATGCAGTGAGCACATCTATTTTGTCTTCTTCCAATAAAACCGCCGTGGCATAAACCGCCAAAAGATTGTAGGCATTAAAATCACCGATTAATCTGAACCATGCATTGACACCATTAATATCCAATTCCAAACCCTGAATTGTATTGTGTATGATTTTGGCCTTAAAATCTGCCATGGCTTTCACCGAATAGGTCAGCTGATCCGCTTTGGTATTTTGCAACATTATCCTGCCCCGCTTGTCATCTATATTGACCAATGCGAAAGCACTTGAATTCAGCCCATCAAACAACCTTTTTTTTGCACTGATGTAAGCATCAAAGGTTTCGTGATAATCCAGATGATCATGTGAGATGTTGGTAAAAACCGCACCTGCAAATTCAATGCCGGCAACACGTTCTTGTACAAGGGCGTGGGAGCTCACTTCCATGAAGCAATGCGTACATCCTTCAGCAACCATTTCAGCCAAAAGTTCATTTAGCTGAATGCTGTCCGGAGTGGTATAGCTCGCTGGCAAGACCCTGTGCTCAATTTTGTTCTCCACGGTTGAGAGCATCCCCACTTTGTACCCCAGATTGATAAAAAGTTGATGCAATAAAGTTGCAGTTGTTGTTTTACCGTTGGTACCGGTGATACCTACCAATTTCAAGTTTTTAGATGGGTGACTGAAAAAATTGGCAGCAACCACTCCCATGGCTGCTGCACTATTCTCCACCTGTATATAAGTTATACCCTCACTCAGTGTTTGGGGGAGTTCTTCACAAAGCATGGCCATTGCACCTTTTTCTATTGCTTTATCTAAATAGTCATGACCATCTACTGTCAATCCTTTGACAGCAAAAAATAAAGACCCTTTGGTAACTTTTCTGGAATCAAATGTCAATCCTGAAATTTCAATATCTCGTTCACCGTGGATAGAAACCAACGATACACCAAACAATATGTCCTTGAGTGATCGCATCATCCCAGATTAATTTTAATGGTGGCACCATAAGAAAATTTAACCCCCGGAGAAATGGATTGTGTACTTACCCGACCTCTTCCTTCCACGTTCACCTGCAATCCCGCATTTTCCAATAAATAAAGTGCATCACGCAAAGTCATGCCTTGAACATCCGGAACGCGATCAATATTTGCATCCGATCCTTTCCAAAAAATAGAATTGTTGACCAAACTGGTTTTGACCCAGGTGTCTTCATCCGAAGCATGATTGGAAATACCCATTTCATTGCTGAGCATTTGCAGCTCTTCTCTTTTACCCGCTCGGATCACTGGGAATGTGCCTGCAAATTCCAACTTATTCTCAGGCAACTCCTGGTGCATTTCTATCTCAAGAGCGTAAATCTTATCGGCTATTTCTTTGAATACCGGAGCAGAAACGTCACTTCCGTAAATCTGATATCCTTGCGGCTCATCAATTACCACAATGCAGCTGTAGCGAGGATCGTTCGCTGGAAAATAGCCTGCAAACGATGTGTAATAATTGCTAGTGTATCGACCATCCACCACCTTTTTGGCTGTTCCTGTCTTACCAGCAATTTTGTAGCGTTCATTCCTTATATTTTGTGCAGTTCCCCTTTCTACGACACCTTCAAGCATGATTTTTAATTCTTCAAGGGTTTTATCTGAACATATTTTTTTGTTCAAAACCTTCGACTTGTACGTCTCTATTCTCTTGTTGTCCTTCAATACGGCTTTCACAATCAGTGGCTGAATCATTTTGCCATTGTTGGCCACCGCATTGTAAAGTGTCAAAGTCTGCAATGGCGTCATTTTCAACTCATAACCATGGGAAATCCAAGGCAAACTGATCCCACTCCAAGTGGAATCTGTGGGATTCTTAATGTATGGCACACCCTCTCCAATCAGCTGAAAACCGAGTGGTTTGTCTATTCCAATGTTTTTTAAATAGTCAGTAAATCTGATAGGATTGCTGCCAAAATGCTCACTCACCAATTTGGCTACACCAATGTTGGACGACTTCTCGAAAATCTCCTGAACTGTCAACTTACCGTAACCTCCCGGTTTGTGATCTTTCATGATCTTGTCGAAAAATTGCATTTTACCATTTCCGGTATCTATTGAATCCGTGAGTTTTAAATTAGAATCTTCCAACAAAGCAATCATACTTGCCAACTTGAAAGTGGATCCTGGTTCTCTTGCCCCCTGGCTTCCTACTGCGTAGTTGTATCGTTCGTAATATTCTCCACTGGCATTGCGACTCAGATTGGATATCGCTTTGATCTCACCCGTTTTCACCTCCATCAAAATCACCACACCATAATCAGCCTGATGCTTTTCCAAATGTTTCAAAAGAGCTGTTTCAGTAACATCCTGAAGGTTGACATTGATGGTTGTTTGCACATCATAACCATTGATTGGTTGAATCTCTGTTCCATCATAAACTGGCTTCCAGCCTCCTCCAGCCATTTTTTGAAACAATGCCTCACCATCTCTACCTGCAAGCTGACGATTGAAACTATACTCCAATCCTACTGTCCCTTTGTTGTCTCCATCAATGGAACCAACTGTACGTCCACCTAAATGCGAAAAAGGTCGAATTCTTTTTTCCACCTTTTCAAAAATCACACCTCCAGCAAGTCGACCAGATCTAAATATTGGCCAGCGTTCCATTTGCTTTTTTTCCTGATAGCCGACCTGATGTCGGTTGAGAACCATATAGCGTTTGTGATCCCGCCGTGCGTTGACGATTTTTCTTTTGTATTGCTCCATGGAATAATCTCCATAGAATTTTGCCAACAAGTAAGACAAAGAATCAATGTGGCTATGAAACAATTCATCACTGGCCAGCAAAGGATCAAAAGCCACGTGATAAACAGGCAAGGAAGTGGCTAGCAAACTGCCATCATCTGCATAAATATTGCCACGTGTAGCACTCACCTTCATCACCTGAAGTCCTAAAGACTCAGCGATTCCTTTCCATTTGGAACCCTCGGAATACTGAATGGTGAAAATGCGAAATAGTATTCCTACAGAAAATAAGAATACTATTAAGAAAGCTAAACGAACTCGAACTAATATGGCTTTTTTGATACTCATTCCTCCTTAAGGATTATTTTATAAGGTGGAACATTGCTCTCCTTCAAACCCAACTTAGATGCCTGCTTGGCAACTTCGGATTGTTTGCTGGAAAACTTGAATGAGGCATTGAGCGTGGTAAAATCTGCTCTTAGATCGGAGATGGTAGTCTCCAACTTATTAATAGTTCGGATCTTCTTTTCTGCGTGATGTCTGTTGCCAATGTAAATAATGCAAAGGAATGATACGTAAAATATCTGTGAAAGGAACCTGACGTGTATTACCTCTGAAAGCGAATTGTCAATACGCAAAAACCGCTCAATCAAAGTAGAGAAACCTCCTCTGCTTTGTGATTTTGATGGTATTTTGAATGTATTGGTTGCCATTTTACAATTATCAGTTTATTATAATTTTTCTGCTATTCTTAGCTTCGCGCTTCTTGCTCGGCTGTTTACAGTTATTTCCTCCTCCGTCGGGATGATCGGTTTTTTGGTCAGGGGTTTGAATGGCCTGATTTCATGCCCGAAAAAATCCTTTTCCATCACGCCTTTAAAATTTCCGGTATTCATGAAGTTCTTCACTGGTCGATCTTCTAATGAATGGTAACTCATAATTACCAATCTGCCTCCCGGTTTGATGGCTTCCGTCGTTTGCTCCAAAAATTCCCTCAACGTACCCATTTCGTTATTCACCTCTATTCTGATGGCTTGAAACAGCTGCGCCAAATATTTCATCTCTTTTCCTCTTGGTGCCGCTTTTAGCGCTATTTGTTTCAGTTCCTCATTTCTCGTAATGCTTTTGCCTCTTGCTTTCACAATGTTTGAAGCAAGTGTGCGTGAGTTTCTGATTTCACCATAAGCACTAAAAATATGAATCAGATCATCCTCAGCATAATCGTTGATGACATCTTTGGCTGTAAAAGGCATATTACGATCCATCCGCATATCCAGCAATCCGTCAAAACGAGTAGAAAAGCCGCGATCACCTTCGTTGATCTGGTGTGATGAAACACCAAGATCAGCCAAAATGCCATCCACCTTTCCTGCCTTATAAAATTTAAGGTACTTGTTGAGATACCTGAAATTGGATTCAATAAATGTAAAAGAACGTGTTTGCCCTACAGCTTCCTTCAAAGCCTGAGCGTTTGTTTTTGCATCATCATCCTGATCAAATGCAAACAATTTTCCCGTATCCAGCTGGTTGAGCATTTCTTTGGAGTGACCGCCACCACCAAAAGTGACATCTACATATATGCCATCCGGCTTGATGTCGAGCGCTTCCATGCATTCCTTCAACATAACCGGGGTATGGTATACACTCATGGGCTACTCGTCTAAATATTTTTGAGCCAGATCCGAATATTCCACTGGATCCCCGAGCTGGTAATCATTAAATACCTGAGGATTCCACATTTCAATATAGTTGCCCATCCCTACCAGAAGTACATCCTTATCAAGTCTGGCATGAGCGAGTGCAGCTTTTGGTATTAATATCCGTCCCGCATTATCCAACTCCACCTGTGCTATACTCCTGAAAAAGGTGCGTTTAAGTTTTCGCTGCTCTTCGTTGAACTCACTGAGCGCAGCTATCTTGGCATGTATCTTTTTGTATTCTAACATTGGATACAGGATCAGATTTGGCTCGAACCCTTGTCGGATTACGAGCTCGTGCGTGGAGACCTCTGGCAGGTTAGCCTTAATCTTTGCAGGTAATACTAACCTGCCTTTGGTATCCAACTTACACTCATACTCGCTTGTAAAAAAAGCCATTTGAGTCTTGAAAAATATAAACCACCGTAGCAAATATAAGGAATGGTTTGACATTTCCAACCACATACCCCCACTTTCACCCACTTTATTAAAAAATTTAGTATTAGGCATTAAACAGCGATTTTAAAACCTAAATAGCCTTATGATCAGATAACTATCTGGCATGCAAGGGCTAAAATCCTGTCAATTGAATGAAACATTATAGATTATTGATCAAATATTGAGGTTGGTGGGGGGATGTGGGGAGAGAGGAAATGTTTTATAGAGTAGGGCACAGAATGAATTGTGACCCGTCCTAAAAAAAGTTTACAGATTTAACTTTTATTTGTTGATAGTCCTGACACGAATTTACATTTTAAATTTCGTCCTAGAATAGATTTACATTTGCTGTTATCAGCGAAAGCGGAAATT
>JBLICU010000097.1:0-11860 GCA_047632435.1 Cyclobacteriaceae bacterium
AAATATCATCCCTCAAAATTAGCCGAATGGATAGTTGGGAGAATCCTGATTCAGCAATTGTGCTCACAGTTTAATATTAAATACGAGGGTATTGATATTGAAGAAACGGGTAAACCTTTACTCAAAGGCAGGGCGGCTGAAATTTCTATTTCTCACTCCTTTCCAATGGCAGCAGCCATGATTCACCTCAAGGCTCCATGTGGTATTGATCTTGAGCGCCCACGGCACAAAATGCTCCAAATAAGAGAAAAGTTTATCAATGGATCAGAAAAAGAATACGCTGATGATATTCGTAAACTATGTGCCATTTGGTGTGCCAAGGAAGTATTATTTAAAATTTACAGTAGAAAAAAATTGAGTCTCAGAGATGATACTTTCGTGAAATTCAATTCTGATTTCGCCATGACTGGCACCATCAATAAACTGAACAATGGTTCTCCAAAAAGCTATGAGATTGCCTTGGAAGAAGTGAAGGGATATCTGCTGGCGTATAATATTTAAGTCTGATTTGGGTGATCGCTTTCAATCAAAAGCGATATACTGATCATCCAGTTTTTTCAGAATAACCTTTATTTCGTCAGATTTATGATAGTCTCCCAGCTTTTCGAATGAAACAACCAGGTTTCTGAGGGCACGAAGCACTATATCCAAATGGTTACAAGGTGCGTAGAAAATCTCCTGCTTGGTGATGCTAAGGTGATCGAGATAGTTGTCGATATCATCTTTGGTAAAAATCAACCCTTTGCTAAAGCAGTTGATATAAAACTCTGTTTCTTCGTTTTTGTATGTAACGATGAATAAGTTTGGCAAATTCACACCATAAATATTAAGACCCATCTTTTGGGCGATCAATAAATAGACTGAGCACAATGAGATTGGATTTCCTTTTTTAGATTCCAAAACTGCATTGATCATGCTATTGGCTGGCGAATGGAAATTCTTAGTGTTAGCTCGAAATTTCAATTTGTCAAACAACACACTATTTAAAATACGAACCTGATCAAAAGGAGTGAGGCCTTCTTTGAATTCCCTCCAAACTTCAATATAAATTTCATGAATTTGCTGCCGAAGTTCTTCGAGATCAATATCAGGATATTGGTAGGTAGCAACCAACCACAGACCTTCCAATAAATCTTCGTTTCTGTTTTGTTTCCAATCAAACAAACGCTCCTGTACCAACTCAAATTGTAATGTATGGATCAAGTCCTCTATCCTTCTTTGAGTCACTGGATTAAAGTTGATTTCCCACTCTCTTTCCAGCAATGGAATAACACCAGTACCGATCTCCATTAACTTTCGCTCCACGTGTGAGACTATTTCGTCATCATCGTCCTCCAATAGCGTCACAAGCGCTTTCAGTTCACTTTCCTTTATCAATTTCTATGGTTTAAAAATTTCAAATTAGGGATTCTTTGCATTAAATGGAAGCGAATTTATATCTATGTCTGAATTACCCCAACATTCATTGACTTTTCTATTCTCGAATGATTTGCTGCCTCAATTCCAGTTGATATAACACGGCGCGTTTCCAATGGGTCAATGATGCCATCTACCCACAGCTGTGAAGCAGCATAATAAGGGCTCAACTTGTGGTTATATGATGATTCTATTTCATTCAAATGCTGCTGTTTCGCCTCTTCCGTTAGTTCAATCCCCTTTCCTTTCATGGATGAAATTTTAATCTGGAGAAGTGTATTTGCCGCTGATTTCCCACTCATCACAGCCATTTTAGCTGTTGGCCAAGCATAAATAAGTCGAGGATCATATGCTTTCCCGCACATGGCATAATTCCCTGCGCCATAGGAACTGCCCATGATAATGGTAATTTTTGGAACTACTGAGTTGGCCATTGCATTGACCATTTTGGCGCCATCCTTTATGATGCCTCCTTGCTCCGATCGGCTACCAACCATAAATCCATTCACGTCATGCAAAAAAACAAGAGGGATTTTTCGCTGATTGCAATTCATTATGAACCTTGCCGCCTTGTCCGCAGAATCTGAATAAATCACCCCGCCAAGCTGCATTTCCTGCGAACCCCCCGTTTTTCTTGCTTTTACGACTTTCCGCTGATTAGCCACAATCCCTACACTCCAGCCATCAATTCTTCCATAGCCACAAATTAAGGTTTTGCCATAATCCTTTTTATATTCATCAAATGCTGACTCATCCACCAACCTTTTAATAATTTCTATCATATCAAAAGGCACATTTCTATCGATAGGAAAGAGATTGTAAATTTCTTGTGGATTAAGCTGAGGGGGTTTGGGTGTGGCCCTATTGAATCCGGCCAAATCTGGTTCTCCTATTCTGTCAAAAACCCTTTTGATGGCATCCAGACATTCCTCGTCAGAGGCATACTTATTATCTGTGACTCCCGAGATTTCGCAATGTGTATCTGCACCGCCTAGCGTTTCATTGTCTACATCTTCACCTACAGCCGCTTTTACCAAATAACTTCCTGCCAAAAAAATGGAGCCTGTACCTTCCACAATCATGGCCTCATCTGACATGATGGGCAAATAGGCGCCACCTGCTACACAGCTTCCCATGATAGCAGCGATCTGGACAATCCCTTCAGAGGACATCTTTGCATTGTTGCGAAACTGTCTTCCAAAATGTTCTTTGTCAGGGAAAATTTCGTCTTGCATCGGAAGAAACACCCCTGCACTGTCTACCAAATAAATAATTGGAAGTTTGTTTTCCATTGCAATCTCCTGCGCCCGGAGATTCTTTTTAGCCGTCATGGGAAACCATGCGCCAGCTTTTACTGTGGCATCATTGGCTGCTATCACACACTGCCTACCAGAGACCTTTCCGATACCAATAATCACCCCGCCCGAAGGACAGCCTCCCCATTCTTCGTACATCCCATCTGCTGCGAATGTCCCCACTTCAAGGAAATCAGACATTTCATCTACCAAATAAGCGATGCGCTCTCGTGCAGTTAGTTTGCCTTTAGCTTTGTGTGATGCTTGTTTGCTGGCACCACCGCCCTCATAAACAAGGCTCAATTTATCATGGAGCTGTGAAAGCAACTGATCAAATTCAAGTGCATTTTTTCTATGTCTTTCTTCCATATTTGGGGTATTTCATGAAGAAAGGAAAGGTAACGTTTTTCGGAGACTATTTTTCTGAAGTAGCTTCCAGCTTTTTGTGCTTTCTGCCAAGGGGCTTCATGAAGTCTTTGGGATATTGATCGAAATGAATAGTAAGTTTGTCAAGATCCACAAGCAACTTGTTCAGATTATTATAAACTGAATCTTCGTTCATCAGTTTGCCAATTGTGCCTTGGCTCTCCTTAAAATACAGAAGCGTTTCATTTAGATTAAACAATACTGTATCTACTCCTGCCAGCGTGCGATTGATGTTGATGCTGCCTAGAGAATCCAAAACCGTTTCAGACTTCTCCATCAATGGGGTCAACATATCCACCTTATCATTTAGATTTTCCAAAAGGTAATTTGTAGAGGCAATGATTTGATTTACACTTTTTCGATTGGCGCCAATCATTGCATTGATATTTTCTGTCATGATTTGAAGCTCACCTATGGTGGCATTGATTTTTTCGCCACTGCCCTTCAGGCCGATCAGTATTTCATTCACTCGGGTGATGGTGGTATTTAGTGTATTGGCGATTGGCGCGGCACTGTCTATGATTTCTCCAATGCCTCTGTCGACAATGGCCTCCAGAGTATCACCGGGCACAATAGGTTGATTCAAGTCACCTACCGTCAAGATTATCCCTTTGCTCCCTAGGAAATCTGTATTGGACAAAGCCGCCTGTGCGGTTTTACCAAGCACGACTGTTTCATCAATATCAATTTCTACTAAAACATTATTCGCCTGATCTTGCAATAACCGAATGGCGCTCACCCGACCAACGGCCAAACCATTGATGATTACAGGATTGGATTTATTCAGACCATCTACATTGTCATAGATGACATAGTATTTATTGGTTGGTGAGAAGAAATCATTGCCTTTTAGGAAGTTGAAGCCCCAGTATAATATTGCTCCTGACAAAAGCGCAATGAGTCCTACTTTGAATTGTTTTGACATAAAAAGGGTTAGTTCATGGATTCAATTTCCAGTTTGTAATCTCGAAAGGCTCTGTAAATCCCTGAAGCTATGTAAACCTGATTAAGTTCGTTGTTCAGCTCATTTTCCTCTTTCTGATTACTAAGGTAGCCCACTTCCACTAAAACACTAGGCATTGCAGTGCTCCAAAGCACATAAAGACTGGATTGTTTCACACCACGACTTTTTCTGCCTACCCTATTCTTAAACTGATCCTCAATGAATCCTGCCAATCTCAGACTTCTTTCCTGAAAGGCAGATTGGGTTAGATTAAACAATATGTAAGATTCTGGAGATTTTGGATCAAAGCCGTCATATCTGGCTTCATAATTTTCTTCTAGCAGTATTACAGAATTTTCTCTCTTAGCTACTTCAAAATTCCTTTCTGCATTTTGAACACCCATCACATATGTTTCGGTACCATAGATTGCTGGATTTGAAACCCAGTTTGCATGAATAGATATAAATACATCTGCCCCTTCTTTATTGGCAAGCTTTGGTCTTGATTCCAGCGTTGGGAAACTATCGTCGCTTCGTGTATAAACTACCTTAACATCTGGCATATTTTCCGTGACAATACGTCCAACTTCCTTGGCTATATTAAGTGCTATGTCTTTTTCTTTTGAAATGGCTCCATGAGTTCCTGGGTCTTTTCCACCGTGCCCGGCATCAATAACAATTTTTCTAACTCTATATCTTGGATTGCCGGCATTATGAAATGATACCAAAATCAAAAACAGTGTAACACAAATTGGAATTGCAATATTTCTCACGGCTACTCGGTTATATATTAAAATCCGATATTTTTACGCAAAATTGCAAATTTTTCACCTGAATATAAAATCCGCGACGGCTTGAGGAGGTTAGTAATATCAATTTTTTTCACAATTTTCTGGAATTCTCTTCTCGCACAGGTAGATAGTACGGTTGTTATTGTCCCAGGGTTAGATACCCTCAACATTTCAAACCAGCAAATACCTCCTTCCATAACTGATACCATACCTTCAGCAGATCAATTTGTACAGCCCGAAGTTTCAAGTGCACCTGCGCCTTTCAAAAAAGCACCTGCCCAGACTGGTGACATTGAGACAACCATCAATTACAGCGCATCTGATTCTATGATTTTTGATGTGAAAAGTCAAAAACTTTTCCTCTATGGGAATACTCACCTTGATTACGATATTATGTCTATTGAGTCAAATAGTACGCTCATTGATTGGGAGCAACATACCTTAAGTTCAAAATATCAGCTTGATTCCACGGGCAGAAAAATTGGGAAACCAGTTTTTACTCAGAAAAGTGAAGTGTACGAGACCAATGATATTGTCTATAACTTCAAAACGAAACGTGCTCTGATAAAAGGTGTGGTGACGGAGCTTGATGGGGCATTTATGCATGGAGAGGATGTGAAAAAAAATGAAGATGACGAACTTTTCATTAAAGGTGGAAAGTACAGTACTTGTAACCTCGCTGATCCGCATTTCTTTATTGAATCAAATAAAATCAAAGTAATACCTGGAAATAAAATAGTGACCGGCCCATTCAATCTGAAGTTTCGGGAGATTCCTACTCCTCTTTGGGGACCTTTTGGAATGTTTCCTCAACCGAAACATCAAGCAAGTGGTATTATATTTCCTTCTTACGGTGAAGATCAGCGGCGTGGGTTTTTCCTTAGAGATGCTGGCTATTATTTCGCTTTCAATGATTATGTCGATCTGCGATTGACTGGAGATATCTACTCAAAGGGAAGTAATACGTTAACTGCCAATTCGAACTATAGGAAACGATATAAGTTCTCAGGAACTTTCAATTTTTCGTACAATAGAAATATCACTGATAATGTAGAAAATCCAGTAGAAACGAAGGATTACGCCATTCAGTGGAGCCATCGACCTGAAACCAGAGGCAATTCCAGTTTCAGCTCTTCGGTGAATATAAGAACGTCAACATACAATGCAAACAACAATCTGGAAATACAAAATATTCAGCAAAATATCACTTCGGCGTTTTCATCAAGTGTTGGATATACCCAGAAATTTCCAAGTACACCGTGGAATATGGCACTGAATGGGCGACACAACCAAAATGTAGCCACTGGTGAAGCCACTCTTTCTTTGCCGGATTTTTCACTCAATATGAATAGGATCTATCCATTCAAAAACGTAGTGAATAATGCCAAGTCACCTCTTGCCAAATTAAGCTTTAGTCACAACTTTGTAGCGAAAAACGAATTCACCAATTCCGCAATTCCTTCAGCAGGTTCATTTAATGTAATCAATGAGGCACCAGAAGAATTGGAACGGTTAGAGCTTTTTACTCACTTGCCCGAACTCTATGATCGGGCGAAAATTGGTGGAAGACATACCATTCCTATATCAACTTCAATGAATGTGCTTAAATTTTTTACGGTGAGTCCAAACTTCAATTATCAAGAGGTATGGTATACGCGTGAGTTGGACTACACCTTTGTTCCAGAACAGAATGGTGTACGCATTGATACCACAGAGGGCTTTAGTCGGGCGGGAAGCTGGAGTTCGGGTGCATCACTCAATACACGTTTTTATGGCACTCATTTTTTTAAAGGTGATGGTAAAGTACAGGCCATCAGACACGTGGTAACCCCGAGTCTTTCTTTCAGCTATAGCCCTGATTTTGGGTCTGAAAAATATGGCGTGTGGCAAAATGTTCAGGTAGATACATTGGGCAGCAATCCAAGAAGACTATCTAAATATCAGGGATTTGCGTATGGATCACCCAATGGATCCAAAAGCAAAACCATGAGCTTCTCATTGACCAATAACCTGGAGATGAAGGTCAAAGACAAAAAAGATAGTGTGGATGAATTCAAAAAAGTAAAACTGTTCGATAACCTCTCAATGAGCTCAGGTTACAATTTTGCGTCCGATTCCTTTAAGTTGAGTAATATAAACTGGAATGCCCGAACCTCCTTTTTCAAAGGTGCAATGAGTTTGACGGTGGGTGGTAATTTTGATCCATATGTGTACAAGCTTGTAAGCGAAACCACCAATGCACTAGGTGTAACGACTATTAGAGATAGGAGATTAGACCAATACGCCTGGAACAATGGGCAAGGCCTGGGGCAACTTTCTTCTATAAATACGTCAGTAAATCTGCGTCTCAAGCCCAAAACTAAAGGAAAAGGAAAATCATCAGAAGAGGAAGATCCATACAATCAAACAGGAAACCTCAATGGCCCAACAGACTTCTCTGATCCTAATGCGATTCAAAATTCGGAATTGGGTACAGCCGACGAAATCGCCTATATGTTACAAAATCCGCAACAGTATGTTGATTTTAATCTTCCATGGAGTTTGAATATTCAGTATTCTATCAATAGAACCAAAAGAGGGCTTCAAGAATCAAATATTACACAATCTATGTCCGTAAATGGAACACTGGGACTCACCAACAAAACTCAAGTATCCTACCGTACAGGATATGATTTTGTACAAAAAAAATTGACTGCCACCAGCATCTCCATTAATCGGGATTTGCATTGTTGGTCATTGAGCTTCAATTATGTTCCTTTCGGGAATTACCAATCATTCAGCCTGTCCATCAGACCAAAATCACCATTGCTGCAGCAGCTTAAACTCGACAAGCGCCGAACCTTCCAAGACTTCTTTAACAATTGATATTGTTGGCTAATTGAGAATCTTGAATTATTCATGTTTCCTATTTAATTCGTCCATTCAATAAAATATCAGAGTTAGCTATACTTGCAGAATATTATGAATTCTATAAGCTGCATTATCATAGAAGACGAACCGGAATTCATGGAAATTCTCAATTTTTACCTCAGAAAAATACCAGAGGTAAAAGTGTTAGGGTGTTATGGAGACACGGTACAGGCCACTCTCGAGATTGAAAGAAAAAAACCTGATTTCATATTTCTCGATATCAACATCTCAGGTTTAGAGGGGCCAGAGTTTGTAGAGCTTTTAGACCATCAACCAAAGATTATCGTGCTTTCAGGACATTCGGAATCGTTTATGAAGCACTATCCAGAAGTCTCATATGTAGATTTCATACAAAAACCTCCTACTCTGGAGCGTATCAAATCTGCCATTCAAAAATGCAGCTTGTGATGTTAATTATTTATTAAAGCTGACCAAATCCAAATACTCTTTTATTTTTACAGCATAATCAATCACACTCATGGGAAGAGCATTTGAATATAGGAGAGCCTCTAAAGAAGCACGTTGGGACAAGATGTCCAAGATATTTCCTAAACTGGCAAAAGCGATCACAGTAGCTGCAAAGGAAGGCGGATCTGAAATAGACATGAATGGCAAACTAAGAACTGCCATCCAGAACGCCAAGGCACAAAATATGCCTAAGGAAAATATCGATAATGCAATCAAACGGGCGACAGGTAGTGAGGCGGTGGACTATACAGAAGTCAACTTTGAAGGGAAAGGGCCACATGGCGTGCTGATATTTGTGGAATGCGCTACAGACAATAACACAAGAACGGTAGCAAACGTGAAATTCTACTTCAATAAATTTGGTGGCGGTATTGTCCCTAATGGGTCATTGGAATTTATGTTCGCCAGAAAGGCTGTATTTGAACTCGAAAAATCTGAGAGTCTGGATATGGAAGAACTCGAACTGGAGCTGATCGATGCGGGTCTGGATGACATTGAAGTCGAAGAAGATACTGTCTATTTATATGGCGACTATACTAATTTTGGCACCTTATCTAAAGCATTGGAAGAAAAAGGCTTGGCAGTAAAAAAATCAAGTTTACAAAGAATCCCTAACTCACCAGTTGAATTTTCAGAAGAGCAAATGGAGGAAATTGAAATACTACTGGATAAAATTGAATTTGATGATGATGTGCAGCAAGTATTCACCAACATCGCTTAATCATTTAATCCGCTATTAATGAAATTCAAAAGGTATGACCTGTCATCATATTTTTTGATTTTTCTCTATTCTACTTTAGTGATAATCCTAGCGCTCAGCAGCTTCCCAACTATTTAATCCCTTGGTGTGTCAAATAGTTTCAAATGACAACAAAAATTCATCACATGAAAAAAGCCCTGCTTATTCTCCTCGTATAGTTAGCATTTTCTTTAAACTCCAAAGCACAGGAAAAAGTCTATTTCCCGTTTTTCGAACTGATCAATGTGAACGGTGACTATCAATACAGTACCTCCAAACTATTAAAGACATATATAGATAATGCGGGACGCTATCAGATAATACTTCCAGCGAGACCACAGGAAGGTAGTTATTATCCTGAGTCATTTGCCGAAACTTGGGGAAATGCCAAAAGTCAGGGTACCGCTTATTTTCTCACAGGAGAAATGAACGCCCTTGAAGACATCATGATCGTGAGTATAGGCCTTTATACAACCAATGATGGCAAACTGGTTTGGACTGATATCTTGAAAGCATCCTCCATGGATGATCTTGATCCAATTTTGATCTTACTTTCCAAATCTTTGGGCACAAAAAACAAGGCGTCTGAGCTGGAGGATATTTATTCAGTATCTGATTTTGAGACAAACGAACTCATCAAGAAAGATGCATCAAGCACCTTTGGAATATTTTTGGGTGGTTTTCATACATTTTATAGTGGTGTCGATCAAAATTTTTCAAGTGGATTTGGTGCTAAGATTTCTTATGACCTTCGTGATTTGATTTTGGATATCAATGCTGAGTTTTATTTTGGTGAAATCGAAATTTATGACATCAATCTGAGCGCACTCTACCCTTTCTCTCAAGGCAGAAAGTCACCATTCCTTGGTGGTGGGTTAGGTTATGGCAGTCACAGAATTGAATTTGATCAAACTACCTCCAACAGTTCTGAAAGAAACTCCGGTCTGCTGCTATATGGCCATGCTGGCTACATCTTTAGTCGTACTTCCAATGTTCAACTTCGAGGAACTGCTTCCATTTATTCGGCCACTTATAAGGTAGCCAATGAAGTCCCTTTTGGGATGGGATTCAATCTTACATTGTCATTCTAATGCGCCCGTTTCATATTCTGGTTTTAGTCTCAATTATATGGCTTTCTAGCTGTGGAACAACTCGTATTGTAACCAATAATCCGGATGCGGTAATTTATGTGAACAATGTGAAAAAAGGTAAGGGGCCGGTGGAGATCAAAAGAATGGGGCCTCCACAAAAAACGAACATTCATGCTGAATATCAAGGTACAAAAACTGATAATCAGCAAATAAAACGTGAATTCGATCTAGGTACATTAATATTAGGTCTTTATAGCTACGGCGTTGGTTTGGTAGTTGGCTGGAGATATCCAAAGGAAATTCTGATTCCGCTGAATCTTTCTGAATATTATATCACTCCTGATTTCAAAGAAGGACAAGCTACTAGTCCCTGGATGAACCCACCTAAAGCTTGGGGATCAAAATGATTTTTCCCCGCTCCTTAAACACAAAATCACCACCTCTCCATTGACAATATTCTATCTAATAATAAGTAGATTTAAAGGCCGGCTTGTTTAGCCCAAAGCTACTATTATGAAATTTACCTTTTTCCTTCTAACCATTTCTACGCTGGCCATTTTGTCTTCGTGCGCCAAGGAAAAAGAAATAATTTCTGCGCTGAAATATGATGGCAACACCTACACATTTTCACACAGCTTGCAGGAAGATTGGGGGGCTCACACTGGCACTCATTACAACATGGATTTCACTCTTGTTGGAGAACACACATTTTTTGAAAAAAAATTGAATGGATCAGGTGAAACCTACTTCACATTGAGCCAGGAAATTGATTTCTATGTATTTATGGAGTTGTTCGACGCTGATACAGAAAGTTTTGTTGGTGGCAACTTCAGTTATTTAGGTGACGACCTATTTGAAGATGTAGATGACGAAAATGTTTTTAGACGGTTGTGGTTTGGGACAGAGGAAGGCGAAATATTCAAAGCACAAAATGGATCCATTAATCTTTCCATTGGTACATCAGGAACTTACACCATTAGTTTTCAAGCCACTTTAGACAACAACAAAGAAATACGGGGGACTTTCATCGGTATACCTGAATATACCATTGGCAGATAAAAAACTGGGGTCAACTAGTAATCCGTTTTTATCAATCAAAGCATGATGACAATGGTCAATCAGCTTAAATACACCATTCAGGCTTAACTTTATTTGAGGCAAGTTTCCTGAAAGAAGCATATCTTCAAAATAAGTTCAAAAAATTAAAAACCACATGCAACCAGCTTGGCAGCTATTGCATCTTCTACAAGAACACCAACAAAAAATGCTGCGAATCAATACGTATAGTTCTGAAGCAGAGCTGCTCATGGATTGCCGTAAAGGCAAAACCAAAGCACAGAATGAACTGTATGCATCGATCGCTCCCAAAATGTTGGGTTTATGTATCCGATATATTTATGATCGCGAAGAAGCAGAACACGTGATGATCGGAGGTATGATTAAGGTCTTTGAAAAACTGAATCAATACAAAGGCGATGGAAGCTTTGAAGGTTGGGTGAGACGCATCATGGTCAATGAAAGCTTGATGTACATCCGTAAAAACAAAGTCATGTCACTGGAAGTAGAAATAAGTGAAGCCGATTTGGAGCCAGACTATGAGAGTCTTGGAAATCAGCTGGAAGCCGAAGATCTGATGAAACTTATTGCGCAACTGCCCATTGGTTATCGAACTGTTTTTAATCTCTATTCCATTGAGGGATATGGTCACAAAGAAATAGCGAAGACTTTGGGCATTAATGAAAATACTTCCAAATCTCAGCTTAGTAGAGCGAGGAAGTTTT
>JBLICU010000098.1:0-11834 GCA_047632435.1 Cyclobacteriaceae bacterium
ATGCCCTGACGGACGTGACCGGATTTGGCCTGGGAGGACATCTCCTTGAGGTATGCGAAGGAAGTGATTGCATGGCTAGAATCATGATGGACAAAGTGCCAAGATTCGATTTTGTACAAAAATACCTCGACCTCAACTGCACACCTGGTGGTACCAACCGCAACTGGAAAAGTTATGAACATAAAATCCAGTTAGCCGAAAACATGGACTACCGGCTCCTTGCCGATCCACAAACCAGTGGCGGACTATTAATCACCGTCCGTCCTGAAACACAAGTAGCATTTGAGGCATTCATGCGATCAAAAGGCTTTTCAATTGAGGCTTTTGGCTCCATGGAAGCTAAGAATGGTGATCATTGGATGGTGGTGAACTAATATACCGTCATTTCGACCAAACGAAAAAATCTCGTTGTTCGCTATTGGCAGTTTGGCTTTTTTAGCTGCTTGTAAGGATGAATTTCTTGAGTTTTTTAGCATCCAAGCAAAAAAGGCCTAAAAAACAATCTACTCGCCAGAAAATGAATGTGATCCGATTTATTTTGTAATTTGAGCCCGGTAGAAAATGAATTTGACTGATGGATCAATCGATTGTCGCCGGCAGATAAGTTTCGATTTAAGAAAAAGGGGCATTCACTCGAAAACCTAACTTTTACTATTATGGATAAAATGAATTTCAGGTAGAACAGCTTTTACTTCGACCTCCGTATCATCACCTTTCCAATAAATAATAAAGTCAATTTTGGCATGAATTGGGTTAAACCCTTTATTGGAAAATAAAACTAAAGCTTTTTGATATCCAGCAGAAAATTTGAGGATTAAATCACCGCTTTGGTTAGAACACCCTTCGCTTGATAAGTTAAGCTCATCTCCACTTTGTAGACCGTTTATTCTGTGTTGAACAAACTGGAAATATCCCAATTGAACATCCCTTAGATTTAAATGTTGTGACATCTCATTTGGGGGCAAGTAGTGGTCGTCATCCATGGTTCTTTCAATTTCAGAGGCGATGAGGTGATCCAGATAGTTCCCATTTAGGTGAATTGAAAGATTATTCTTGGCTCTGGTCATAGCGACATATAGCTGTCTTTTAACCTCATCAGAATCTGGCTTGAAGTTATCGAGCATGATAAAAACATTATCGAATTCCTTTCCCTTCGATTTGTGGATGGTTGAAACTAAGATCACTTCTCCATTTTCTGTGTAAAAGTCCTCAAGCTTCGACTCTCGTATGAAAATCTCAAAGTCTGATCTGTATTTCTTTTTTGGATTAGTTGCTTCAAAATCTTTGATGATGTTTCTACAAATCTCAAACTTTGCGCTGTTTTGAAAAATGTTCCGGAATTTCCTTTTTGCACTTTCCCAAATGTCCTCGCCTATTACATAAGAACCTTCATCCAAATTCAATTGACTTAAGAAAAAACGAATCTCTTGGAGATTATATAGATTAAATCCATCATTGGTTTGAATTAGTTTTGCTTGCCGTTTCCTTTTATACAAAAGTCCTGTGATCAACAAGGCTTCATCGTTAGTTCTTGTAAGAATGCAAGTGGTTCCTTGAAGTCCTGTTTTGATGACATCTTGAACCAATGGACTTATTAGGTTACTGCTTTGGTATCGAATCAACTTTATATTTCCATTATTGGACTGTTTGGCAATGATTGGTATGTCTTTTAGCCGAAAGCTGATCCCTTTAGCGAATTGATTGGTAAACTCTACTAGATTATATTTGCTTCTGTAGTTTTCAATCAATTCATATTTAGCTGCACTCTTTTCTTTAATGAATTGCTCCAAATACCTTGAACTTGCTCCCCTGAATTCATAAATATTTTGATCGTCATCGCCAACAGCAATGACCCTCATGTCTTCATTCCGATCCATAATGGCATTGATTAAAGCAAATTCATCAGCATCCATATCCTGAGCTTCATCAATTACCAGGACTGTTTTGGTGATTCGACTCAATTCTACATCCCCACTATTAATTTTTTCAATTGTTTTTTTGAGGATATTATCTGATTTTTCAATACTCCCAACCTTTCCCAACAGATCAAAACAATAGGAATGAAAGGTCATTATTTCAATGAACTGAGCTGCATTGCCAATTAATTTGAGTAGGCGTTTTTTGAACTCCGTTGCAGCAGCCCTTGAAAATGTGAGCATAAGCAATTGCTCGTGCTTCACATCTTCCATTAGCAATAAAGAAGCTAATTTATGAACAAGGACTTTCGTTTTACCGCTTCCCGGACCGGCAGCAATTACGATGTGCTTTGATTGGTTATCGTTGATAATTTTTAATTGAGTTGGAGATAACTCACCAAAAAGCTGTCTGAACTTTGCGGGGGTTAAATTCCTCTTTATTTCATTTTGCCTGCTTCCTTTAAAATATTTACCTAGAAAAGATTCATTGTTCAATTGAAAATAATCTTCTACAAATTGTAAAGCATCCTGATAGTCGCTAATCATTTTCTTAGCGTATTCACCTACAATGTGTATTTGCTGTATTTTGTTTTCGTAGAATTTATTTAGCTTTTCATAATCATCAACCTTATATCTCCTTTTATTATCCTCCTCAATTCTTTCGACTGTCAGTCGGTTGTAGACCACCAAAAAACCCCCTTCAATTTTTATCGCGTCAATTCTTGATAGGTAAAAAAGTGTGTCTTCTATATCATCAAGTGTAATATCAAGCTTGAATAAGGCCCGAATATTATGATAGGCATCTTTCAACTCATGAACAGAAAACTCTACTAAGACCTCCTCATTTTTATCGTCTTTAATCTCTGTGATACTCTTCTGATGGAGAAACACAACAATAAAGTGGGCTAACTGATGTCGCTTTTCCAACTTATCTTGAAGAATCTCCTTCGATTGAGTGCAAACCACAACTATGTGACTTTTTGAATAATCCTGCTGCCGTTTAATCCAATTTTTAATTGCCCAAAAATTGATGATTGTCTTGATCTTATTTGGTGACACATCCTCACAATCGTTTTCCTCTGCAATTTCATTTAGTGTTTTGATATGAAAACCCTTCTCCTCTTCTTCAAAAACAGATAGGAGAAATTTCTCGATTTTTGCATAACACTGAACAATATTGAGTGAACGATTTTTATTTTCGCCCTTCTTAATAAAAGCTGTTAAGTCCTTTGCATCAGCAAGAATCTTTTCCTCACGTAGTAAGTTTACAATGTTGATCACCTCTTCTTTAACAATCCCGAGATGGTCTGAGATGTAATCAATTCGGGATTCCGCTGCTTCGTCATTAGATTGTTTTCTGCTTTTGCTTGAAAACAGCTTCTTAATGATTCTGATAGCCTTTTCTTTTTGCTTTTCTTGAAATTTTTCTGAGGAATTAATTTTGTCAATTGCTTCTTGAGCATTCTTAGAAAGGATACTATTAGCAAATATTCGTGGCATGTTTTGCCCACGTTTCAGATAGCCAGCGTCTTCCAATGCGGCAATAGCAGTTGTAACTCTGGTTTCTATCTCAAGAATATTATCATCCCATCCTGCTTTTCGTGCAATTTCTAACGCGGAATTTGACGCTGTTAAACGAAAGCGTGTGATGTCCTTAATAGCTTTCCAAACCTGCTGAATCTCCTTAATGCTGAGTTTAGTTTGATTTAGAAGAATAAAATGTTTGCTTAGGTCTTCTTCGTTGAATAGAACGTAGCAATCTGCTGTAATACTCTCATCTCGCCCAGCCCTACCAGCTTCTTGAATATAGTTTTCTAACGAATCGGAAATTTCATAGTGAATGACCATACCAACGTCTTTCTTGTCAACACCCATTCCAAAAGCGGATGTGGCAACCATTATTTGTACATCTCCATTGATAAAAGCATCTTGATTTGCTGATTTTTCCTGCTTGTCCATCTTACCATGATATGGCTTGGCACTATAGCCATCTTTCACTAATCTTTCCGCTAATTCATAAGCTCTTCGAGTTCTTGAAACATAGATTATGGTCGGACATTTTTTTTCATCAACTAAATCTCTTGCCGAATTGTATTTATCTTCTTCCTCGTTTTTTTCAAATACCTGATAATGAAGATTGGTTCTGGAAGCTTTAGAACTAAAAATCTCTAAATCCAAAGAGAGCTTTTCTTTAAAATATGCACATATATCCTCAATGACTTTCTGCTTGGCTGTTGCTGTGAAACAGGAAACAGGGATGCTATCAATTAGATTTTTCTTTTCTTGAATTGATTTTATGAAATCACCGATATATAAATAATCAACTCTAAAATCCTGCCCCCAGGATGAAAAGCAATGCGCCTCGTCAATGACAAATCTGGAAATATTTCGTCCGAGTACAAGGTGTTCAATAGATTTTGACCTCAAAGATTCGGGAGATATATAAAGTATAGATGCTGAACCGTCTTCTACTCGTTTAAATGATTTACTTCTTTCTATTGGATCGAGCAAGCCATTTATTGTGACTGCATCGGTGATTTGAGCCTTTTCCAAATTATCTACCTGATCTTTCATCAAAGATTGTAGGGGAGAAATAACAATTGTCAATCCTCTAGAATTATGGCCACTCATCAACGCGGGTACTTGAAATGTTATTGATTTACCTCCACCAGTCGGAAAAACAGCTAGGATAGATTTATTATCTATTGCAGCTTTGACTGCTCGTTCCTGTAAAGGTTCATCTCCGAATTTTCGGTAGTTCTCAAAATTGAAAAATTTTTTTAACCCAGCATAAATATCTAATGCCTGATTACAATAAAAACAACCATTAAGGCAGGGTTTACTTGTCAAAAGGAACATGGTTCTTTCAACATCTGGATAATTTTTTAGCACCCATGGTGGGGTGATGGAATACCTATACTCTGAATTGATTAGGGATAACACATAGGCCAATTCAATTGGACGAGCTTTAATTATGTCTGTAAGATTCGCCTGTTCACAAATTCTGGAATTAAAACCATTAAGAATTACTTTTTTTATATTTGTTTCATTTGTGGTATATCCGATATATTCAAAAAAGGATGCAAATTCTTTTTTATCCCTTAAAAGTAGGTAGAGAAATTGCTTGAATAAATCACTGGAGTTTTGAAATGCGGCTATTTCATCAAAAAACAGATCTTTAGCTTTTTTTGAATCATTAAGAGGATTATTGATTTCCTCCGACTGCAACTTATCGTCTTTTAGCAAGGCATGGTAAGGCTTAGCAGGAAACAAAAGTGGTGATAGATATAGTGTATCGATAATCTTAAACCTGTCTAACGTTTCATTAGGAATGGAGTGTCTCAGATATTTTATATCATGACTCAAAATGTTATGACCACAAATAAATTTTACGTCACTCAAAAATTTTGTGAAGCCCTCAATTGAATTTGCATGAAAGGAGCTTCCATCTTCCTTAAGGCCACCAATATCAAGTATTCGGTTGTTTTTAGGATCAATTTCTGTGTCAATAAAGGCAATACGGTTCATTTAAAAACATTTTCTTCATGCCATTCTAGATTTTCTAGACTTGGCCAATATCTTTTATTACTTGGAAGTTCTATCCGGGCACCATCGAATTGCTTCAGCGAATAGTTCGATTTATTTTCACTAAAAATATCCGTAATAATCACGTTGAAATCCTGACTTATCGAAATTAACCCTCTATCAAAAGCACGATGAAGATTAGGACAAAGGGCAATTCCGTTTGTGATTGTATCATCATAGCTTTCACTGAAAGGAACAATGTGGCAGGCATCAATCATGGAAATGTTATGGGTGGTATCAATCTGCATCCCGGAGATGCAGCAGCGGTTGTTATATATTCTCGGTATCTCACGCTTGAACAAACTCCCTCTTAGGAATATCTCTTCATCATTCTTTTCTATGATCAATTGCCTAATTGATGCCTTGTATTCCGCCGGAGGTTCATTTACTATTTGATCGTTTATTCCTGAGATTAACCCGCTTGCTTCCCCAGATCCATCTCCTAATTTGCCTTGAGAATCGGGGAAGTATTCGTCAAGCAAAAATTGTTTAAGAATCCGGCGATCGGTTTCTGAAGTTAATAACGCAAATAGTTCCTCATCGATTTCAGCAAAATCAACAGCCGAATTTAAACTAGAAAAACTCTTCACTAAGGAACCCATTTTATCAATATCGCTAAACCCTGGCTTGGGTTTAAGTTTCCAAAAACCCTCACTCTTCATATAATAAAACGGATAAGAAATGCGACAATCGTGGGCAGTTGTCGCCAGAGCACTCCAAATAGATTTAAAAAGGGCGACTAGTTCAGGAGTGATATAGATTCTTTGATCTTTTATTTGTCCGATCTGATAGGACTGGATTAGCGCAATTAACAGGATAGGTTTGTGTGGGGCAATACCGTGAGATCTATCAATCCTTAATTTTTTAAATGCTTTTAGGTATCTGTCGATTAGTTGATTCATTGTTGTAAATGGCTTATCTAATGTACGCACCTTTTTCAAACAACGTAAGCTTTCACTAAAAATACCTTGAAAATCAAAATACAATGTTCTTATATCAGCTATTGATAAGAACTTTAAGAAAGATCAATTAAAAAGATTTGCCGTTAAATGGAGATTGCAGCTTACAATTTCTCCCCTCACCAATACTTCTGAATCACATCTAAAAACTCAGCATGCACAGGTCCGGCGGCTACCAGCTCCCGGCCGAAGAGATAGTCATCGCCTCCTTTGAAATCGGTGATCGTGCCCCCGGCCTCTTTCACCAGGATCACCCCGGCAGCAATATCATAGGAGTTGAGATTGAATTCAAAAAAACCTTCACAGCGGCCACAAGCCACGTAAGCCATGTCGGTAGCGGCACTCCCAATGCGTCGTAAGCCGTGACAGTTTTTCATTAGCTCATTCAAGATGGCCAGGTATTCGTCCAGCTTCCCAAATTGATAATAAGGAAAGCCCGTAGCAAATAGGCTGTCGGTGATATGAACAACTGGCGTTACTTTGATTGGTTTGCCGTTGAGCCATGCCCCGCCATTCTTCCAGGCATAAAACGACTCGTCGCGGCACACCTCATGCACCACACCGGCTATGATTTCATTTTGATACATCAGGGCCACACTTACGGCATAGGTGGGCAGTCCGTGTACAAAGTTGGTGGTGCCATCAAGGGGATCTATGATCCAGATGTATTCCTTGGTTGTATCATTGGGGGTGTCCTCCTCCGTGATAAAGCCAGCGGCTGGCAGCAGTTGTTTCAGTCCGGCCACAAGCATTTGTTCGGTTTGTTTGTCCACATAAGACACCAAATCACTTTTCCCTTTGAGCTCTACTTTGCTAGCAGAAAAACTCTCTGCTTCTTTGCTGATAAAGGCGGCAGCCTCCGCGCAAATGGCACGAACCTGGCTGGTCAATAGTGGTAGATCAATCATTTTTCTTTTCCTTCTATGATAATGACAAATTCGCCCTTCATCGTGTTTTCTCCATAATATCTGATCACTGCCGGCAAGGTATCAGTAACTGTCTCTTCGAATTTTTTGGTGAGCTCACGCGATACGGATACTCTTCTTTCATCTCCGAGAAATTCTGCAAGCTGTGTGAGTGTTTTGATGAGCCTATGCGGTGATTCATATAATACGATGCTGCGTGTTTCTTCGGCCAGCATTTTGAATTTGGTTTGGCGTCCTTTTTTGTGTGGTAAAAACCCTTCGAACACAAACCGATCCGTTGGGAAACCTGACTTGACCAATGCGGGTACAAACGCTGTAGCACCTGGCAGACATTCTACCTTGATGCCTGCCTTCACAGCTTCCCGCACCACCAAAAATCCAGGATCAGAAATACCAGGAGTTCCTGCATCTGTGATCAGTGCGAAGACTTCTCCTGCATGGATCCTGTCAATGATCTGCTGGGTGCGGTGGTGTTCATTGAAGGCATGAAAGCTCTCCATGGGCGTCCTGATGTCATAGTGCTTGAGCAATACACCGGAAGTGCGTGTGTCTTCTGCCAAAATCTTATTTACCGATTTTAAAACTTCCACTGCTCGGAAAGTAATGTCGCCCAGGTTGCCAATAGGTGTGGGCACTAGATACAAAGCTGTGATGTCGGACATGATTCGCGTTTGTTCAAAAATAGCGAAGGGATAAAGAAATAATGGACGGGGCTTGATGGAATTTTATTTGAAGTCAATAAAGCCGTGCGCGCGCTTGTGCAGGAATGACGAACAAAGTTTGTTTACGTCACCTCTGCGAAAGCAGAGGTCACATCAAAATATATTTGTCGCTTTCCGGTGATTGCATTATCCCGACTCGAGTTGAGCCTTAATAATCCGAAACACATCACACATTTTAAACATATTGTCACTCCAGAATGCCAACCATAACCTAGTCCGGATTATCGATGCTAAATATTATTAATAGTCATCATGATGTGATTCCTGCCTACGCAGGAATGACGAATGAAGTTTATTTTAGAATCTCGTCAATGGCAGCAGCAAGCTTGTGATCTTTTTCGGTGACGATATCTCCAGCATCGTGGGTATTGAGCTCTATAGTCACCTGGTTGTACACATTGGACCAATTGGGATGATGGTTCATCTTCTCGGCAATGATGGCCACTTTTGTCATGAAGCCAAAGGCTTCCACGAAGTTGGAAAACTTAAATGTTTGGGTGAGTTTATTGTTTTGTTCTGTCCACATAGTCATAGAATTTAAAGCGACATACAGCCTGGTACTTGAAATGCCAGCATATAGATATCCAATACTTCCTGACTGCTAGCCAGAAAAGCATTTGACCTAATGCTAACGTACTTGCCATTGGCGCTATCTTTGAAAGATAGCTCAGATGGGGGAAGTATCAATAGTATCGCGTCCTTTTGTTCTTGCGGTACAATAAACTTGAAGTTGTAATGTCCCGGAAAAACATGCTGTGATTCTACTTTCTCCCGAAATGCTTCTATGTCCCAACTCATAAATTGAAAATAAATAAACTGAATGAATCATATAGATCCAATATGACAACAAACTTAGAGTCTTCGATTTTAACTGCAAAGACTTGAATGATTAACGTTGAAAAAATAGGTCGCTGAAATGCTGTACTTCCTCATCGGACAACATTCACTTTTCAGTATTCGATTTTTGTCTATTGGCAGATAAATGAAAAAGCCGGACTCTCGATGAGAACCGGCTTTTCAAATGCTTTATTTTTCGAAAATCAATAAAACTTATATCGGTTGTCTTCGATTTCTGCAAATTCTTTCACCGCGTTATCCAATCGCTGGCTTACCTGAACCGGATAGAAAGAAAGTGGGAAGTTGGCGATAACTGCCTTTCTGGAAGATCGGGAGCTGCTTACCTGTGAGAGGTACGAATCATAGTTGTCAAGATCTTCTGGGGCGCTTTTAGCTGTAGCGATCAACATGATCACTCCATTGTCAATAGCGAAGGGTGCTGTTTTTTCACCTTGTTCCAAAGAGAAAGCTACACCTACTGCCTCTGGAGCAAAACCTACGCTGGTAAATGAGTTGGATGACAAAGTCAAATCGGCACTACCACTTTTGGAACCTTCGCCATAAGCTTCTTTCAATGCTGCCACATCCTCTGCATTCAATCCTTTGACCTTATTGATGATATATTCAGCTTTTTTCAGATTCATCACTTTGGTTTTCACTTCACCTGTAACCTGAGTCAGGTTAGCTGTTCCTTTTTCCTGAATAGTAGTAAGCCCAGCAACTATATAAGTATTGTCAATTTCGAATACTTCAGATACAGATCCTTTAGACGCTTTATTGAAAGCCCATGAAGCGATGTTTCTGCCATTGGAGATTGTTCCAATTCTTGTGTCATTTTTACTAATGTTGGAGGCTGTTTTCACATCGAATCCTTGCGCTTCTGCATTGGCTCTCAGCTCAGTGGCATTGGCACTTTCAGTCGCCAATATGTCAGCCACTCGGTATATTTCGTTTTGAGTAAGGTCACTAGAGTAAAGTTCTTTTTCAATTTTCGCGATCTTATAAGCCGTGTTGGTTTTAGGCTCATCTATTCTCATGATGTGGTATCCGAATGAAGTTTCAACAGGCTGAGGTAGTAATCCTGTTCCTTTGAAACCAAAAGCTGCGTCTTTAAACTCTTGTACAAAGTTTCCATTTTCACCAAACCATCCTAAATCTCCGCCAGTGTTGGCATTGCTTCTGTCTTCACTGTTTTCAGCGGCCAGCTGCGTGAAATCACCACCCTTTTTCAATTTGGCTATGATTCCCTGTGCTTTTACTTTGGCTACAGCTTTAGCAGCATCTGTCTGGGTGGTAGCTTTGATGAGAATGTGACTTCCCTTTACAAAGTATTCATCGCCTGTAGTTTCACTTGAGAGCTTAAGGATTGTATAATTATTGCCAGCTAAAATAGGCTCAGTTACAGTTCCAACATCAGCAACTTTACCATCCACCATTAAAGTCTCTGGAAATAATGATGGATCAGATATGGTTTGAAATGCATTAGGCAATTCAGAGTTGATAGCTGCATAAACAGAATCATTTTGAGCATTGGCCAATCCGTCTCTTAACGCACTGATATCTTCAAGAACAAATGCAGTATCTTCAGCAGACGGCTCTATTTGAAAAATCACATAGCTGAGACTTCTTGATTCTTCCCGCTGATAATCATCAGAATTTTCAGAAAGATATTTTTTCATCTCGTCATCCGAAACGGTGATCAAACTATCCGCAAGGGAGAAGTAAGGCACATATAAATAATCAACAGTCACATTGCTGTTTTGTGCGGCATAAAGATTTTTGGCTTCTGCCTGAGTGACGTAGTTAGTTTTTTCAAACAAGTTGTCATACTTCTGAATCGCGCGATTTGGTCGCAGGGAAGATTCGAATGTATTCCATGATTGTCTTTGCTGCTGGTTGGCAGCACCCAGACCCTGAAGGGTTGATATCACCTGGTCTCTGCTAAACTGCCCAGTATTAGGGTCAGTGAAAAATTGCTTGATTTGAGGAGCGATATTATTTCCCTGAACCATATCCACTATTTCAGAATTGGTCACTTGAATCCCCAAATTTTCCAATTCGATTTGATACGCATTTTCAATGATTAAAGCATTCCATGCTTCTTTTCTGATGTTGGTCAGCTCATCGGAAGAGGGGTTGCGTCCGTAATTGACAGTATAGGTTGACGCCAATTCATTGATTTTTTGATTAAATGTTTCGTAGGAAATACTGTTGCCAGAAATTTCAGCTACATCACGATCTTGCCCACTTAATATGGTAGAGTTGGTTAGGAAATCTGTTGCTATGAACGCAAACATTGAGAATGCCACGAACACGATAACGATCTTGCCCATTTTATTCCTGAGAGTACTGATTAATGCCATTTTTGCTTAAGCCATTTTTGGTAAAGACGGCAAAAATAGACAGATAGGAACTAATTAAAAAATGAAATGATCATCATCGAAAGAAACCCGAAATAAATGTTACGTGAGAGTAATCAGTTCATTCTTTCTTTGCGGCGTTATCGTTAGAAGAACATGCCATTGTTAGGCCTAAAGACTGGATTTACTGAGATTCACCATCATTTAGTAATGTCAGTTTGACTTTATCAATCCGCCTATCATCAATCGTAAGAATGGTGAAAATAAATTTGGGAAGATCGATGATATCATGGACTTGTGGAAGATCTTCATGATAATTCAGAATCAAGCCCCCAAGTGTATCATATTCCCCTTCAGGTAAATCGAACTCATATTTTTCATTGAGATAGTCGACTTCATGTCGTGCACTCAGGATATAGTTGTAGTCATCCACCTTTTCTTCATCAAGAAATTCGTCATCATGCTCATCTCGTATTTCACCGAAGATCTCTTCCATCACATCTTCCATAGTCACCACCCCAGAAGTGCC
>JBLICU010000099.1:0-11537 GCA_047632435.1 Cyclobacteriaceae bacterium
CTTCTGGTTTCAACAAGAAGCTGGCAGCTGGTATCGTAGTAACTGGCGGTGGATCTCAGCTTACTAATCTACCTCAGCTGTTCGAATACATGACCGGACTTGATACGAGGGTGGGTTATCCAAACGAACATCTTGGGAAGAGCAAATTGGATTCTGTGAAGAGTCCTATGTATGCGACCACAATTGGTTTAGTGCTTTCAGGATTCCGCGCGTTGGACATCCGTGAGGATGGATATAAGGAAAAAGCAGGAAAAGGAAACTTGAAAGTTAAAAACAAAAAAGGAGCAAAATTTTTCCAAAATATCATCGAAAAGACCAAAGACCTTCTCATTGATGATTTGGATGATAAAAAAGATTACTGATTAGAAAAGCGCGCGAGCGTATTAAAAAATAAAAAAGGCAGAAATTATGTATTCATTTGATTTACCAACACATCACAAATCTATCATCAAGGTGATAGGTGTAGGTGGTGGAGGTGGAAACGCCGTAAACCACATGTTTAACCTAGGTATCAAGGATGTAGAGTTTGTCGTCTGCAACACTGATATTCAGGCATTGGAGAGTAGCCCCGTTCCAAATAAAATTCAATTGGGCACCTCTCTCACAGGAGGTCTTGGAGCTGGAGCAAATCCTGAAAAAGGACGAAATGCAGCCCTCGAATCCAAAGATGATATTAAGCAGATGCTTTCTGAAAACACCAAAATGGTGTTTATCACAGCGGGAATGGGTGGTGGAACCGGAACGGGTGCAGCCCCTATTATTGCTCAGATCGCCAGAGAGATGGACATCCTCACAGTAGGGATCGTGACAGCTCCATTTGCTTTCGAAGGAAAGAAAAAGATGAATCAAGCCAATGAAGGAATCACAGCTTTAAAAGAGAATTGTGATACTGTGCTTGTGATCTTGAATGACAAACTCCGTGAGATTTTTGGCAACCTCGCCATACGAGAGGCATTTGCTCAGGCCGATAATGTACTTACCACGGCAGCAAAAGGGATAGCTGAAATAATCACTGTTCCTGGATATGTCAATGTGGATTTTGAGGATGTAAAAACGGTCATGAAAAATGCGGGTGCTGCTGTCATGGGATCAGCGGTGACACATGGTGAGAATCGTGCGAGAAGAGCTGCTGAAGAAGCACTCAATTCACCGTTACTTAACAACCAGAATATCCACGGAGCGCAAAAAATATTGCTTTCGATCATGTCTGGCGAAGAAGCAGAACTTCAAATGGATGAGCTTGCAGAAGTCACTGATTACATGCAGCAATTCTCAGGTGATGATGCTGAGGTCATCTTCGGTCATGGTGTAGATCCTGAGTTGGGGCAAAATATCAAAGTAACAGTGATTGCTACCGGTTTTGATCACGAAGAGATCAAAATTGTTGAAAGAAAACCTCAAGAAGAAGTGCAGTTTCAAAAAGTTCAAGAGATTCAAAAGACTTTTTATGAATTGGAAAAACCAAGACAAATTGATCTTTTCAGTTCGCAATTCGATAAGAAGGAAGAGCTGGAGGAGGATGAAACGGACAAGAAATTTGAAAAGGAAGAGCAAGAGGATCGTTCATTCACTTTTGATTTTTTGAAAAAAGAAATCAGAAAGGCTGTAGAAGCGGAAGACGAATTAGATGGCGATGAGGAGGAGAATGATTTTGAGTTTGAATTTGATGATGATGAGGATGAAATGAATCCTCCAAAACATGAGGAAAGAAAAGACCCAATCGACATACCAAGAATGACTAACATGAATATCCATTCGAAAAAGGTGGAATTGATGGAGGCCAGAAGAAAAAGGGAAGAATTGTTGAATGGTGCTAAGAAAACGGATATCAGTGCTCAAGATTACAAAACCAGATTCGACGTGCCTGCTTATGAGCGAAAAAAGGTAAACTTTGTACAAGTACCACATTCTGCTGATAGAAATATCTCAAAATTTAATTTGACTGAGGACAATCAAATTATTGGGAATAATCGGTACCTACATGACAATGTAGATTGATTTGACTAAAATATTCTGCCAAAATTGGGTCGGATGTTTATATATCCGACCTTTATTTTTTATAATGCAGTCAATTATTATTTCAAATACGCTTCGTATTTATTAAACTTGGAGTTCTAAACCATTCATTGAACATGAAAAAAGCTTGGCAAAATTTTCTAAAGTCATTCCAACCGACTTATTCTGTTACCGTTTCTATGTATCATGTGATACCTGGGACTAAGATTCAAAAGTGCGATCACAAGCATGATTTTGATAAAGGTGAAATAGAGAAAGCCCGTGTTTTCTACAATTCAGTGGTTAAAAAACACGCAGCAACGAACTTTCCTAACACGGAAATAAAATTGCTAAAAGGCAAAAAAACAGTTTTACACATGAGACAGTTTGGACCAGTAGAATTGGTAAAATCACTGAACGTAGCGTGAGAAACTTTTAAAAATATTTTAAAACCTTCCTTGGATTAGTCTGAGGAAGGTTTTTTTGTTTGTCATATTCTATCCCGAAGGGTAAGGCATCTCCCTCTTTCACTCCTTCAGCTAGAATCCCTTGTGGTGAGAGGTCTCCTCAATACGGACAGGAGTTGTTCATGAGAGATCTCGTCGCTCCACTCGCTCGATGTGACGGCACTTTACTCTAAACCCAACTCACCCCTCAAGCCAATATCAGCATTCGAATTTTTAGTCCAATAATCGATACGCATGGATTTGATCAATGTGGCTGATGTAGTTAGTTTTTGTTTTTTCTCTCCCCATCCACTGAAATAGGTATCTTCCCAGCCTTGAATTTGAAAAGGGAAATTCTGATCGAACGTGATTTTTAGCTCACGCTGTAATTCCGGATAAGTAATTGTGTATGTATTATTCCCGTTTTTTCCCAGAACCATTGACAACTCACAATCATACGCTTTGATCTCATTGTGCGAAAAACGCAAATAGAAAAAAGAAGGAACAACTTTCATTTTCCCAGTCGGGAGCGTCCCAGGATTTAAGCGAATTTTTGTCCAAAGATCATCTTCCAAAATCACTTTTTTGAGTTTGATATCTTTTTCCGCTTCACTTTGGAAGTAGGAGTTATTTTGAATTTCAAAATCCCCATTATCTATCAATTCCAGGTAAGTATGTCCGCACCATTCCTGACTTGACGTGGCTATTTTGATAGAATTTTCACCATTTGGAAATGGGAAAAATGAACTGTTCATCATAGAATAAGGATAGATACCAGTATTGAATGTGCGTGTAGCATTCAGCTTCAAAACGGAAATGTTTTCAGAGGCTTTTTGATCTGCTTTGGTCAATGTTTTGGTAGAAAAATCCTCCGTTACAAATATCAATACTGCTTTACCGTCGTGCATCTCACCGTATCTGGCTTGTTTCAATTCATAACTTGATATTTCCGCCAGACCATTGTACCAATATTCTCTTAATTGCTTGTCGTATGGATTTGTTTGTGTATCGACAGTTGCGTTTGGCGCACATGACATGATCAGATTGAGGAGGAAAATACTTATGAAGGAAACCATCGATCGCATTGTTAAGTGAAGATTTAATAACGAGTCTTTAACACAGTCACTCAAGAAATAGTTGCGACAAAAAATCAAATCTAAGATTTGATTTCCTTGATCTCGAAAGCCATTTGTAGGTAATTGTTGATGGCACCAATGGGTTCAAGTTTGATATAAAAGGATTTCACAAAATCATCAAACGCTTTGAATTCGTGATAAGGAACAACAAACTCATCAAACATCAGGATATCGCCTTTTTTGAGGTAAGGATATAAAATCGTTAAAACAAATATGGTCGAGCTATATAGATCACCATCCAGGTGCACAATGGTGTTTTTTGTAAAGTCTATTTGTGGTATGGTTTTCAACAATGTATCCTGGAAAAGTCCTTTGATAAAATTGATTCTATCGTCTTTGATATCAGGAAAATTTCCATCCAAAGAAAAAGTGCCAATTTCATAGGTGCCATATTTTTCTGGTAGGCCTTCGAAAGTGTCAAAACCCCAAAAGACGGAGTTGGATTCCTTGTTCTTACCGGACCACCATCTCATGGAATTGCCACGACCAACTCCAAATTCAATATAGGTCAGTTCTTTTTTTGCCAGCTTTTTATGATCACACAAAAATTGATAAAGCTGGATTCGATCGTGCTGGGAAACATTGCGATTGAAAAAATCATTGTATTTAAGGGATGATTTATTGCGGTCGATCCAACTGGACATTTTTAACAAGTATCCTGCATAGATCAGAAAATCAGCGGCAAATCCAAAAAGCTTATGAATCTTAAGGCGGATTAGGTTGGCCTTTATCTTTTTAATCAGGCGAATTTTATTCATTGAAATATTTCAAGTCAATTAAGAAACGCCAAAGATACCCGCTTCATTAAATTGTGGTACTGATGAGTGCGGCAAATTGTCTAAAAAACAGAAATTGTCATTCTTTATTCATTTCTGAGAGAATTGGCTGGGTTGGTCAAAGCAGCTTTTCTTGCTTGATTTGACACGATACCCAGCGCAAAAATCAATGCGATTACTCCGGCAAGAGGGAAGATCCACCATTCCAGATCAGTGCGAATCGGATAGCGCTCCAAATAGGTATTAAGCAAAAACCAGGATGCGGGGGCAGCCAATACGAATGATAGGATCACCAGTTTGGTAAATTCCTTTGAAATCAGGACAACCAAACTCAAAACACTCGCACCGAGCACTTTTCTAATCCCAATTTCTTTGATGCGCTGCTCAGCCATGTAGGATGCCAAACCAAACAAACCCAGACCGGTAATAAATATGGCTAAAAATGAAAAAATGGTGGCCAGTTTCTGAGTCAAATTGATAGTTGAAAATTTTTTACCAAATTCCACATCTACAAACTTGTATTCAAAGGGATAAGCAGGATTGTGTTTATTGAAAATTGATTCAACGCTATTTAGACTGGCACTCAAATTATTTGTTTTTTTCAATCGGAGCGTTACATAATTGATCCAGTCAGGATCATGAACCATAAACATGGGCTTTACAGCTTCATAGGGCGAACCCATAAGCACATTGTCTATGACACCTATCAATTCTTTTTACTTCCCCAGAGATCAAGCTGTGTCCCAATGGGGTTTTCTAATTTCATCAAATCAAGAGCAGCTTGGTTGATGATAATGGAAGCGGTATCACTTGTAAATTCTTCGGAAAAATCACGACCCATCAACATCTCAATACCCATGGTTTTGGCGTAATCATATTCGCATGCTACTGTTGTAAACATCACGCGAAGGGTTTCTGGTTTTCCTGGCCAGCCAAGGAAATTATTGGATTGTACATTGTTTACAGGACTATTGGATCGAGTGACAGCTTCTACTATACCGGACTGCAACAATTCATTTTTTAACACCTGATAGTTTTTGTCGATAGTTTCTGTGGTTTCCACTGTTATAAGATTTTCCTGTTGATAGCCGATTTCCCGGGTTTTCACCAGTTCGATTTGTTTGTAAATGACCACTGTGCTGATCATCAAGATGATAGAAAAGGCGAATTGCAAAGTCACCAAAATTTTTCTTGGTGTAACAGATCTTTTCCCAACGAAAACAGATCCTTTCAGTGTTTTTATCGGATCAAAAGAGGAAAGGTACAAGGCAGGATAGCTTCCAGAAATTACGCCAGTCACCAAAATGACAGCCAATGAAAACAACCAAAATGAACCAGATGTCAAGTCAATGAATAATTCTTTTTCTACAAGCATGTTGTATGGTTTCAAACACACAAAAGCCAACACAACTGCAATGCAGTAAGAGATCGAAGAAATGAAAACTGATTCGCCGATGAACTGAGAAATGAGCTGCCCACGGCTGGAGCCTAGGGATTTTCTGATGCCTACTTCACGTACCCGACGTTCGGATCTGGCAGTGGCCAAATTCATGAAATTGATGCAGGCAATGACAAGAATAAAGCTGGCAATGATGGTGAAAAGCTGCACATAGTCACTCATGCCGCCTGTGGCTATTCCATTTTCAAAATTGGAATACAACCTCCATTTTGGCATAGGATGTAAGAAAAAACTTCTTGGGATATCATCTTCCCCATGTTCGATGAGCATATTTTTGATGCCATCTTCTACCACCTGATTTTTCGTCATATCAGACACTTCGATGAAGACCTGAAAGGAGTAGTTACCCCAGTTGGTTTTATTTCTCACTGTCCATGGATCGATCGATTCCCGATGCTTCCAGGGGATAAGGTATTCAAATTCAAAGGAGGAATTACTGAGGATATTTTGGAGAACGCCTGTCACCTTTAGCAAACTTTTATCATCAACTTTGATAAACTTGCCCATGGGGTCTTCCTTACCAAAAAGCACTTCGGCGAGACCCTGTGTAATGACGATCGAAGAAGGATCGTCCAAAACTGTTTCAGCATTCCCTGCCAAAAGTGGATATTCAAACATCTCCAGAAACTCATTGCTGACAAAATATCCTTCCTTGATAATTCGCTTTTCCCCGACAGTTAATAATCGGTCACCACCCCATCCAGTCACGCAAGTATTTACGATATCGCTGTGACCTGTTTTCAGTGCCTCATAGGAAGGGAGAGGAATGGATCTCCAAGAGCTGATGCCACCATCAAATTCAGCGTTGACCCATACCTGATGCAGTCGATGATATTTGGGAATGAATTTGTTGTATGCAGTTTCTTCTGCTACCCAAAGCAAAATAAGGAGACTACAAGCGATTCCGATTGATAGACCGGATATGTTGACGGTAGAATAAAGGCCGTTTCTGCGCAGGTTACGCCAAGCCACAACAAAGAAATTCAGAAGCATAGGATCGGGGTTTAAGATGGATTGTTTCAAAGACAGATAAAGTTTGCAATGGTTGCATCAAGCATTTTTTAATATAGCAATGAATACAACTGCTTTAAAAATTGATTCAGTGAAATTTGTAAAGAGTTAAAATGAGTAGTTGCGATAGAATCATTATGCCCCAACCGCAGCATGGTTTATATCTATGATAAATCTGATGCACTTGTTAATTGGGTCATCACTTGAGTAAAGAGGAATGCTTTAAGAGGAAGATAACTCTTGAAGAATCAAATGCTTAGGTCAATCATCATCTTTGCCACCTTATATGCGCCCAAAAAAAGTTTCTCTCTGCCATATTGTATCATCACGTAGCGAATAATGTAATTATGGACACTTGATATTGGCGAGAAGCTTGCGATTGCACTCCAACACCAAAATAACAGAAATCTGTAGCCATGTAGCAAATCCTGATTTTGCTGGCACAAAAAATTCATTAGATTTGGAAGACTTAGGCCGGTTAATCGAAATGGATTGCGATCAATTGGTACTTGTATTGTAATGAATGCATGAAGATAAAACTCACAATATTAACCATCATCCTGATTGCTTTTGGTTGTACTTCTGAATTCATCAGAACGGGAACCGAATTTGATAAATTACCAACTCCATCAATTTCTGAACTAAACGCCATACACCCGAGCTAAGCGTTGAGGACATTTAAGGAAACCGAAAGCAAATTAAGAAAATGATGAATTTTTTGGATTGCACTGATCGAATAAAAGAATAAAAAAAAATTAACCAATGTATAATCTTCCAAGGCATAAAGAACAAGATAAACTGGTAATCAATGAATTTATTGGACAGTATCCTTTTGCCTTTCTAACGGGATGTGATTTAGAAAACAGACCTATTGCAACACAAGTACCACTTTTTATTGAAAACAAGGACGGAAGAAAAGTTCTTCGGGGACATATAATGAAAGGTACGGATCACCATAAAGCATTTTTGTATAATAAAAATGTACTTGCAGTTTTTACAGGAAAGCATACTTATGTAAGCGGTACTTGGTATAGTAATCCATATTCACCATCCACTTGGAACTATATGAGCGTGCACGTAAAAGGAATTGTTAGGTTCGTAAATAGCGTTGAATTGGAAGATATTCTTAGAATGACTTCACTATATTTTGAAGGTGGGAACCAGCAATCAACAACTGTATTTGACAATTTACCATTGGCTTTTAAACAAAAAGCACTCGAATTAATAGTAGGTTTCGAGATTGAAATAAATGAAATTGATACAGTATTCAAACTCAGTCAAGACCGAGACGCAGAAAGTTATCAGAATATTATTATGAAACTGAAAGAACAAGATGAGAGTGGGCGTGTGATTGCGGAAGAAATGAAAAAAAGAGAGAAAGACCTGTTCTCTAAAAAATGGGCGGAGTATCAATAATATCAAGGTTTTCGGTTCGTATCAAACTTTGTGTTTAACCGAAAGTTTGGTACTTCGAAATGGCCTAGCTATCAAATATTAACTGTTATGAATAATATAGCAACACGAATGATTGAACCAATGAAACAAACATTAATCCTTTTTACAGTTCTAGGTTTATTAGCAGGCGGTTGCCAGAATGACAACTCCAACTCTTCTAGCAATTCCCTAGAGAGTGATTCAACTTTCAACCTGAACGAAGTGAGCGGCATCATATGGGATAAGACTGACCGTTTTACAGAAGCGCATTTGACTAAAGACACTATATTTCTAAACGGTTGTTTCACCTCTGACGCTAGAGTCTTCCCTCCTAACTCTGAAATTGTATCTGGTATTGCCGCCATCTCACAGCTCAATTCTGATTGGGTGAAATACGGAATTTATGAATTTAAGGAAACCTCATCCTCTCTTTACGGAACCAAAGATTATCTAATTGACGAAGGCACATACTATTTGACCTATGGCGAGGAACGAACTGTAGATAGAGGTAAGTACATTAACATTTGGAAAAATGATAGAGGTATCTGGAAGATCTACAGTAACATTTGGAACAGCAGTTTATCCTTAGCTTCTAGTGAATAACCGAGAAGAAAACATATGCTTAACAAAGAATATGTATGAAGGCATGTGCTTGAGTGCTTCTAGCAATTTTCACTGCAAACATCACCGTGAATTTGCCTCTGCGCGTAGTTCTGCTGTTTCTGTTGAGTGAAGTTCGCGGGAATTTTTATTTTTCTGAACGCGGTGCCTTTTGGGAACTTTGGAAGCACCTCCTTGCAAGTACCGGGCTGACGATTTTAGTAGTTTAGGGCTAGACAGATTGTGGGCTGGGGCGCATAGGCATACAGCTGAGCTTGGGTTGGCGACCATTCCAACCATATTACGATTATTAGGTGTCTTGAACTGACAGTACAAATTAGATTTAAAATGAAAGTGAGCAAAATATTTACATGCTTGTTTGTAATTTCTTTATTTGTTGCCTGTGATAATGAAGAGAAACAACCAACACTAATTGATGGAACTTATGAAGGTGTTTTTGGAAGATCTTCTCCTGGTGCTAAATATGCCTCATCTCAAGTAACATTAACTTTTGCAAATGGTGAATTTAATGGAGACAGTGAGATTGAAAAGTATCCTGCTATATGCAATGGAACCTATAATATAGAAGGAAATAGTGTGGAATTTTCGAACTTCTGTATTTGGACAGCTGAATTTGATTGGTCTTATATACTGGCTGGTGAATTCGAAATAAAGGTTGCATCAAATGTCATAGAGCTCATACAAACAAATGGTGGCACCACAGATAGGTATCAACTAAAACGGAAGTAATACAATCGTTGATAAGTTATTTGCCTTGCTCGCCGCACCTCAGTGCTATTAAGTTAAGGTCATCCTTTGCAGAAGCATCAGCTTGAAAATGGATTACGGAGTATTTCAAGTTCCGACCCCATTATTATTTGCTTTAAACTAGCTTCAAGGCTCTGATGAAAAGCTTAGAACCCCAATGTTATTCAAGAATTTTTTAATTTGAATATAGCTATCCCAAGTAGATCAAGCCACGTTTAACAATGATTGAATAGAGAGGTATTTCTACTTATAGAACTGAGTAACCCTGAGTTTTTTCTTCATATTTCTGGAATCTCTTGCAAAGGATCTATTCGGCGTAACAGCAGTCATAGATTGACTCATCGCATTGATCATCCGCTCGATTAGGAGCTCAACTTCTTTCCCGACAAACCAGTCAGTAATTTTTTCCCTGAGTATGCGAAAAGCTGTCTGCCAGTTATATTGATAAATGAGCTTTCGGTGCTTTTTTTTCCTTGATGCATTTATCAGCCTGCTGTCCAAAGAGGCTTATAAGATTGATGTTGAATATGTCAGCATCGAACTCCCTGAGTCTTGCGAGCGCCAAATTGCTCTACTTTCATTTTAGACTTATAGTTCTTAAACCCCTCTTCAGCTCCAACTCAGACAGCTCCTAGTTCCAATGGTTAATCGAATGGAATAATTACCATGACCGAAAGCGGTGGAGCAACTCCAATTCTATTCAGTTTAGATGGAGGAACCACCACACAATCTGAAAATACTTTCCAGTCAATTGCAGACTTTCCAGACTTAGGTGAAGATTCCTACACCGTGACTGCTAAAGACGCAAATGGTTGTTTGGGTAGTGTATTAGCAATTATTACCGAGCCAGATGCATTGGCAATAAGTGTTATTCAATCCGATGGCGACTTTGCAATTACAGCTTCGGGCGGTACAGCTCCTTACGAATACTCTTCCGACAGGACAACCTTTCAAACTGGTAGTGCTTTCACAGATCTGGACCCGGGAGCGTATGCCTTTAGGGTAATGGATGCCAATGGCTGTGAGGTTACATCGAGTTCATTCACTATTGTTTTGGAACTTATATAAAGTCGAAAATGAAATTAACATCTATCCAAATCCAACAGAAGACTATTTCATTCTGGAAAATAAAGACGTGAAGCACATCGAAATATATGATATGAATGGAAAACGGACACTCCTGATAAGATCGTGGGATAAGGTAGATGCGCGCAATCTGGGGAGTGGTTTGTATATGATCCTCATGAAAGATGCTGAAGGAGCCTTACTTTCTACCAAAAGGTTAATTAAACGATAAACTTAAGCAGTTTGATAAGGTATTTACTTCATTCAGATAGCGCAATTAGGACAAATTGTGAACTAGCGCCTGATTAAGAATTAATTACTTACAATGAATGGCTCTCCAGAAAATGGATTCTGGGGAGCCTTTTTTGCTTTCTCGATAGTTTACAATGCCATGGTAATTATTTGTGGACTAAAAATTAGGAGCGAAATTGTGAATACGTGTGATGGTGAGGTGATGATAGCGTAAAAAAAAATGAGGGAAGTGAGTTTAGTATTCATCTACTACTTGTCTGAAACACGCATTAATGGGTTTAGAATATTACACAGATTAACTTGAGTGAAATGAAATCAGTGAAATCCATTAATTAATGCTAATCAGTGATTCAGACAAATTACGATATTGTGAAAGCCCTTGATGATGAGTTGAAGGTGAGAACTCAGGAAAATACGGGAACAGGGTTTATCATTGTATTATCCAATTAAAATAATGATTATGAAATTTATTCTTGCATTTCTTTTAGGATTGACATGCACTATTGGCATTTCTCAAAGCCATATAGCCGACAGTTTAAGAAACTTGTTGGTCACTACTACGAAACCAATGGATCGATTTGATTTAATAAACAAC
>JBLICU010000100.1:0-11285 GCA_047632435.1 Cyclobacteriaceae bacterium
ATTGGTGAAGATTCTGATGGAGACGGTGATCCATACAATGACGACTGTGATGGAGACGGCATACCAAACTTCCTAGATACAGATCCATGCGACACTGATGGTGATGGATTGAGTGATATAGATGAAGATACAGATGGAGATGGTAATCCATTCAACGATGACTGTGATGGTGACGGTATTCCTAACTTCCAGGATTCTGATAGCTGTGACACGGATGGGGATGGTATTTTGGACACTGACGAAGATGTGAACAAGGATGGTGATCCTACCAATGACGACTGTGACGGAGATGGAACACCTAATTATCTAGATACAGATTCGTGTGATACGGACGGGGATGGTCTTAATGATGATAAGGAAGATCAAAATAAAGATGGTAATCTATATAATGATGATTGTGACAATGATGGCGTTCCAAACTTTAAGGATGCTGATCAATGCAAAAAAGTGGATCCTCGCAAAGGATTTACACCAGACGGAGATGGGAATAATGACTCCTTCTATATTCAAGACATTGAAAATTACCCAAATAACGTGGTTCAGATTTTCAATAGATGGGGTAATAAAATCTTTGAGGTGAAGGGCTATGATAATCAAAACAAAGCTTGGCGTAGTGAGTCTAGTTTTGGATTGGTGCCTGGTGTTAATACTGTACCATCAGGTACATATTATTACCTAATTGACCTTGGAGATGGTAGTAAGCCAGTTGCTGGATTTGTAGTGGTAAATAAATAGTAAAAGTGGCTCCTTATAGGATTATCTAGAATTGAACGAAGAATGATAAAGGACGGGACATTATTAAGATACTACCCTATAAGGGGCTTAACTAACAAAAAAACTAAATCTAACGACTTATAATGCTTAGTCATCGAATCTTGGTTCAACCCTAGATTTATATCATATAATTTTAAACATCTAACTTCCAAAATATTGAGATCATTATACTTTCTTGTTTTAAGCTTTCTTTTTGGTGTCACTGCTTTTGGACAACAGCAGGCTATGTATACTCAGTATATGTTTAATGGTTTGGCTATCAATCCAGCATATGCGGGCAGTCATGAGTCGATCAGTGCTACTGCTCTAGCAAGAATACAGTGGATTGGTATTGAGGGTGCGCCTCGAACAGAGACTTTTTCAATTCATTCACCAGTTCCGGGGAAACAAATTGCCGTTGGTGCTAACTTTTCACATGATCAATTAGGCGTAAGCTCACAGAATACTTTCTTTCTTACCTATGCTTACAGGATAGAAATGTCCAAGGGAGTACTTTCCTTTGGATTGCAGGGAGGTATTAATAACACAAATGTGAATTTTGGTGAATTGGGTGTATCAACCGATCCTAACTTACAATCTACACTGAATACTTTTAAACCAAATTTTGGAGTAGGTACCTACTATTACAATAATCGATTCTATGCTGGTGTTTCCATACCAACCGTTGTTAATCAAAATTCGAAAAAATCAATTCAAAATGCAGGAATTGATTATGAAATACCAAATAGTCAAATCAGACACCTTTATATGACCGCTGGTATGTTGTTTGATTTGTCGCCAATGGTAAAACTCAAACCAAGTCTATTGATAAAGTCAGTTTTAGGTGCACCTATGGCGATGGATATTAATGCCAATGTAATTCTTGATGATAAACTGTGGTTAGGTCTTTCTTACCGTTCATTTGATGCTATTAGCTTCCTATTGGATATCCAACTCAAACCTCAAATCAAATTTGGTTATTCTTACGATTATTCAGTGACTGACCTTAATCTAATAAACTCAGGATCTCATGAGTTTATGATTAATTATAGATTTGTCTATTCCAAGTCGAAAATAGTTACACCAAGGTATTTCTAGGTCCTACAGCGTCCTCAATAATTACCAACAAATGTATTAGTTGTTTCGGTCAAAGTCACCTTGGTAGTTGATGCTGGTCATAATTGTTTAAGCTAAGCGTATTTACCTTCACTTTGTGATACAGCAATTGTCAATACCAATAGCCAATCTGAAATGTAGTGGATGTGTGTATTTTACAGAAAAGGTGCTTTCCAAAAGATTAGAGATAACAAAAGTGCAAGTAGATGAGCAGTCTGCGAGTGTTAATATCTAGTACCAACCAGATCAGGTAGGTACTGGGTTTAAGCAGGAGGTAGGGGAGTTGTTGATCAGCTTGGGTTACCCACCAATCGATGCAGATAATAGTTTGATGCTTCGCCAAGTCCTTTGTTAGTTGTGCAATTGGCAGGTTAGGTAGTAAGGTGAGGGAATGACTCTCGCTCGCTGCTAGGAATGATTCTAATCAACTAAACTCGAGTATATATTCGATGAGTTGGTTCCTCTATTGATGCTGAGTTTCTTCATTACCTATATCGACTGATCTCGGCACCACTTGATTTGACCCGAACTATAACAATCATTAAAAGAAGTTAATTCCGGAAAACCTCTAGACATGTAAAGAGGACTACCACTTATCCTCTAATTGCAGATTCCTGTTTTTTATTCCTTGATATTATGATTAACGGAAGCTGACTTTATCCCAAAGGAAAGAGGTCTGCTTGATATAAGACAATACTACTGTTTAAAAATAACATAAAAAGACTACTACAAACCTGATACTGTCGTAGGGATTTTATTTCATTTTAGTGGAATTTGTTAAGTTTTTATCGAGATTTTAAAATGTAATTTGTATTGCTTAAAAATAGCTCATATAAGCTTTATATGCTTTTTATTTATGATTTTGATGTAGTATTGAAGTACTCTTAATTGTCTTGTGATGTATTATTGATGAGGTGTTTTATCATGCTATAGTTATTTATTTTTCTCATTTTTGATCAAATCGTAATGAATATGGATTTCATTTACGATAGTTTTAAAAAAATAATCCTAATAACACTTAAAATTAAGAGTATGAAAAAGATGAAGATGTACAGTAAGGGTTTCTTACTATTTACGACAATGCTTGCGTTACTGGTATTCGTATCATGTGACGAGATTGCCGATGCAGTTGGTGATGTAGAAGATCCAATCGCTAGTTTTCAATTTGAAGTAGATGAAGCCGACTTTTTGAAGGTAACTTTTACAAATTTCTCTCAAAATGCAACTAGCTATAGTTGGGATTTTGGAGATGGAGAATCTTCTACAGATGAAAATCCAGCTCACACGTTTGCTGCTTCCGGTTCTTATGATATTGTTTTGACCGCAATCAATGACAAGGGTCAAGCAACTTCTACTAAAAAGGTTGCTCTTGAAGATCCATTGTCTGCCCAAAGAAATCTTGTAGGTGACAATGGTAAAGTTTGGCAGTTTATTGGAGATGCTTCGACAGGGATGAATCCTTACGAAGTTGGTCCTGATGACTTCTCACAAGTATGGTGGTCTCTTGGTGGAGTAGAGCCTTTGTGTGTTAGAGAATGTGTTATGGATGATACTTGGACTTTCAACACAAATGGAACTTTCACATTTGAAAACAATGGAGACTCATGGGGTGAAGGTGGTGCTTTTGCTGAAGGCGTATCAGGTACTTGCTTTGACGCTACTGTAGCTTCTAACTGGGTTGGACCTAATGGTGAAGACCTTAATGGTTGGAACTCTGGTACGCATGATTTCACATTTGATCCTGTTGCTGGTAAATTGACTATCGTTGGTGGATTTATTGGAATTCCAAAAGCCGCTGATAATGCTGAGGTTACAGTTCCTTCAACTACGGTTACTTATGATGTAATTAAGCTCGTTGACGGTGATGTTGATACATTAGTGGTTCAGACTCCTATACCTGGAGGATACTGGAGATCTGTATTAGTTAGTTATGACAATGCAGGAGATAAAATTGTAATCGGTGAATGTGCTGCTGTAACAGAAGCAGATGTTACTTTCAAATTAAACATGAGCGATTACACTGGATCTTTCACCACAATGAATGTTTCTGGATCTTTCAACGGATGGTCAGGTGATGCAAATCCAATGACTGATATGGGAGACGGTCTATGGGAACTAACTATTCCAATTGCAGTTGGTGATCATGAATATAAATTTCAATATGATAACTGGACTGATGGTGGTGAAGGATTTGGTGATGGTACAGGCTATGAGGCATGTGTTGGCACTAGTGATAATACCAATTGGAATAGACTTCTTACTGTAGGTGAAAGTGCTATGACAGTTGGTACATTCTGCTACAATAGCTGTGATGATTGTTCTGGTAACACTCCAGGAGAAGCTGCGCCTGCTCCAACGGCTGCCGCTGGGGATGTAATCTCTATCTATAGCGATACTTATGGTGATATAGCTGGACTTAATATTGATCCTGACTGGGGACAGGCTACAGTTACAACTGGAGCTATGATCGGTGATAATAACATGGTTAAGATGGAAGGGTTGAATTACCAAGGAATTTCTTGGGAAGGTACACCTCAAGATTTAGCTGGAAAGACTCACGTTCACCTAGATGTTTGGACTAAGAATGCTACTGCAGTTAAATTCTTCCTTATTGGGGGTGGAGAAACTTTTGTCGATTTGACTATCACAACTGGGGAATGGGTTGGCTATGACATTGCGCTATCTGAATATAGCTCTGCAGTGAATTTGGCTAATGTTATCCAATTCAAGTTTGATGCTGTAGCTGCCGGTGACTCACCGACATTATTTGTGGATAACATGTATTTCTACTAGAATAAATTAATTTTCACAATTCGGTGAAAATAAAAATTTGAAAGATCCGCCCATTTCGGGCGGACTCTTTCAAGTTAATCATCAAATATTTTAATAATAAATAGAGGTTTCATCTTCTAGGTATTTCTAATCTGAAACTATTTGTAATTAGAATTCGGAAAGACAAGCCGCCGCTTGAATTCGAAAACTAAAGATGAAAATGGAATTATTTCAAATGGATATTTCTAAGATCCATATTTAAACGCTCTACAACCACTATTAAACTTATGTTAAGGTTAATTATTACCATCACTCTTCTTTCGTCATTATTATCCACTATTTCTTGCGAAGAAAATGATGCAATCGGTTCAGATCCTTCTGATCTAACACTAGATGTTGTCATTTCTGAGGACGGCTCAGGTTCTATTTCAGTCCAAGCAAATGCAATTAATACTACTCAATTCTCATTTCACTCAGGAGAATTAGATTCGGATACGATATATAGTCTCAACGGTGGATTTCAATACACTTATGAGATTACTGGTTTATATGAAATTGACGTTCGAGCATTTGGTAATGACGGGCGCTACTTAAAAAAAGATAAAGTCATATTCATTCAGGTAGGTGAGGCTACTGGCCCAATCGATGGAGAGAATGGATATGAAACCCCACTGACCTATGAAGGTATGAAGCTTATCTGGCAAGACGAGTTTAGCGGTACATCTTTGAATACTTCCAATTGGAATTATGAAACGGGTACTGGTAGCAGCGGCTGGGGTAATAACGAGCTTCAGTATTACAAACAAGAGAATACGACTGTGTCTGATGGGTTTTTAACGATTGAGGCCAAAAGAGAAAACTTTAGCGGATCAGCATACACCTCATCTAGACTTACAACACAAAATAAATTTACTGTTCAATATGGTAGAGTTGACATTAGAGCCCAAATGCCAGAAGGTCAAGGTATTTGGCCAGCTCTATGGATGCTCGGTGAAAATATCACTACGGTAGGCTGGCCAAGATGTGGTGAAATTGATATTATGGAAATGATAGGAGGCGGTGATGGCAGGGACAATGAAGTTCATGGCACCATTCATTGGGACAATAATGGAGAACGTGCTCTATTTGGTGGAAGTAGAAAATTATTAAGTGGAAATTTGAGTGATCGATTTCATGTCTACAGCATCATTTGGGATGCGAATTCCATAAAGTGGTACATAGATGATATTCAGTATCACGGAGCAGACATTTCTCCTGCAGGATTATCTGAATTCAGGAATAAGTTCTTCTTCATAATGAACATAGCAGTAGGAGGCAACTGGCCAGGTAGTCCAAATGCTACGACTTTATTTCCACAAAAAATGAACGTGGATTATCTACGAGTTTTTCAACCAGAATAATTAATCAATTACTTACTTATAACTCTCCAACTAAAAACTTTTTAATATGAAAAAATATTTGATAGCTCTGTTTTTTATACCAATATTTTGGTGTGCGGGAGCTCAAGAGATGACTGTATCAGGTGTAATTACTGATGCGGAAACGGGTGAAACTTTACCTGGAGTTAATGTATTGATAAAGGGCACTTATAATGGTACTATCACGGATTTTGATGGTAACTATCGAATTGCGGTGGGAGCATCAGACGTGCTGATTATCTCATTTATAGGGTTTGAAACCCAAGAGATTGCAGTAGGGAGTAGTACCACTATCGATATTTCGCTGGCCACTGATATAGAGCAACTAGAAGAAGTTGTAGTTATAGGTTATGGTACACAGAAGAAAAAAGTATTGACTGGTGCTATTTCGAGTATTGGGTCAGATCAAATTACTTCTACACCAGTATTAAGAGTAGAACAAGCACTTCAAGGCCAAGCGGCCGGTGTGCAAGTACAATCTCAATCTGGACAACCAGGAGAGCGTCCAAGCATTAAGATACGTGGTATTGGTACTGACTATAATTCGGAGCCTTTATATCTCGTGGATGGTATCGCTGTAAATAGTATTGATAACCTCAACCCAGGTGATATCAAATCTATGGAAGTGCTAAAAGATGCAGCTTCATCATCTATCTATGGAGCTAGAGCGGCAAATGGTGTAGTTCTTATTACTACGAAAACGGGAGGAGATGGTAAGACAACTATCTCATACTCAGGCTACCGCGGAGTACAAAATGCAGCAAATAGAGTGGAACTTTTGAATGCTAACCAATATGTTGAGTTAATGGCTGAAGGTAAAGTACAAGATATCAACGGTCAGCTCTTTGATCCCAACCAGATTCCTGCCAACGACACTGACTGGCAAGAGCAATTGTTTACAAGCAATGCACCAATTGAAAGCCATCAAATTTCATTAAGCGGTGGAAGCGAAAAATCTTCTTTCGCTTCTAGTGTCTCTTACTTCAACCAAGAAGGAGTAATTGGTGGTGATCGCTCAAAATTCGAAAGATTTACTGCACGCCTCAATGGTAACTTCACAGTTAATGAATGGCTAAAGTGGGGTAGTTCTGTTTCTTATGCGCACATAGAAAATAGAGGTGTTGCGAGTAATGCATCATTCAATGGACCTTATAGTAGCGCACTTAATATGGATCCTTTGACGGCAATATACGAAACAGATGCTGATGTTTTAGCCAATGATCAATTGAGATATGGTAATAACCCATATGTTGTGAATGGAGATGGTGTAGCCTATGCTATTTCTAAAAATGTACGAGGAGAGGTGGTCAACCCATTAGCTTGGCTAACCCTACAAAATGGAAGAGGTACTAAGGATCAGGTTCTAGGAAGTGTTTTTGCTGAAGTAGAGCCTATTGAAGGATTGAAACTTAAATCTGCACATAGTATGGATTTAAGTTATTATGAAAATGCTAACTATTCACAGCAGTTTTATCTGAATAGTACGACTAACTACACGAATGCTCCTGGAGTATCTAATAGTCTTCAAAGAGATCTTGCGAGTCAAATGGAAAATACTGCTATCTACGAGAAGAAGATAGGAGCTCATAAATTCAACATTCTAGCAGGTATGTCCACATTGGTTCAGACTGGTAGATATGTGGGTGGTAGTGGACAAGGTATTGATCCGACTAATCCAGATTTGATTTATTTGAGTCTTACAATTGACTCTACTCAAAGAAATAACGGTTACGAATATGAGGTTCTTAGGGCATCTATGTTTTCAAGGTTGCTTTATGATTTTAATGACCGCATATCTTTCTCGGCTACCTTCAGAAGAGACGGTTCTTCGAATTTTGGCGCAAATAATCGTTTTGGTAATTTCTTCTCTTTTGGAGCTAGCTGGGTGCTGAGTGATGAGCAGTTCTTCCCTGAGATTCCAGGTCTGAGTTTATTCAAACTGCGTACCTCTTGGGGACAAAATGGTAATGACAACATTAGACCATTTGCTTATGCAGCTGTTGTTGATTTCAATATCGCTTACAATTATGCAAATGGAGCTAACCAAGGAGCTATACCAGCATATGTTGAAAACCAAGATATTAAATGGGAAACCTCTGAACAACTTGACATTGGATTGGAGACAGGTTTCTTCTCTGATCGCTTGACAGGTACTTTTGATTATTATAAAAAGACCACCAAGGATCTGTTGCAACTTGAAATTGGACTGGCGAGTATAGGTGTTCCATTGAGCTGGACGAATATTGGTGTGATGGAAAACGAAGGTTTTGAAATGGCTCTAAACTGGAGAAATCAAATCAATGATTTCAAATACTCCATAGGTTTAAATGCTGCACGTAATAAGAATACAATGGTGGAAGTTGCCAACGAAGCAGGTTTTATTCAAGGAGCAAGCTGGGCGTTAGCGGGTGAAGTTACTCGTACTATAGAAGGCGAACCAGTGACTAGCTTTTTTGGATTTAAAACAGACGGAATTTTTCAATCCACTCAAGAAGTTTTTGCGCATATAAGCAGCAATGGTAATCCGATTCAGCCAAATGCAAAACCTGGAGATATTCGATATGTAGATACCAATGGTGATGGGGCTATTTCTGATGCGGATAGAACTACGCTTGGTAGTCCTATACCTGATTGGACTTTTGGTTCTAATTTATCAATGGATTATAAGAACTTTGACTTTTCAGCTCTTATCATAGGGCAATTTGGAAATGAAATTTTCAATGGTATCAATAGACCAGATATTAAATCATCTAATAAGCAGACATGGATGCTTGACAGATGGACAGCTGAAAATCCTTCAACCACAGTACCGAGATTTACCACCAGTGATCCAAATGAAAACTACACAAGAGCTAATGACTTGTTGAACATAGAAAATGGATCATTTGTCAGAATTAGGAATGTTCAAGTTGGTTATAGTGTGCCAAGTAAGCTCCTAGAGAAGATTCAGTGCAGCAATTGGAGAGTATATGTTTCATTGGAAAATCTGGCAACCTTCACTAAGTACAGCGGGCCAGATCCTGAAGTAGGTGCACCTGTCGATTTTGGTGGCTCAGGTGTTTCTAGCGTAAGAGACATGGGTATTGATAGAGGTATTTATCCTCAAGCAAGAACATTCAGAATTGGTACTTCAATCACGTTTTAATTAAATAATCAGAACTATCATGAAAAAATTTATTTTCATATTCATAACTGCAGTAACGCTTTCTGCTTGCTCCGAAGAATTCTTAGAGACTTCACCTAAGGGAACTCTTTTGTCTTCTGTTTATTTCAAGACGGAAAGTCAAGTGATGGAGTCATTGATCTCAACTTACGATGTTTTGGGACATCAAACAGGTTACGGACTTGCATGGTCACCATATTTAGTTCTTACAGAAATTCTATCTGATGATGCCTATGCTGGGGGGCAAGATGCGGGTGATGGTGCTGAAGAAGACGAATTCAATCGTTTCAGTATTTCTAGCGCCAATGATGTGGTACATTCTCTATGGAAGCGAAATTATTACGGGATTTACCGAGCCAACTTCACTATGAAAAATGCTGAAGTATTAGAGAATACCACTGAAGAATTTAAATCATTAGTAATAGCTGAAGCTAAATTCCTAAGAGCTTATTTTTACTTCGAGCAAGTGAGATTCTTTGAGAATATAGTTTTACCAACTGAACCTCAGAGTCCTTCAGAGGCAAATGTATCACAAGTGTCGCCAGCTGAAGTTTATAACCAAATAGCATCAGACCTTGTAGATGCTATAGCGGGACTTCCGGCAGTTGCTTCTGTCAAGGGAAGAGCAACTAAATGGGCGGCTCAAGCTTTATTAGCAAGAGTATACTTGTTCGAAAATGGAGTCTACGGAACTGGACTGAATGCCAATGGTACCAATGTAGATCAAGCGTATGTTTTGGCTCAACTTGTAGATTTAATAGCTAATAGTGGTCACGATTTAGTTGCGGATTATGCTACCATATTCACAGCAGCAGAAGAGTTTGGAACAGAAAGTGTTTTTGAAGTATCGTACGCAGGAGAGCCTGTACAAGGAGACTGGGGATCAGAGCAATATGTTGAAGGTAACCTAGCAGCTCAGATGATGGGACCTAGAATATCAGGATCTACTATTTACTCTAGAGGTTGGGCATTTGCTATACCTTCTCATAAGTTATTTCAGGACATGAATGGTGATCCGCGTCAGCCCTTAACTATACTTACACAAGCTGCGCTACTTGCAGAGAGTGGTACATCACTCAATACTGCATCGTTTCAGTATACCGGTTATTATTCAGCTAAATACACTACTAAACTTGTTGATCGTGGGACTGTAGGTACACCTGAGTTACACAATACGACCAACTATCGTGCATTACGTTTTGCAGATGTTTTGTTAATGGCTGCAGAGCTAAGTGGAGATGTAGCTTATATCAACCGTGTAAGAGCTAGAGTAGGTTTAGCTGCACTAACAGCTTATACAGAAGAAGCCTTGTTTAATGAGCGACGTATGGAACTTTCTAGTGAGGGACTTAGGTATTTTGATGTATTGCGTAGAGGACAAGCAGTAGCTCAATCAGAACTTACCACAATAGGTATAATGGGTCCAAATTATACAGGGGCTAGTGAAATTTATGATGTCACTTTCAATACAACAACAAAAGGCTTTTTGCCAATACCACAAGTTGAAATTGATTTATCTGCAGGCACACTTAAGCAGAACATAGGCTACAATTAATTGGATGGGCAGCTACTGCATTGCTAGTCAAAGCAGTAGCTGTTTGCTTCCTTTACTATTCTTAACGACTTTCACAATTTCCGTTTAGGTGAGATCATGTATTTGTCGTGTCTACAATAATCTTATCTAGCTAAAACTACGGTAATTCTAGGCATAGTAAACACTTTCTAATGATGCAGACGGTAAAAGTTGAAATACGAAAAGGAGACGTTGGTTTTAGTTTATTTAGAGGTGGAAAACCTTATGTAATCAAAGGAGCGGGTTTGGAATTTGGTTCAATGGACACTTTGGTGTCTCATGGCGGCAATTCAATCCGAAATTGGAGAACAGAAAATGCCAGTGAGAAGTTAGACGAAGCACAATCTCTCGGGATCACAATTTCACTGTGTTTAGAGTTGGGTAGTGAACGTCATGGGTTTGATTATAATGATAAACAGGCCGTTCAGGATCAATTCGAAAAATTGAGAGAAGAAGTGATCAAATTTAAAGATCATCCAGCCTTACTCTC
>JBLICU010000101.1:0-11086 GCA_047632435.1 Cyclobacteriaceae bacterium
TACTATGATGTGGATGTTTGGGAGTTTTACGATTTGCAGAATGATCCCAATGAGTTGAGCAACCTCATAACTAGTGAAGAACATGCAGACCTTATCCAAGAGATGAAAGTCCAATTGAAAGCGCTTCAGGTTGAATTCAAGGATGATATTTCACTTGATAGTATGCGGGTAATTACCAAAACCAATCTAGGGATGATCAGCGGTGGTGAGCATTAAGAGAGTTTGACCCAGAGTGCATTAATCATTTGAAGCAATCTCATCCTTAGAATTGTTCTTTACTAATCGCACTCTTCTCGTATCTCACCGGTACATTATTTCGGAGAGTAAGGCAAAATCCTAAAGTCATTAGTGCCTAGATATTCGTTTAACTATTCCTACTTTGTCAAGTTTACACGAATCATAAAAGTCTCTCAAATTGATCCTGATCTGTCAGATTGATCTTAGTCTCTCAGATTGAGCGTGTCGAAATCTGTAATTAACACACATTCCGAGAATCATTACCTGACAACCAACTTATGATGCCAGAGTAGGACTATTCCAGAAATCTCACCTGATCCAATTAGCTGGTCAAGAGGAAATCTACTTATACGGCTCATATTACTTGATTTTAGAGATATTTGGTCAAAATGCAAACCATTTCAATGGTAATAATTAGAACCTTTGGAGTGTAACAAAATCAACTAAAATGAAAAAAATCTACAGTTTAGCATTAGCCACTCTTCTATCCGCAGTTTCTGTCTCTGCACAGACTGTCACCATAGGAGAGACTAGTTATGGCTCTATTGGTGCCGCAATTACTTCTGCAATAGATGGTGATGTGATTGACATTACAGGTATACACACAGAATCTATCACCTGGACTGACAAGAGCATTACATTGAGAGGTACCGATCCCAGCACAGATATCATTCAAGCGGCTGCTGCAGCAGGCACAGCTAGTTCAAGGGTAATTACCATTGACGAACCGACTACCCCAATTATTGTCACCATCGAAAACTTGACCATTCGATATGGAAATTCATCTGCCAACGGTGGTGGTATTTCGGTAGATAAGAACAATGGTTTGGTGACATTGAAGAATTTGGTAATTGAGGATAATGCAACATCAAACAATGGAGGTGGGATATCTGTCGCTGGTTCTAATGTAGATATGGTTGGCGTTACTATAAGGAACAATACTGCAACTCTTGATGGCGGAGGCTTATTGCTAGCTCCAAATAATGGCTCAGGGGCTGATAGTGAAATCAATATTTCTCAATCATTAATCGATGAAAACACAGGACGTAATGGTGGTGGAATCTATATCAACGGAAACGCTGATTTTGGAAATGATTATAGAATCAATATCGAAATTACGAATACCACTATAGCGAACAATGCTACAACTAGTGGCTCTGGTGCTGCTGGAGGCGGTGGCATATGGTCCAAAGGAGCTACTTGGACTACTAATGCAGGTGGTGATGGAACTACAGGCAATATCACATTAAAAATGGTGCATGCCACGATGTTTGGCAATGCTCATGCTGCGCTAACTAAGGCTGGTATTCAATTTACAGGTACAGCCACAATTTTCAGTATTTACAATTCTATAGTTGTTTCGGGTGATGATGTGGCTATTAAGGCGCTGAATTTTGCTAATTCTAATACTACGGAAGTAATTAATTGTATTCTTGGAGGATTAAATGCAGTACCGGCAATTGTAGACGCTGAAGGGACAAACAATCAGAAAGGTAAAACAGCAACTGAAGCGGGTATAGCTTCAACCTTAAGCGATGAGGGAGGAAGTGTACAAGTTTTGTCACTTACTGCAGGTTCTGCAGCTATTGATTATTGTACAGCAACTGTACCCGTGGAGATTACCTTGCCAACTGTCGATGCGCGTGGCGAAACTAGGAACACCACTCCAGATGCGGGAGCTTATGAAGCCCTTACTATATTATCAGTTGCTAGTATGTTATCACCTTCTGTGGATGCTGTTTATGACAATATTAGCATTGCTAGCGCTGGTCATTTGACTATTCCAAGTGGAACAACCCTAACAGTAAATAACCATATCCAAAATGAAGGCATGCTTACTATAGAGTCTGGTGGATCAATTGTAATGCTGGGTACTTATGGAGGAAATGATGCCACCGTAAAAAGAAAAGTTACTGGAAATTCAGGCTATAGTATTGTAGGTGTTCCTGTAAATGGTGCTGATATCTCAACATTGAACGCAGACTATCTATATACGTGGGATGGTACGAGCTGGACAGAACCAACTGGGGAAATGTTTGCAGGTACAGGTTATTTTGCAGGTTATGACGTGGCTAATCCTGAAATTTCAGTATCAGGTCCACTTTGGACAGGGAATAAATTTGTTTCAGTCGCACCTGCCGGAGATAATTTCAAACTTGTAGCTAACCCATTTCCTTCGGCCATATCAATCGCAAGTTTTAGAGCCAGTACTGCCAATATGAACAACACAACAGGAGCGGTTTATTTATGGGATGATGGCGGATCAAATGTGGGTAACAATAGAGGTGGAGACTACATCGAGGTAAATGAATTAGGAACCACCACAGTAGGCTTAAGTGATAATGTTGCTGGTGGTCAGGGTGAAGCTTCAGCCAATATGGGTTATATCGGATCTATGCAAGGGTTCTTCGTAGAAGTTACGAACACAGGTTTGGTGGGCTTAGGTAAAGCAATGCAAACAAGCACTGCAGGAGCCAACGCAGACGCTAACTATTACCGTAAAGCTAATGATGATAAGCAAGTTGTGAAATTGAAATTAGCAGGAAATGGCTTTGCCAATAGTATCATTATCGGGTTAGTGGATGGAGCTACATTCGGACAAGACTATGGGTTAGATGCGACCAAATATTCATCCAATGAAGACTTCTCATTCTATTCTAAACTTGATGGTAGAAAAATGGCAATTCAGGGACTACCTCAAATCTCCTACAAAGAAATCGCGGTAGACCTAGGGATGAACCTGAGCAAGTCAGGATATTATACACTTTCAGTTGATGGATTTGAAGGTTTTTCAAGTGACTTAGAAGTTATATTACTGGATCTCGAAGAGGATAAAGCATATACTGTCGATGAGACTTTTTCAGTGGTAATATCGGCTGATGCTGCATCATCATTGACTGAGCGATTCAGATTAGTTTTTAAGAGCGCTTCGATTTTATCAGCTTCAGTTTTCGAAGCAAAGATGAAAGTTTATGGCTCTGAAGACGGGTTGACGATATCATATGCGATTGATGCTGAGCAAGTAGTGACTATTCACTCATTAGACGGTAAAACGATCTTCAAAGAGAAGACCTCATTCAATAACAATGAAGCAAAAATAAATCCTTCATTGCTAAAAGGTCAAGTCTACATTTTGAGAGTGCAAGATGCTGCTGTCAAATTTATTATCAAATAAAACTAAACTGAGATGAAATCATTAATTCAAAATATAGGATTGTCAATTGTTTTATTACTCTCAGTGGCACTCCCATTGATGGCACAAAATTCACCGCCAGCAACACCAATAGACGGAGGGCTAAGCCTGCTACTTATTGCCGGTGGAGCATATGGTGCCAAAAAACTTTATTCGAGAAGAAATAAGTCGTAATTAAATCCAGCTATTGAGCCTTCTTCATTTATTTCATGCAGGAGGTTTCAATTCACTACTAAACTTGAAGAAAATGAAATCATTATTTCAAAACATAGGATTATCCATACTTGTATTAATAGTACTTGTGGTGCCAGCGATGGCACAGGGTGCACCACCCGCTACACCGATAGATGGTGGACTTAGTCTGCTGCTAATTGCAGGAGGAGCATATGGAGCCAAAAAGCTTTTTTCTAAGAATAAGTAAACATTACAAATAGCTAATAGCCTTCCGCATCGTTCCATGCGGGAGGTTCTTTAAATCACACCAAAACCCAGATGACATGATTAGGACTATTACTAAACCATTTATTTTGATCCTTGCATTGATTTCAAGTCAAATGTTATTTGCCCAGACTGTTAAAATCGGGGAGACCAGTTATAATACCATAGCGGAGGCGATCACCGATGCTGCGGAAGGGGCAATCATAGAAATAAGAGGAATTCATACCGAGTCGGTATCAATTCAAAAGAACCTTACACTAAGAGGAGCTGATCCGAAAGTGGACATTATACAAGCGGCTGAGTCCTTGGAGCTGTCTCAATCACGCGTATTATCGGTATCCGACACCACGGGAAGTTTGACTGTTTCTGTAGAAAATCTTGGGATTCGTTTTGGTAAAGCCTCTGAGAATGGTGGGGGAATAAACGTCGATAAAGTACAGGGTATGCTTACTTTGACAAACCTTATGATTGAACAAAATACTACAGCAAAAAATGGAGGAGGGATAAGTGTTGCAGGCTCTATTACGAAAATTGTTGGATGTGCTATCATAAATAACACTTCAACATTAGATGGCGGAGGTATCATACTTGCTCCAAATAATGCCGTAACCATAGACAGTGAAATTGAAATTACTGGATCACTCATAGATAGTAATGTTGGAAGAAATGGAGGAGGATTATACATCAATGGAAACAAGGGTTTTGGTAATAACCATAAGATTGATGTTTACATAGAAAACACCACGGTATCCAACAATTCAGCTCTCAGTGCCAGTACTGGTGCCGGTGGCGGAGGCATATGGTCTAAATGCGCTTTCTGGACAGGTGACAATACCACGGGAAACGTGACATTGAAACTTGTTCACGCAACAATGTATAACAACACACATGAATCTGCACTCAAAAACGGAATACAGTTTACAAGTGATCCAGCCGGGGCATTGACCAACTTTTCTATTTATAATTCGATGGTTGTTTCTCAAGATGATTTAGCTCGAAAGGCGTTGAACTTTGCTAATTCAAATACGACAGAAGCGATCAACAATATTTTAGGAGGACTCAATTCGCTCCCTGATTTTATGGCTGATTCCACCATGAATGCTAATAGAAACAATAACAATGGTAAGACAGCAAGTTTCGCAGGTATAGCTACTAATCTTTCTGATGAGGGAGGAAACGTAAGCGTACTTGCATTGGTCGAGGAGTCAAGTGCCTTCAATTATTGTACGGTAGCAACAGGCATCACATTACCAACAATCGACGCACGCGGAGAAACCAGAGACATGATTCCCGATGCAGGGTCTTTCGAACTTTTGTTAGCACCAACGGTGATTTTGGAAATCGAAGATCAGATTTTAGAGACCGGATTTACAACCTTAACACTCGATCTGATTGTTAATTTTGAGGATAAGAATACAGATGCGTTATCATTTAGTGCCACAATTGTTGATGAAGGAATCGTCTCGATAGCCTTCGATGGTTCTGATATGATTATCACTGAGTTAGGCAATGGAACTACGACAGTGACGGTAACTGCTAATGATGGAACAGGAAGAACTGTGAGCGATGAATTCACAGTCTTGATAAGTGAAAACGCTGTACCAACTATTGATGCTCCTCTAGAGGATTTGTCATATGAGGCTGGTTTTGCAAGTGCAGCCATAGACCTTTCCAATAGATTTACCGACGGTGATGGAGATCCAATTACTTTGACCGTAGAGGTAGTAAACGAATCTGTCGTTACCGCTGCTTTGATAGATGAAGTTCTTACCATTACAGAAGTAGCTGAGGGAACCACCACGGTCACTATTACGGCAGATGATGGCAATGGGGGAGTTGCGAAAGAGAGTTTTGTAGTTGAAGTAAGCCCAATGGCGCTTGGTCAAAAAGCAAAATTTGATATATTTCTTTATCCAAATCCTGCTCAATATTGGTTGAAAATTAAAGGTCTAGAAACAGAAAAAATCACTGATGTCGAAATTTTGGATATTAGTGGAAGGAAGTATTTTTCAAGTTTGTCTATGGACGAGAACAACATTGTTATCGATATTCAACAATTAGAGTTAGGATACTACTTTTTAATTGTAAATCGAATTGATGGATCACATATAATCAAGAGGTTTGTTAAAACCCAATTTTAGGAATGGTTCCTAATTTGATCCTTTAGCCGATGGTCATTTTAGTTTAAAAAAATCTTATTGATCATTTTTTTTGATAAGAGTCAGCCATTCTTGTACCAAATCAAAATTGGATCAATTGGTGATTCCAATTGGCAACACTGTCCGTCTTTGTTATATGTAAAGAATAAAAAATTTCAAATATTGATTTATGAGGTTTGTCCTTGCTTTAGTTTTCATGTTTACTCTGGGTAATATTATAGCCCAGCCAGATTTACATGATATCATAACTCAGGCTATAGAATATAAGACCGTGGATTCTATCAATCTACACCTCCATTGCTATCGTCCTGCAGATTTTGATTCCATTAATTCATACAATGCCATTCTCTTTTTTCATGGAGGGGGATGGAATGAAGGCTATCACACCGCTTTTAAAAGACAGTGTGTTTATTTCTCCACACGAGGATTGATTACATTTTCTGCAGAGTACAGGGTGCGAAATCGACATGGTACTACACCATTTGAAGCCACTGAGGATGCTCATGATGCCTTTCAGTTTTTGATTGACCATCATAAAGAGCTCAAAATCAACAGAGAAAAAATAGTAGTGGCTGGAGGATCAGCTGGCGGACAGCTAGCGGCTTCTACCAGTTTTTGGAATGCTGATAAAGTATTGCCTTTTGCTCAAATACTTTTCAATCCAGTTTTGGATACTGGTCCAGGTGGTTTTGCTAATGATAGAATGGAAGGTAGATATTTAGAACTTTCGCCAATTGATAACCTGAAACCAACACATGGCAGTACGCTTATCATGGTTGGTACAGAGGATTATGTCCTTCCTGTAGATCAGGCTAAAGACTACAAGTCAAGACTAGAAAAACAGGGTGTTCGGTGTGATGTGATTTTCTATGAGGGAGAGAAGCATACCTTTTTTAACAAGAAACCATACTTTGAAGAGACGCTAATAGAGACAGATTTATTCCTTTCCGGATTGGGCATTTTGGATAGTAGTCCTACTTTGAAATCGTTGTTGAAATAACCTTTCAAAAGCATCTGCAATATTTTTGCATTCGCCACTCTGATACGAATGATATTTTTAACATACTAAGCCAGCAAGACTTAGGTCTTGCAATAGGCGACCTCTAGGAAGTCGTCTTTATTTGTCTCTATGTGTAGGTTTTGCCGATCTTGCTCATATGTAAGATTGAGATAGTCTGACTTTTTAATCTAGAGAATTTCCCGATGGCTCTGCCGCGGGGTGCACGACTAGTGGTGCACGACTAGTGGATAGTTGGTTTCAAGAAATTTTTTATTTCCCCGATGCTTGCATCGAATAAAAAATCTACGCCACAATTCTTCGTCAGCTTGCTGCGGGGTTATTCATTCATCGGCACACCATTCAAATCATGCGTGAGGATGTAGCTGAAGTAATCATGAAAAGGTCGCATTGCTTTAAATCCATCTGCTACTTTAGCTGCAAAATCAGCTTTTAACACTTCCTCATCTTTGAAATATTTGACCAATAAAAACTGCTTGTATCTGAGCAGATCAATGGCTAGATCATCTTTTGAAAATCCTTTTGGTGATGACTTGACCTGCTCGCCCTGCATATCTCCAAAATAAGCTTTGAAGTTAGGTTCATTTAGGATTTCTCTTAAGGCATCATCTTCTGCTGCAATTTGATCACGGATAAGCTTCAAATCCTTCGGATCTGGCCCCCAAAAACCACCTGCAACTGCGGTATTCCCTGGCTCTATTCTAAAATAATATCCTCCCCGAAGTGCAGCAGTTGCTCTTTTAAAGGAGCAACTCCATCCAGATTTATAAGGTGTTTTGTTGTTTGAAAACCGAGTATCCCTGTAGATCCGCGTCAATCCTTTTTTGCCATTCTGGGTCTCGATTTGGTCTGTTTCCTTCAACTTACTCAAAACATCATCAGCAAATGCGATGACTTCTTCGTGTGATTGTAAATATGTTTCCTTGTTTTCATTGAACCATTCTCGGTTGTTGTTTTGCTGCAGTTGAGTTAGGAAGGTGAAGGAGTGTTGCATGGCTCTATTATTCTGACTTGGCAATAATAAGGTTTTCTTCTAAATGAGGACGTATAAATGGAAAATCAGATGCGTCCACAAAGTTGTTAGAAATCTTTATTTTTTGCCTGCCTGTAAATAAAGTATATAGGAGTGATAGTCCATAAAACGAGAATCCCAAGCGAAAGGATCATGCCCTGATTTGTTCCAAAAAATCTACTAAATACAGCTCCTGTGTAACCGAGCAGGGCAGAGATGTCCAGCTTGAGCAAAATCAATATTCTTGATAAGTCTATGGGATTTAGCATACTGGCAATCAATGCGAATTTATCCAAAGGATAATCGTCAAATACCAGCAATGAAATCATAAAAAAGCCATCGTAAATCACTGCCAGCAGCAACCAAAATAAAATAGCATAACCGAAACCTTTAATACGATTTTCATTGGCCATGGAGATATTCATGGCGAAAGCGACAAAAATGAATGTGAGAAATGTGCCACTCAAAAGTAGGATGGCGAAGTTCCATATTTCGCCGGATCTGAATATGCCGTAAATGAGAAAGGGGAGTCCCAGTCCCAAAAGTAGGCTCAGAGATAAGGAGGTAGCTACTCCAAGATATTGACTTAAAAATACTTTGGTTCGTGCGACAGGCTGTGCCAAAAGCAGTTCTGTAAACTCACGTGAACTGTAATAATACATGACACCAAAGAGGGTTCCGATCATAGGTACCAGCACTACGATGACGTTCATTAATGTAATGATTGCTTTGGAAAGACTGGCATTGAGGAAAAGCAATACAAATCCTAGTATCAGGTAAAAAACAAGATAAATCAGACTCCAGCGACTTCTTATCAAATCATAAAAACTATATCCAAAAATTCTGATCATTGACTTACAATTTTTGCGATGGCGTGTTCCAGATCCACTTGATTGGTTTTTGTTTTTAATTCTTCCAGGCTGCCATGGAAATAGGTACTGCCCTCAAGTAAGAAAATGATTTCATCAGCGAGCTCTTCCACCAATGGCATGATATGCGTAGTAATCAGAACCGTCTTTCCATTTTCCTTTTTGGTTCGAATCAGGTTTTTCAACTTTATCAGCGAAACGGGATCCAGGCCAGCTGTAGGTTCGTCCAAAATAAGTAGCGGCGAGTCAAACATAAACGTAAGTACGATATTTACCTTTTGTCTGGTACCACCCGATAATGTGCCTAGTCGTTTATCCAGCGATGATTTTAAATCAAAAAGATTGATAAGTTCGTCTTCATTTGAAGGTTGGTTGCGTATTTTTCGAATGAGTGAGATTAGTTCAGCCACCGTGAGATTATCAGGAAACTGAGCGATTTGAGGGAGGTAGCCAATTTTATTTCGATATTCCCACGAACCAAGAATATTTTGATCGTTTATTTCAATGGCGCCATACTCTGGAATTACCATCCCAAGAATGATTTTAATGATCGTGGTTTTGCCGCTTCCATTCGGACCCAAAACTGCCACAATTCTGTTTGAACCCACTTCGAAATTGACACCCTTGAGTACCTGAAGTTTCCCAAAACGCTTGTTCAAATTGATCGCTTTAATCATTGACTTTGTCGCATAGAAGGTGCATGGTCCACCAGATTATCTGGAGTGAAGACTGGGGATACTTTTTCTGAAAAGTTAATGATTTCGACAAACAGACTCCTCAACAATATGATAGTTTCCGGCGTTTGATTGGCTACATATGAAAATAATTTGACGGGTCGGTGCGGAATATCCCCTTTTCCGTCATGGTCGAGATCATAGCCTGTATAACTGTCCCAATAATTTTGATCAAAATAATTGTCATTGATATTGCCATTGTACGAAACATCGAATGAGTTGCCCATAAACTCATTTTTCACAAAGGCATTTTTGTAGCAACCACCGGATACTTTTACAGCCCAACCATTCCGCACCATTCGATTACTAGTGTAATTGATTCTAGTTGAACCCTCTATGAAAATTCCTATAGTGTTTTCTTCAAATGTGTTCTCAATCACTTCAGCATCATAGATTTCTTTCAGCAAAAGACCATACGATGCTGTCCCCCAGTTTTTCTCAAACCTGTTTGATTTCATGACGATAAATTTGGAAAACATGACTGCTACACCGGCACCATTATCTCTGAATGTGTTATCGAGGTATTGGTCATTATTGGAAAACATAAAATGCAGACCATACCTGATATTATGATGACTGATATTTTTTTTAACAATCGAAAATTCTACAAATTCAAAATAAATCCCATCACGTAAACCATGAATTTCATTCGATTCAATAATGACATTATTGCAATGCCACAAATGGATGCCATTTCCTGAGTCGTCTTCCCTTTGTGATTCACCGTATATCAAATTGTTTTTGATCAAGCCGTTAGAGGATTTTTCCACCAGCAGTCCAAAAAATGGATTAATGATGACATTATCCTCGATATGAAAAAATGAAGATCTGTATAAATAAATGGCGGCAAAATCTTTAGTATAACTTTTTCCGGCATTGATAAATCGGATACCGATAATGCTCACACTATCTGCCAAAACTCTTAGAATATAACCTTCGTCTCCACCGTCCAATGTTGCACCTTTTCCAATCAGCGTGATCGGTTTGGTTATTTCATTATTGATAGAATGGTATGTTCCGGGACTTAATTTAATCGTGTCAAAGGGGGCAGACATGTTCAAAGCAGTAGATAACTCACTTGTCTGGCAACCATTACAGACCTTGATTGTATTTGCTGATACATGGATCATCAAAATCATTAGAAAAGCTGTGAGTGTGAACTTGTTTGTAATCAATGGATAGTTAGATAAAATGGCATATTTCATTATTGAAATATACTTTTGGCAATAATCGAATCAAAGAAAATTTATTTCTCAGTAATCTACCTTATGGAAATTTTCATGCTCCGATTTAAAAGTGAATATTTAATTTATAAAATTTCAGTTTAGAAATTTAGCTTTTATCTGATGCCATCCGAAGTTGTCACCTTCATTATTATCGGATAGTTCATCTCGTTTATTTTGATCTGAAAAGGCAGAAAGGTAAG
>JBLICU010000102.1:0-11082 GCA_047632435.1 Cyclobacteriaceae bacterium
AGGTTAATAGTAATAATTATTCTGGAGTATATGGCGGCCAGAAAATCGTAGATATAATCAAATTAGATGAGCCTTTGGACGTAGCTGAGGTAACCACACAGTCTGCAGACGAATCATATAAACTTGTGCTAGAAAATGCGGGTGCTAGTTATAAAAGAGATGTTGTTGATAAAAGGGTGATTAAGGAAGTTTGTAATGGAACATTCAATTTTGGAGAGAATGGTATTATTGACTCTCAAGCTGATGTGGGTGGTTGGCCAGTTATGAAAACCAAAAAAGCAAAACGAGATAGTGATAAAGATGGAATACCAGATAGTTGGGAAAATAAGCATGGCCTTGATGCAAATGATGATAATGATTCAGCTTTGCGCACTATGGATTTATATTATTCAAACCTAGAAGTATACCTCAATGAGTTGTTGGAACAATAGGTGTATTCAATTTCTGCTTTTAATCGCGGTAAACTTTGGTGTAGTTGCTCAAGTGCCCAAGGATACATCATATACAGCATTAACTACATTGATCAAACAGAAAAAACATTATCAGGGTGTTGCAATACCTTTAGTTGAGCCTTCAAAAAGAATAAGAGTAATAGCTGATACGACATTCCTACAACTTGGCGAGAGACAGCTTCTCGCAGATTTATATTTTCCTGCAACTATAGACGAAAAACACCCTGGGATATTGATGATTCATGGAGGCGGCTGGCGTGCTGGCGACAAGTTTTTAATGAAAAGCATGGCAATCAAATTCGCTGAAAAAGGATATACCGTGATGGTTCCAGAGTATAGATTGTCTCTTGAAATTGGTTATCCAGCGGCCATTTATGATCTCAAAGCCGCCTTGCGATGGTTTAGGATTAATGCCAATCAATTTGGTTTGGATGATACAAGAATTGCAATTTTAGGATGTTCTGCAGGGGGGCAATTGGCGGCCCTTGTAGGGGTGACAGGTGGAACTGACGTCTATTATGAAGATCCGAAAATAAATATATCGAATAAGGTACAAGCCATAGTGGATATTGATGGTGTGCTAAAATTTAAGCACCCTGATTCGAGAGAAGGCAAGGTTGCGGCTGATTGGTTAGGAGGTGATTACGAAGAAGTATTTGAGAATTGGGAACAAGCATCAGCATTGAACCATGCGAATGAAAACACTCCGCCTACACTTTTTCTAGCAAGTAAGTATCCTAGGTTTTTAGCCGGGCATATGGAATATATGGAAATACTTGAACAGAATAGTATCATCGTAAGAAAGGTAGAAATGGGAGATGCACCTCATTCGTTTTGGCTGTTGGAACCATGGTTTGATTCAACAATAAATCATGTTAGTATGTTTTTAAATGAAGTTTTGAATGATTGATACAAAGCATTTGAAAGCTTATCTTTTTACAGTTGCTATTTTAATCGCTTTTTGTCTCTTGGCATCTTGTGAAGACGTAGTTAAAGAAATCGAGGATATACTGGTTAGTAATGTTACGGTGGAAGGAGCATACATCACTGATGGAGGATCAAGTCAAATGTCTGTTATAATTCTACCAGAGAATGCATCAGATCAGTCGGTAGAGTGGGGAGTTTCTAATGAAGCAATTGCTTCGATAGATAATGCTGGGAATTTAACGGCTGTTTCTAATGGGAACTTGACAGTAACAGCGATGGCTTTAGATGGTTCAGGTGTTATCGGAAAGAAGTTAATAGCCGTCGATGGCGTTTATGAGCCACCTGTGCTTGTTAGTAGTATCTCCATTTCTGGAGGTGACATCATGGAAGGCAAATCTCAAAAGTATACTGTTGGTATTTTGCCCGTAAATGCAAATGACAAAAAGGTGATTTGGACAGTTTCAGATAAGGAGTATGCTAAGATTGATTCTGCAGGTTATTTGACTCCATTGAAAAATGGTAATATTGTAATTAAAGCCTCGGCAAATGATCAGTCGGGAGTTGAAGCAGTATTACCAATCAATATTTCTGGCGTAAATGAAAACGTTACGGGAATAATAGTAGCCACCTCAAAAGAACTTTTGGATGCACTAGCGATCGTAAAGCCTGGTGAGTTTATTTATGTGAGAGAAGGTGCTTATATTTTTGGATCTACTTTAAGATTGAGTACAAATGGACAGATCAATAATCTTATTTCTCTCATGGGATATCCAGGAGAGAAAAGACCAGTATTTGATTTTTCATCTATGTCGGAAAGCAGTGGTAACCGAGGAGTCGCTCTTTCTGGAGATTACTGGCACATAAAAGGTATTGAAATATATAAAGCTGGAGATAACGGACTAAATATCAGTAGTAGTAATAATCTTATTGAATATTGTGCTTTTCATGAAAATGCAGATACTGGATTGCAAATAGGGGGTGGGGGTGCTAACAATACAGTGATTAATTCCGATTCCTATTACAATGCAGATTCAAGTCTTGAAAATGCGGATGGTTTCGCTGCAAAACTCGATTGTGGCTCTGGTAATATATTCATTGGCTGTAGAGCATGGAATAACTTAGATGATGGCTGGGATGGCTATCTAAGAGGAGCAGATAATGTAAGTACAACGTATGAGAATTGTTGGGCTATTCGTAATGGATTTCTTAAAAATGGGTCGGTTGGAGCAGGAGATGGAAATGGCTTTAAAACAGGTGGTAGTGATACCAAAGATCTAAAGCATAATGCTACATTTAGTAATTGTATTGCAGCAGGGAATGTCTATGACGGATTTGATCACAATAGCAATAGGGGTAGCATTATTATTCATAATTCATCTGCTCATAGCAATGGAAGAAATTTCAACTTTAGTTCGAGTAATATAGCTGCCTCTCTTACGATTAAAAATTCTGTAACCTTAGCCGGAAATAGGGGTGATCAACTCAGTGCCACGGCTACTGACATTACAAATAATAGTTGGCAAGGAGGTATTAGTGCCACATCGGCTGATTTTGAAAATCTGGTGATCGATCAACTCTTAGGTGAGCGAAAATCGGATGGGAGCTTGCCAGATATCAGATACATGCATTTGGTTACGGGGAGTGATCTGATTGACGCAGGTATTGACATAGGATTACATTTTAGTGGCGCTGCTCCCGATTTGGGGCCATTTGAATATGATTGAGATGGTATGGAGTGAATCCTTGAAAGGGATTGATTCCATTTTTTTGAATTAGAATACTGAAACAATGAAAGAGTTCTTGGGTAAAGATTTCCTTTTGAGTAACAATACGGCTAGCAAGCTCTATCATGGCCATGCTGCTAATATGCCTATCATAGACTATCACTGTCACTTGTCACCAAAGGATATTGCAGAGAATCGCCGCTTCAAGAATATAACCCAAGCATGGCTAGAGGGCGATCATTATAAATGGAGAGCCATGAGGTCCAATGGAATTGAAGAATCCTATGTGACAGGACATAAAAGCGATGAGGAGAAATTTCAGAAGTGGGCAGAGACGGTTCCTTTTACAGTGAGAAACCCGCTATATCACTGGACACATTTGGAGTTGAGAAGATATTTTGGAATCAAAACAATTCTGAATGGTGAGACAGCTTCTATGATTTATAAAGAAGCATCTGATAAAATTAGTTCAGCTGAATTTTCCTGTCGTGAGATATTGAAGAAGATGAATGTCAGAGCCGTATGCACCACGGATGATCCTTCGGATGATTTAAGATATCATTTGCAACTCGCCGAAGACGGCTATGAAGTAAAAGTATTACCGACCTTTAGACCTGATAGCGTATATGCAATTGAGAATCCGAATGCTTACAAAGTGTATCTCAAAAAACTCGGGGATATCTCAGGAGTTGAAATTAACAACTATACTGACTTAATAGAAGCTCTGCAACAAAGAATCCATTTTTTCCACAAGGTTGGAGGCAGACTTTCTGACCATGGGTTGGATCAACTGTATGACATTGAGTATTCAACGGAGATTTCCAAAGACATTTTTAATCTAGTATTGGCTGGTCAATTGCCAACAGATTTTCAGCAGAAGCAGTTTAAAATGGGGATGCTGTTGCAATTGTGCAAAATGTACCACTCACAAGGCTGGACCCAACAATTTCATTTAGGTGCGATTAGAAATAACAATACCCGTATGATGCGTGAGTTAGGCCCTGATACTGGGTTTGATTCTATTGGAGATTTCTCTCAAATAAAAGCGCTCAGTCGTTTCATGGATAATTTGGATGATTCAAATGAATTAGCAAAAACAATTTTATACAATCTCAATCCAAGTGACAATGCGGCTTTTGCTACCCTCTGTGGCAACTTTAATGATGGTTCTGTGACAGGTAAAATGCAATTCGGTTCTGGTTGGTGGTTTCTAGATCAAAAGAATGGTATGGAGAAACAAATCAATACCCTCTCTAATATGGGACTGTTGAGCAAGTTCGTTGGAATGCTAACTGACAGTAGGAGTTTCATGTCTTTTCCAAGGCATGAATATTTCAGAAGGATACTTTGTAATCTGATAGGGGAAGACGTGGAAAATGGCGAATTACCTAATGACATGAAACTGCTATCAGGTATAGTAGAAGACATATGCTTCTATAACGCTAATAATTATCTAAATCTTGATTTGAAAAAGGTCAGGGAATTGGCTGTCTAAAACTGATTCAAATTTTAGAACCTAGAATAAAAATAAAGGTCATCATTGATGACCTTTATTTATTCCTAAGTCTATTCTTTAATGATTTTAAATACTTGAGTTTCATCATCTGAAGTGATTTTCAGAATATAAATCCCTTTTGAAATAGCCGAGAAATCGACAATGTTTTCATCTCTTTTTAGTTGCTGACTAAGGACTTGTTTGCCGTTCAAAGAATAGAGATTAATACTTGCTTGAAGATAAGTGAAAGGTATTCTTACTGTTAGAGCATTTGTAATTATCGGATTAGGGTATATGCCTATGACTGATTCCGTTTTGTCACTTAACGGATCGATTGCTTCTACTACTTTGAATACTACCTGAGCAGAGACAGCTTTGTAATTGTTGTCTGCATCGAAGAACACTGATAGATTGTGCATGCCAATTTCTAATACTGTACCACTAGCAGGTGTATAAACTGCTGAAGTTGTAGTGCCCGTCACCATAGCATTCAACTCATCTGGCCCTAATGCTGTACCGTATTCAATATTCGATGGAGTTGGCCAGGTAATAACCGAAGCAGCTTTGTTGACCACAATTGAAACAGAGGAACTAGACTCTCTAAAATTATCATCTTCTGGAAATGTTACAGATAGGGTATGAGTTCCTGCATTTAGTTTTGTTCCTGCGGGTGGATCATAGACTGAAGCGCTGGAATTGCCTGTTGCGGTTGCGCTGAGCTGTGTTTCGTCAAGTACTGTTCCGTATGTGATAGAAGCAGGATTAGACCATGAAATCACGGTCGTTGGTTTTTCGGTGTAACTGATACTGTTTGATTCCTCACTTAGACCACCCATTTCATTAGCCGCTCTCAGCTTGTATGCACCTGAAGAACCTTCAGTAGGTAAGGTGTAACTATTTGTAGTTATGTAATCAAAAAAGGAACCATCTTTGATGATTGCCCACCCTAAGACATAATCGCTATTTTCCCAACTGATTGTAGATCCGCTAATAGATATTAATGGTATTGGAGATTGTTCTGTGAACAATCTCGGTTGCCAAGTGTCTGCACCTCCCAATACATTGTCCAGAGTGTAATTTGCAGCTTGTTCAGCAGTCAGTACAGGGTTTAGAGTTACTGTGTTGCCATCTTTAGTGTAAGATGTTCTCCTTGAAGATAAGTCTACAGGACTTCCGCCATCCGTTAGACTATTGTATTCGGCAAAGACATATGGATTTACGTTCATTGGGTCTCCCCAGCCTCCGGCTTCTGGGAGCTTCTTCATAACAGTGTTCAAATACACTACTTGTGGTTTGTTCTGCCATGGTCTACCTAGTTTGTAGTTGCCATTGGTGGAAGAAAATCCATCAATTGTACAACTATTGAAGACATAACCCCAATTAGATGAAGTTGCTGCAGCAGACACATGATTGCCAGATCGATCTTCCAAATAGATCAAACATTCTTGTAAGAAAACATCTCCATCACCAAAGATGAAATCTACGGTTCCGTGTATTTCTCCATTTTCCCAATAAGCTCTCCCTTTACCTGTATAGTAGGTGTCCTGATTGCTTTTGAGCTTTACATTTTTAAAGATATTTCTATCTCCTTGATCTCTCAATGCTACTGCACGTCCTTTAAATGAACCGGTTCGGTAATCCATTTTGTTAAGTATAGTCAGGTCTTGCATGTATATGTTTTTGGCATTTGGCTGAAGGTTGAGCGTAGGAGTGGTTCCAATTCCTTCGTCAGATGGGTCAGGGTTATTGAACAAGACAACACCTTCTGCGCTTTCACCAATGAATGAAGTGTTTGCTACATTGAAAAAGGTTTGTTGTGTGCCATCACCTGTTGTGTTTCCTAAATCATACTCTCCATTTGGTAGGAAAATATGAAATCTGATACCTGTTGACGAATTGGATTGTGCTGCTGCCAATGCCGCTTTGATATCTCCATCTTTTCCCACAATAAAGTCAAATGTTTTCTTTGTAACTGAAGGTCTGTTTAAGGTGGTGAAAGCAATACTTATAGGAGTAGCAAGTGTGTTATCAGTAAGGTCAGAAACTAGATTTCCCTGTAATTCAAAAGTGTATTCGGTATTGTAATCAAGGCCAACATATGGAAATGAAATGGTCTTGCCCGAAACAAAAGGTGAAAGGTTTTCTCCATTCAAAGTTGCAACTGTGGCATCAGCGATCTTTATTCTCTCGTCAAAAGTGAGCACTACTTTTCCAGAAGAGGAAGATCCTGTAGCTTCATTCTCCGGAACGGAACTCATAAGAACAGGTGCTGTGCCATCATCGACAATTTTCTCAACACCCGTCACATAAATTGCCGATATAGTAGTGCCATCTTTTTCAGAAGTTGCACCTACCAAAGCAGAAGTGTAATCAGGAATCCATCGGATATAGACTGTTGATGAGTTATTTGCCGCCGCAGGGAGAGTGAATTCTCCCGGATTTAGAATTTTGGCAGTAGTCAATTCATAAGAGCCTACAGTGGTGAAATTTTCACCATCTAAGGAATATTCACATTTCTGTACAGAATAAGCATTGTAATTGAACAACAGGTCTGCAGCTACTTTGATATTGGTATAATCGGCTGCATTGAAGCTGATTTGATAATAATACTTATCAGCAAGATTATTCCAGTTTACTGCCGCACCTTCTGCAGACTCATATCCTCCAGATCCTGCAGTTGATTTATCCAACCAACTAGATGTGCCCCCAGTCTCATTTCTGAGTATTAGAGATGAAGACTGATTAATGTCCTGAGCATAGAAATCTGCGGCTCTTCCCTGACTTCCAGGTAGGTAAAAGTCCCAACCAACAATGTAGTCTTTAGCACTATAGGTGGCTGTAATGTTACTGGTTTCATTGATTGTTATTGATAGGTCAGCACTTGTTTCGCCATTATCCCAGTTTGTGAATGTAAGAATAGGGTTGCTTTTTGCGGTGATAGTGACGTTAGTGCCATTTTCATACATTCTTTTATTATCAATTATTTCACCTTCGGGCGAAAAGGAAATCAGGTAATCCTTAGCGGCACCATCTATAGTGACACTGAGTGAATAGGTATCAATCGAATTATATACCGCTTTTATGTCTGTATTCTCGTTTAGTGCAAATGAATAAGGGTTGGCTGTGGAAACTTGTTGGTCTGAAGCATTGGCCCAATGTGAAAATTCATAACCGAAATTATTGGTCGCTGTAAGAGATATTTCAGTACCCTCATCAAACACATCGCCTACTGGAAAAGAGGCAATTTCTCCAGCATTAGCAGGAGAAACTGAGGTCGATAAACCATAAGTTTTTACTTCTACTACTGTTCCTGTGACTTGGCCCTCTATTATGACATCAGCCAATCCGGCTTCTTTAGTATTGCCAAGACTGTGCAAAATTACCTGAAGGGTACATTCTCCTTCTGCTACAGGGATACTCAACGATGTAAGGTCATAACTTAGGTCACTGTATGAGCCTGAATTATCCCTGTCAGGTTTTATATCTACTGCTATTACCGTAGCGCTTCCATCTGGTGAAATCCAAAGTACATCTATCAATCCACCATCAGTTCCGTAGCGTTGAGACTTGAATGACACTTTTAATGGATTGAACTTTAATCCTGTTACTGGCCAAATGTTGAAGCTAATCCCATTATCAGATCCAGAACCAGTCTGCTCTGATGGTTTATAAGTTCTGAACGTTATCCCATTGCTCGTTCTTACATTGTTGTAGCTGAGGTTGCTTCCAATAGACACATAGTCCTGCTTGAAATATTGTCGATTATTACCCGAGTAGGCAGCTAATGGATTTGATTCACTATTATGCGTCCAAGTAATAACGCTCGCTTGATCAACATCAGGATCTTCGTTGGAGCTATTTTCCACGTCCGTATAATTAGCTTCACCACTTGCTAATTCATTGGTGGTAATATCCTTAACTAGACTGTTTAAGTACATTTCTACATTGGTGTAGAATGAGCTCAAATCATATCCAGAATTGTCTGATGCGTCATTTTTGTTCAAACCATTGTTGTCTTCCCATGTGTCTGGCATGCCGTCCTGATCCGTATCCGCAGGGGCTTGTGTAGCATTGTACGTTGGCCATCCGCCTACATCAGTTTGTGTATCAATAAGTCCCGCTTTCGATGATCCAGTAGAAGAACCAAGATGCGTATTTGTGCCGTTCTTTACCTCCTCTACGATTCTTGTATCATGGGAATCTCTGCTAAGGCTAGCACCTGCAAAGGCCAATACTTTCGTGTAAGTGTTTTCTGCGTTGTGTGTTGTTATTTGTCCTTTACTGAATTCGCTGTCTGCTTTTATGTCACTTTCGGATAATCCACTTGGATCCATTCCTTGCCAATTATCATTGGTGACAGTAGTACTACCGAATACATAATTTCCCGCAACAAAGAATTTACCAAATACTCCTTGCACATTTGAATTACTACCATTGTCTGGATTTGGCTGAAATATTCGATCCTTTACACCTGAAGATGTAGCAGGACCATATTTGTAATAATTATTCACGAAGTTATAACTACCTCCTTCACCAGCGTACCCGCTGTTTCCTCCCCAATTGAAAATGACATTGTTTCGAAAGTCTACCTTTTCCAATTCTGGTTTGCCTGTATATCTGCTTCCACACATTCTTGGATTTCTACTGTCATGGTGAGCAAGCAGATTGTGATGGAAGGAAGCCTTTTGTCCACCCCAAATTCCTCCGTAACCGTGAGTCCCTTTGCCATGAACTGATATTCTTAAGCTTTCAGTCAATGTACACCACTGCATAGTGAAGTTCTCATTGTCGTAAAAAGAACCGGTCTCATCAGTACTCCAACTCATAGTACAGTGATCTAAGATGATGTTTTTGTGTTGCCTGCCCCACATTGCATCACCTTCTACATTCTTTTCGTCACCCATACGGGAACGAATGAAGCGTATGATGACATTGTCTGCGTTAATTTGTAGTGGGTAATTTTTCAAACAAATTCCGTCCCCTGGAGCAGACTGCCCCGCAATGGTTATGTCATTGTTCGAAATCTTTAATTCTGAGTTGAGATTGATGACTCCTGATACATCAAAAACTACAATTCGTGGACCACTTTGCTGAATGGCAGATCTTAAGCTCCCTGCTCCGGAATCATTCAAATTCGTTACATGAATAACGTTACCTTCTCGACCTCCTGTAGTAAACCTACCAAATCCTTCCGCTCCTGGAAAAGCAGGGGGCGTATTGTTTTCTATTTGAGCTAATGCTGATAATGTAAGGAGCGTCAGCCCAAGCAGTGCATAATATTTAATACGAATCATATTGTTTGTTTTAATGGAAGCAATTATTCTTTTGTTATATCCCAATCGCCGAGCACATTTTTAAGCGTGTATTTACTCGCTTCTTCATCTGTTAGTATATGAGTCCATTCGACTCTTTTATTTGGTTGAAACCCGAATCCCGAGTTTCGAAATTCAGCATAATATGCAGTCTTCTTTTTCTCCTCAGATCTCCATGGATCCCATCCATCTGGGTGAACCACGTCGCTGAGTTCGCAGTTAATGAAAACGGTCTTTGCATAAGGACGCCATGGTCTACCTAGATATACAGAACCAGACTCAGCAGAGCCAGAGATTTTGCAATTGTTGAACACAAAACCAAACTCAGTTTGTTGCTCCGTAGAAGCAGCTGTGATATAACCGTTTCTTTTACAGAAAATCTCGCAACCTTCAAACCAAGCGGTAGACCAACCGAAGATAAAGTCAACTGTGCCCTCTATATAGCAGTTTTTATAGTATTGCCTGCTATTCTTACCATGAGGGTAGAGGGTGTCTTGATGACCTAAGAACCTGCAGTTTTCGAATTTTACCCGATCTCCATCCACTCGTACCGCCACTGCTTGGCTTCCTTCACCATATGAGTTTTCAAACGTGACATCCCTTGCTTCAAATCCATCGCCAAATATGAAAATAGATGAGGAGCCTGACGTGCCAATATTCTCTCCAAAACGGTTCAACTTAGCTGAAAAGTCATCATAGGTAAGTATGGTCTTGTCCGCTCCCTCACCGATGAATGAAATATTCGTTTTGGTAGTGGGTACGATGAGCTTTTCTTTGTAAATCCCTGCTTTGATTAATAGATAAGTTCTGTTTTTTCTCAGGTGTGGTACCGCATCAATAGCGTCTTGTACTTTAATAAAATCTCCAGAACCATCAGACGCCACGATGAAATCATATTCTTGCGCTTTCGCAAAAAAGGGTGTCCCCAGAAGTAAACTTACTGATATGATGAATCTCATTATTTCAAGTTTTTCATTGCTTCAAAAACAAGACTTGCTACTGCTTGCGCACCTTCTGGTTGGAAATGAGTATTGTCATTTTGACCATCAGGATAAGCTTCATACCTTCCAGCTGGGAGGTTCATGAAATACTTCTGGCTCACATACTCCTTGCCTTTGACGGAAAAGGCGTTCATGCTTAGCTGGTTTAGATCAATCAGCAATACATTCAAT
>JBLICU010000103.1:0-11027 GCA_047632435.1 Cyclobacteriaceae bacterium
TTCAACAGGAGCTTCCTCCACGGGAAGAAACTATTTTGAACCCTTTACTGACAATTTCTTAATCGATCATGAATTGGCATATTATCAAAATCTCAATCAAAATCTCATAGTCGGAATGAACTTAGGTATGGGCTATGGAAGACAAGTAATCGATGCTTATGGAGAATTTAAAACTCGCAAATAATTAATCCGGCCATATCGCGGATATAATAGCGAACACTTTGAATGCGCCGTGTCATCACAACTTGTCATGGCGAACTACGAATTCAATGAGGTCACAAACTAATACCGTCATGTTAATGATTCCAAGTACTATTTTTTCGATCCGGCTTTGACTATAGGTGTTGGCATTAAAGAATCCAAGTTTCGAGTTCAATATGTGGGGTCCTTTAAACTGAATCCCGATCAAATAAACTACGTTCCCGGACCGACATTCAATTTTTCAATTCATACAAGGATCAGAGGCAAAGGTAAAATAGCCAACTAAATTTCTAAAACTCAACCTCCATCCCATCTTCCAAACGGTCGATCTCAAGGTTTTCAGCTCGAATCACTTCAGCTCCCATGTGGTTGATCATGAGTCTTCTGGTATTGAAAAATGCCTTTTTAGCCTGTAGCGTCTTATACGATAAATGACCTAAAGAATCTGCTGTCAGATTGTTACACTCGCAAATAAACAAATCACTGTTATCGGCCAAGTCAACCAGATTGTCTGTCCATTCTGTATCACCCGAAAAAGCAAATATTTTATCTTCAAACTTTATTTTCACACCATGTGGATGAGATGGAGGTGAATGAAGTACTTCCTTGACATAAACTTCGATATCACCAAAACCAATCCATGCCTCAGCGACAAATTCTTTGAATGTTACTTTTAGTTCTTCAAACAAAACACCGGTACCAGGATACATCACTTCCTGTAACATGATCACCTTTTCTTTGACACCTGTCGGCCCCCAAATGGTCAGAGGTTTATTTCTTTGATATTCAATCTTATTGCTAATCATTTGGAACGGTATACCTCCAAAATGATCCCCATGAAAATGCGTAAGCACAATCACATCAATATCTAAGGGACTGATACCCTCCTGCTTCATCCGAATCAAAGTGGAAGCTCCACAATCAACAAGGATATTTTTAGTGATTCCTTTTAGGAGAAAAGCAGTGTTAAATCTACCCTCGGATCCAAATGCATCACCACAACCCAGTACTTTCAAAATCATAGGATTTTTAGTAAAACATCAAATTGATTCTTGTTTAGTCAAGTGCGACGTGTCGTTGAAAGTTTCAACGGAAAAAGTATTTCCAGAATAATTCAGCACATAAAGCCCAGTATTTGCATGTGCAAAATTGTCCATATGAGCCAAAGGGTAATTCAGCAACCATGTCAGCAAAACCCTCATGGCTCTGCCATGTGTGCAGATCAAAATGGTTTTTTGATTTTTAGTCAATATGTATTCTATTGCCGGCTTTTGTCGCTCCATTACCTCTACCGGACTTTCTCCACCTGCGATTTTCAAATCAATCTCGCCATCGGTCCACCTCTGCGTAGTTTGCTGGTAAATGGTAGACGTTTCCGGTGTGAATGCCACACCTTCCTGATTCCCCCAACTTATTTCTTCCAAACCAGCTACAACCTCATATGGCTTGCCATCTGCTATAAAACCAGCAACTGACTCTTTCGTTCTTACCAATTTGGAGACATAAATGGCGTCAAAATCCACATCCTTATATTGCTCATAAAATGCGTTGGCTTGAGTTTTCCCTGTTTGGTTAAGGGAAGCATCAATGCCAGACCCTTGTACCATCCCCAATCTATTAAACTCAGTCTCTCCATGTCGGATGATGTAAATTTTCATATTCATTTTGAATTTTCAGGCTCAAACTTATTACTTCCAGCTTATAATGACCCCAACATTATTCAATTGTATGGCTCAAACTTGGTAATTTCGAGAATTCATTAATTTTACCAAATAATTCAAGCCATATGATTCCTGAAAATGTAGATCTTCATTCGCTCCAAGAGATGGGCAGAGATTCTATGGTAGAGTTTCTGGAAATAGAATTCACAGAAATTGGGAAGGATTATTTAGTTGCCAAAATGCCAGTAAATCAAAAAACCAGACAGCCCTTTGGTTTGTTACACGGTGGGGCATCTGTAGTTCTTGCTGAAACGCTCGGTAGTATAGCTTCGAATCTGGTATTGGCTGGTAAGCAAATAGCAGTAGGGCTTGAAGTAAATGCCAATCACATAAGATCCGTAAAAGAAGGATTTGTCTTTGGTACTGCCCGACCTATTCACCTTGGAAAAAAAACGCATGTTTGGTCCATTGAAATTAAAGATGAATACAACAATATGATCTGCATAAGCAGGTTGACAATAGCCGTAATAGATAATAAATAGCCTATGGAAATTGTCCAAACGCTGGGAGAAATAGTAAAAAATTCGGAGAAACTCATTCTCAGACTGTTGAACACGGCCTACCCTTTTGCGCTTTGGAGAAGTCCACAAACTGACAAATCCCATCTGATGATTGATATTTCTGGCTCTGAATTGGGTTTAGCAGAGCCATCAGATTGGTCCATCGAAAATGAATCAAATGGTTTTTTGGTCAATACTTATGACGATTCACATCCACCAAAACCAAGGAAAATATCGGGGGATATCATTGTGATTTTGAGTAATGGTAAATCAGAATTAAAAATCAGCCCTCAGATATCTTCATCAAAGATTGAGACATTCTTACAGATCATCGAAGCTGCAGATGAGATCACCTTCGGCCAGCCAACTGGAAAACTGGATGAATCAACATCGTATGAAGAAAACGTGGAGCGCGCTTTAAAAGCGATTGATGATGGTCTGTTGCAAAAGGTTGTCCTCAGCAGATTTAAGGATTTTCAAATACCACAAGATTTTAATCCGTTTCATTTTTTCGAACGAATTGCGGACAGATACGCCAATGCTTTCTGCTACATCCTATCTACTCCTGCCGATGGCATTTGGATGGGAGCCACACCTGAGCGATTGATGACCATCGAGGATCAAAAGAAATTTTCCACTGACGCTTTGGCTGGCACTCAGCCTATTGAACCTGATACCAACCTTGCGCACATCGCTTGGACACAAAAGGAAATAGAAGAGCAGGCCATGGTGAGTAGATACATTATTGATTGTTTTAAAAAAATCAGACTTAGGGAATTTGATGAAATTGGACCAAAAACAGTTCGCGCTGGCAATCTTGCACACTTAAAGACAGCTTTCACGGTCGATATGGAAGCTACTAATTCGCCGGGATTGGGAAATATCATGCTAGACCTGTTGCATCCCACTTCAGCAATATGTGGTTTCCCAAGAGAACCAGCACACCAATTAATTAGCGAGTCAGAATCTTTTGATCGCGAACTCTTTTGTGGGTTTCTAGGTCCGGTAAACTATGAAAATGCGACTCGCCTTTTTGTCAATCTAAGATGTATGAAGCTCACAGGTAACAAAGCCAGATTATTTGCCGGAGCTGGGATTACCGCAGATTCTATTCCCTCCCAAGAATTTGACGAAACCAATTCTAAAATGAAAACCCTCCTATCCGCACTTATTCCAGAATGAACCAAACCATTTATAATATTTCGGAAATATGTGCCAGCAAGGGTATGAAAAAGATGGTTTTGTCTCCGGGTTCGCGTAATGCTCCTTTGACGATATCATTCGCACGTAATCCAAAAATTGAAACCTTCAATATTGTTGATGAACGATCCGCAGGCTTTATTGCCCTTGGAATGGCTCTGAAATCCAAAGAAGCAGTCGCTATATGTTGCACATCGGGTTCTGCTCTTTTAAACTATGCTCCAGCCGTTGCTGAAGCTTATTACCAACAAGTACCTTTGATTATTTTTGCGGCGGATCGGCCTCCAGAATGGATTGACCAACGCGATGGACAAACGATCAACCAAACTGATGCGTTGGCAAATTTTACCAAAGGATTCTTTCAGCTACCAATTGATTTGAGTCATGAAGATGCACAATGGGAGTTTAACAGGAAAATCAACGAAGCAATAAACCTTGCGTTGAGTGCGCCTTTTGGCCCTGTGCATATCAATGTTCCATTTAGAGAGCCTTTTTATCCTAGAGACAAAGAAACACTGACTTTCGAAGATGTTCGAGTGATTCACCAACCACCATCCAAGCAAACATTTGACTATTCTGAGTTGGCTGAAAAGTGGCATAATTTTACAAAAAAACTTATTGTGGTTGGCCAATCGGATGATGAAACACTAAATAGAGCGCTTTCAAAGCTTAAAAATACACCGATTGTAACGGACGTGATAAGCAATTGCCGCACTGTTGGAAATATCCTCACCCATGATTTGTTTCTGGCCAGCGCAAATGTGGCTCAATTGGAAAGCTTAAAACCAGACTTATTAATAACCACCGGCAAATCCCTGATTTCTAAAAACCTTAAGTTATTTCTTAGAAAAAACAAGCCAAGTGAACACTGGCATTTTGAAAACACCACTCAGCTCAGCGACACATTCAAAACCCTTACCCATCATTTTCGAATGCCTGTAGAAGGTTTGTTTGAAGAAATCAATAACCGGAGTGTAAAAGACGACTTTAGGTTTCAGTTGGAATTGAACTACAAACAAAATTGGTTGACGCTGGAAAAGCGAACCAAAGAAGCGCTAACTAAAGAAGTTGAAAGTCAATCATTTGCCGATACAAAAGCATATTATTTGGTTTGTCAACAGCTTAAATCAAACATGGATTTTCATCTTGCCAATAGTATGGCGGTTCGGTATGTCAACTTCTTTCAATTTGAGCTGGGAGCAGCTAAAGTATTTGCCAATCGCGGCACCAGTGGAATAGACAGCTCAAATGGAACAGCAGCCGGCAATGCCATCATCGGTGATAAACCTGTGGTATTGCTAACTGGCGATTTGGGTTTTTTCTATGATAGGAATGCTTTTTTTCATCCATACGATTTATCAAAACTCAAAATCATTGTATTCAACAATGGTGGCGGAGGCATTTTCAGACTGATCCAAGGGCCTGCTGGTCTTCCCGAATTGGAACAACATTTTGAAACCAGACATTCACATAGCGCCAAGTTCACGGCTGTGGAATATGGTTTTGATTATCTAACCGCAAAAGACGAGTCTTCATTGAAGTTATCACTAGAGCTGGTTTTCAAAGACAATAAAACACCTAAATTGCTCGAAATTTTCACTGATCCGAAAACAAATGATCAAAATTTTAACTTATTGAAAAAGGCGATAACGGACGTATTTATATCAAAATAGAATCGTAAAAAGGAAATAAATCTAGCTATGACAAAATCAAATTTTGACTGGAAACCGATCAAAGAATATGAGGATATCAAGTTTGAATTCTTTGAAGGTATTGCCAAAATAACCATCAACAGACCTAAGGTATATAACGCTTTCCGGCCGGAAACCAATAAGGAAATGATTGATGCCATGGACATTGCAAGAGAAATGCAGGACGTTGGTGTTATTGTTTTTACTGGAACAGGTGACAAGGCCTTTTGTTCTGGTGGAGATCAAAACGTAAAAGGAGTTGGCGGATACATTGGTACGGATGGTGTGCCCAGGTTAAACGTTTTGGATCTTCATAAAAGAATCAGAGAGATTCCTAAACCCGTCATTGCGATGGTGAACGGTTATGCGATCGGTGGTGGTCATGTGCTGCATGTGGTTTGTGATTTGACCATTGCTTCAGACAATGCCCTTTTTGGACAAACCGGACCAAAGGTTGGTAGTTTTGATGCTGGCTTTGGTTCCTCTTATTTGGCAAGACATGTGGGTCAAAAAAAGGCACGTGAGATCTGGTTTTTATGCCATCAATACACTGCAAAAGAAGCAGAAGATATGGGCATGGTGAACAAGGTTGTTCCCCTGAGTGAACTAGAAGCCACCACTGTAGAATGGTGTAGAACGATTATGCTCAGAAGCCCAATGGCGATCAGGATGATCAAACGTGGCTTGAATGCTGAACTTGATGGGCAAAGAGGTCTGATGGAGTTTGCAGGAGATGCTACGCTGATGTTCTATCTGATGGAGGAAGCCCAAGAAGGTAAAAATGCTTTCTTAGAAAAACGAGATCCAGATTTCAAAAAATTTCCAAAATTTCCATAAAAAGAAAGGCTGGTTCGATGAACCAGCCTTTCTTTTTATCTTAACCAACCTGTTATTGGCATCCGCTTCCTGCGAATGTTATCGTATTTTTAGACCTTTGTGATTTCAGATTGAAGGTTTCTGAGATGATCTTAACCACTTCATCTATCCTTTTCTCATTAAAAGTTGCAGTGAGAAGACATCCTTCTAAATTTTCATTTTCAAAATCTATTGAAATATCATAGACATCTTCCAATATTCGCGACACTTCGCCTAGAGAGGATTTCTTAAAAGATATGTTATGGGTTTTCCAAGCCAAGAAGTTATCATCATCTATATTGGATTTCTCCATAATATTCACCTCATTGACCAAACTTCCTTTTTCACCTTTGGTTAATATGAGTTTTTCGACCGTTTCATTTTCACGTGCCGAAAAAGCAACAGTTCCAGATTCCACCATTACCTGTGCGATATCGCTATCCTCAGCCGCATTGACTACAAAAGAGGTACCCAATACTTCCACTTTTGTCGATTCCGTGAGTATGATGAATGGTTTGGATTCATCCCTCACCACGTCAAAATAGGCCTTCCCTTTTAACTCAACCTGCCTAATATTGGTGAAATCACCAACTTGCACACTCGCTCCCTTATAAAGATGAACATGGGTGCCATCAGGTAAGGTCATTGAGGATAATGAAGAAAAACCATGTGAATCATCTGATGATTGGTTCGTTTGATAAATTGTGAACACCAAACCCAACGCTATTAGTAATGATGCTGCAAATCGGAAATATTTCGATTGCCAGATTGGAACCACTTTTAAAGTTAGATTTTCTTCGTGGAGTATTGAATGTAGAATCGAAGGATCTGGCTTTTCAACCCGTTCAGTTTCTGTCCATATGGTTTTAAATTCGAAAAACTGACGACTGTTATCTTCAGATGCATTTCTCCAGTTAATCACTTCTTCAACCTCACTTTTAGAAGCTTCACCCAAAAAATATTTTGTTAATAAATTCTCCATGTATGTATGCTTAATTGATGAACAAACAGATTTGTTCATCCCCTTATTCAATTTTAAAAAATATCCCTTTTGGGATCATAATCTATTGGCATCAGATCACCTAAGCGCTCCCAAGACCAATAACCAAATGACACCACCGAAAGTCTGTCTTGAATTTTGCCGTCCTTATCAACCAAAACACTCCCATTTTTCAGTTTTACCAACGACCTCTGGATCTGCACGTTATTGGATTGATTCTTGAATACCGCGGCTTCAGGATACTCAATCAAACTACCTTCTACCTCTTTCAAATAGACATTACTTGATGGTTCCCTGCTATATTCTATAAATAGATAATCATCAACAGTAAGCAACCAATCACGACTATTTTGATCACGCTGCATGAGCTCCTTTCTTTTTATAGAAGTAACTGCCGAACTTTCAGATAAATCCTCAATAATACCAATTCTATATCCTTCAGACACATAATTATTATTAACCAAGGACGTAAAAAAATGAATCATAGATCCATTATAGGCAGTCATTCGATTTCGTTTCCAGCGTTTTCTTATTTTTCTAGATTCAGGCACAAGTGGTTCATAGCGTGCCTGACCATGGAAATTTAATTCACCAGTTTCTTTATTGAAATAATCAAGGTCAAGTATGATCTTATAACCTAAGGCCATATTATTAACGATGATTGGCTCACTGGCTATAACCTGAAGGAAATTTTTGCCTTCATTATATACATAATCCAGAACTTCCGGATTCTCAATTTCACAGAATAGTGCGTTGTTCGATGTGCCTAAGAGTTCTCTTTTGAATGTGTTAAAATGGCGTAACCTGTCGAACGTTTTATTGACCAACTTTTCAGAAACAATTTCTACTCCTAAGAGCGTTTCAACACGAGATTCCAATAGTGCATTTACCACAAATTTGATGTCATTTTCTCCTTTCAGGTTATAAGAACCTGTCATATAACCGATATGTGAGAACACAACAACATAATTACCTGAACTCAAATTGGTCAATCGATAATTCCCGTACTTGTCTGTTGTAGTACCTATTGTACTTCCTTGAATATAGACATTGACTCCTTCTATTGGCTGTTTTGTACCTGTTTCTCTTACCCAACCGGCAATTGAAATTCTTTGATCTGGGATTAATTCAATATTTTCTGGGTTTGACCGCTTTATTATTATCTGATTTTGAATTTTGGTAAATTCAAGTCCTGTTCCCACAAAAAGTATATTGAGAAAATCATCCACCAATACTCCTTCATTTTTGTAAGTATAAAGACTACCATGTGGGATAATTTCAGCATTGTATGAAAAATCGTAACCAGATTTATGTGAAATCGAATCAAGTATAATTTCAAGAGGAAGATTTGTGAATTGCACAGAAATTGAATCTACAGTTTGACACCACCCTGTGGTAGACAAAGTCATCAATATTGGAATTACAAATGCTCGTATTTTACTAAAAATCATCTATTTAAATCACTCAATTTTTCTCTTAGTACCCTCAATGCTTTTCCCATTTGTACTTCAACTGTTTTAATCGAAATATGTAAGTGGTCTGCTATTTCTTGATACTTAAGACCTTCTAATCTACTTAATTTAAAAATCTCACTGCACCTTGGAGGCAAATTATCTATGGCGTCATATATGCGTACTTGAATACCCTCCGTATTCTTTTCTTCGGCATATGCATCATATCCTTCCTCCATAAAACCAATCACATATTGCCGATAGGAATCTTTCACCTTTTCATGTTTGAGATAATTCAGACAAGTATTGTGAACTGATCGATACAAATAGCTTTTTATAGAAGAATCTGGAGCCAGATTTTCACATTTCTCCCAAAATTTCACATAGACTTCTTGCACTACCTCATCTGAATCTGCCGGTTCATCCATAAAGCGCATTGCATAAGATTTTAACAAACCATAATATTCATTGAAGATGTGTTCGAATGCAGCTTTATCTTTGTTTCGTAAGCGCTCAACGAGAAGTTTCTCTGGGTCCTGCAATTTTAAGTAATTATGTTATTGACAATCAAAGGCAAAAAGCTAATTCCTGCATCTTTGGAAAGCGGTAAAATAAATGAAAAAAACTATTCTCAATTCGAAAAAAGAATTGTTGAGATAATAAATAGTTGGAACAATCAGGATAAAAGCTTGTCATTTTATACCTCAGGCTCTACCGGATCTCCAAAGCTCATTTCAATTAGCCGGGAAATTATAAAATATAGTGTAGAACAAACACTTAATAAATTAGATCCTGATCAACAATTTAAAGAAAGCCTAATTTGTATCAATCCAAATTACATCGGCGGTACCATGGCAGTGATTAGGGCACTAATTGGCCATCACAATATCATGATCACAGAGCCCGATTCAAATCCATTGAAAAATACTGGGGCTTCACATTTTGATTTGGTATCGATGGTTCCTTTACAAATTCAAAACATATTAGCGTTTAATCCATCACTATTTACAAACGTGAACACGGTCATCATCGGTGGAGCACCGATGAATGAAAAAGACATTCAACTACTAAAAAAAATTCCTAAAACTCGTTTTTTTCACAGCTATGGCATGACGGAAACCGCCTCCCATTTTGCCTTAAGGGAACTAAAAACACAAACACAATTTGAGACTTTAGGTGATATCTCCATTTCCACAGATGAATTAAACAGGTTGAAAGTAAAGGGAACTGTTACTGAAAATAAATGGCTGCAAACGACAGATTTGGTAGAGATAACTGATTCAAAGCACTTTATATGGAAAGGAAGAGCTGATCATGTTATCAATTCGGGAGGAGTAAAAGTCTCCGCTGAGGAAGTAGAATCTGTATTACAAAATCAAATCAGTGTGCCTTTTTTTGTAGCGGGAATTCCTGATCAGAAATTGGGCGAAAAGATTGTACTTATTATTGAATCAAATGATAAGTTGAGTCACAATCAACTTAATTTTGAAGGTCTGGATAAATACGCTGTACCTAAGGAACATATCCTGCTAAACGCATTCGTTTATACAGCCACAGGCAAAATAAATCGATCCGAAACACTACAAAAAATCAACCGTGAATATTAAAATATCTTACCAAACACTACTACTTCCACCACCTTTTGCTTTTGGATACACTCTAGAAATAGATATGCTAGACAAGGAGTTGAAAATCAATTTTGAAATGGAATACCTCAATAGAGACACCATCACTGAAGATGAAGTACTTGAAGAAGGTTTTACTATGAATGATGATTTTCAATGGAAAGGAGTTTTGGGTAAGGCTTGGAGTGATCGTTTAATTGAAATCAACTCCATAGAATTGGAAGAAACTTCGAGTAATGAGCATATCTGGATGCATTTCAGGATGAATGACGGATCGACTGAAAGATCAGGTTTGGCAAGTGATGTAGATACATGGGACTTCAATATTCAGGAATTGATTCAGGCTATTTATGAAAAAACTAAAAGAGAACTTCCATTAAGTGTTGAATTGATATATAAATCAGAAAAATCATCAACTAAATATCTTGTGGAAGGTCATTTTGAAACGCTTAAAAGCACCATCAACGATCAATCTATCGATTGGGTCAAAATGCAGGATTTGATGGAAAAAATATTCTCACAGGATTATGACGATAAGTTCACTAAAAAACCGTCAAAACAAGGTCTTTGGGTTGATTTGGACGGAACGAGAGAATACTACTTTATAGAAAATAGCAAATCTCTGTTGGATCAATTGACAGCTTTTGGCTGATGTCAACTTTTGGGAATGACTGGAATTATGTATACATTTTGTAAATAATTAAAATAAAATTTAAAATATCATAATTTAGCTATGAACAATCTTGCCTTCATTGGAAAACTATTATTCGCATTGCCGATGGC
>JBLICU010000104.1:0-10933 GCA_047632435.1 Cyclobacteriaceae bacterium
ATCAATTTGTTTGAATTTTGGCCTGGCCAAAAAATACAATGGCAAGTGCAACCTGCGTTTTGACGATACCAATCCTGAAAAAGAGAGCGAGGAATATGTGAATTCCATCAAAGAAAACGTGGAATGGCTTGGCTTCAAATGGGATGGCGAATATTACGCCTCTGACTATTTTGAAACACTCTACGGCTATGCTATCACCTTGATAAAAAAAGGCAGTGCCTACGTAGATGACTTGAGCCAGGAACAATTCAATAAAATAAAAGGAACACCTACGGTACCAGGAAAACACAGCTTATATCGAGACAGAACGTCCTCCGAAAACCTCAAATTGTTTGACGAAATGCGTTCTGGGAAATATCAAAACGGGGAGAAAGTCCTCAGAGCAAAAATAGACATGTCGTCACCAAACATGCACATGAGAGATCCTATTTTGTATCGAATCAAACATGTGGATCACCACCGGACAGGTGATGCATGGTGCATATATCCTACATATGATTTTGCCCATGGGCAGTCTGATAGTTACGAAAGAATAACACATTCGCTTTGCACCCTTGAGTTTGAAGTGCACAGGCCATTGTACGAATGGTTGATCAAAGAACTGGAAATCTATCCATCCCGACAAATAGAATTTGCCCGTTTGAACTTGAGCTATACTATTGTGAGCAAAAGAAAGCTGCTGGAATTGGTAGAAGGGAATCATGTCAATGGTTGGGATGATCCAAGAATGCCTACTATAGCAGGGATCAAAAGAAGGGGATATACACCAGAATCGATTCGAGCATTTGCGGAAATAATTGGTGTCGCTCGTAGAGATGGAATCATAGATGTAGCGCAATTGGAGCATGCCGTACGTGAGGATTTGAATAAAAAAGTAAACCGCGTCATGGGAATCCTAGATCCTGTAAAATTGATCATCACCAATTGGCCAAAGGGAAAAACAGAAATACTAACCGGAATAAACAATCCTGAAGATGAATCGGCAGGAACAAGGGAAATCCCATTCGATGGTGAGGTTTATATAGACCGTGCAGATTTCATGGAAGATCCTCCAAGTCCGAAAAAATGGTTCAGATTGGGTCCCGATAGGGAAGTTCGATTGAAATACGCCTATATCATCAATTGCACGGGGTTCAAAAAGAATGCAGCCGGAGAGATCGAAGAAATCTATGCTGAGTACGATCCAGAGACAAAAAGCGGACAGGATACTACCGGAAAAAAGGTGAAAGGAACCTTGGGTTGGGTTTCTGCCAGTGATGCCATCGGTGCTGAAATCCGACTATACGATCGATTATTTGTAACTGAAAATATGAACGATATTGATGATGATTTCAAAGATCATTTGAATCCAGATTCATTGAATATCAATAACAAAGCTGTATTGGAAGGTTCATTAAGATCTGCGAAAGTCGGTGATCAGTTTCAGTTCGAAAGGGTTGGTTATTTTCGTGTAGATGAGGATTCTAGTGAAAATGGCCTAGTTCTAAATCAGACTATCACCCTTCGGGATAATTGGCAAAAAAAAGGGAATAGCTAATATCCCCTATAATAATTTGTGAGTTTACTCACCACCTGATCATAAAGTGGTGCGGTAAATTCTTCGAACATAATCTGGGGGTTGGGAATGGCTATTTCCGACCTCTTTGTCATTTTAAGCTCATCGTCATTTAATGCTCTTTCATCCCCATTATAGGTAGCCCAGCTCGTAACCCATCTGTATTCGCTTGGCATTTTTTCCTGGGTGACCACTTTTTTTGTTTCATTATCGATGATTTTGAAGTCGAGGACTCCACCCCCGATGAGTGCTTTTTCTGAAACGCGAAGTGTGGCTTTTACTGTGCCGTAAATCTTTACACCGTCTTTGGTAGCTATTACTACACTGTCTCGGGATACTTCTTTTTCAGTATTGTTTTGATATACATTGCCCAATGAAAATTGGTCAAATTCCATTCTTACAATATGATCAATAAATTCCAGTTTGAGATTAGCGGCCTCTCCGGGAGTATAGAAGCTCACGTATTTGTTGATCGGCTGGCGCTGCAAATATTCATTGATTTTATTCACAAAAAACTCATGTTTGACTTCCAGCATTCGGGAAGGTGTAGGAATGGGTTCGACCACCACTTTTAGAGTGGCGTAGTAAAATGCCTCATCCAATTTTTCATCTACGTCTTTGTATCTGGGAACCATGTTTTTTACCACTTCAAAGTGCTTATGAGCTTCGATTGCTCTGGTTCTCGATTGCTTTTGCTTCAGCGCGTTCACGCCCATGTTGTATCTATTTTCGGCTGCTTTTTGTCTGGATGAGGATAGTTCATTGTCATATTTTACCGGATTTGGAATCAGATCAAGACAAGCGGGGCATTTGCGGATGGCTTCATACAGTCGATTGATCGAAAGATATTCATTAGCCATGGTCTCCCAGCGAAAAGGATCAGATGAGGTCGTCGCACGGTTCACGTTATCAAGGTGTGTATCGACAGCCAACCTATAAGCCTTGCGCAATGTGGAAGTTGCTTTTTTGCTATCATCATTTGCCTTTAGCCTGTTGATTGCTTGTGTCGCTGCGAGATCATAATCGCCTTGTTTCAGTGCTTTTTTACCTGTTTGACATGCTGTTACTGCAAACATAATTGAGATGATAGAAAAGAAGAAAAGTTTGTTCATGATCTAAATTTTGCGCCTAAAGATATCAAGTCCTTAATCAATGCCAACTAATTCATTAGTCAGTCATGCTAAGTTTATGCTTATGGGATGATTTTTTTTACTAAATTCAACAAAACAACACAATTAATATCATGGCTATTTCAGTAAAAGATTTTGTGCCCGAAAAAGGTAAAGGAGGAATGTTTAAATCTGGTAAGGTTGAAAATTTCGAAGAGGTGCTTGGTAAATTGAACCAGTGGGTTCATGAAAATCAAAACCTTGAAGTAGTCAATATTGAAACCGTCGTTTTACCCAATATTCATGACAGTCAAGAAGAAGGCAGTCAGGATACTGAGCTTTGGACAGGTGGAGAATCAAGCTCACAGTGGTATCAGTTGCTGCGAATTTGGTATCGCAAATAATCTCCTATTCGGAAATTAGCTTTCCTTTCTGATGGACTCCATTGGGCTTTGATTCAATATGTTGCGGTTATTGAGTAATCCAATAGTGATTGTAATCGCACATATTCCTGCTACTATTTTCAAAGATTGGATGGCTGAAGGAATAAAGACAAATTCAAAGACAAATTTTCCAAGAAGAAAGGCAAAAATCATTGCCAGCAGAAGACCAAGTAAGCTCGCCAACAGGCTAAGAAAGAAATATTCTGAGGCAATGATTTTCCACAATTGACTGTTGGTGGCACCAAGGGTTCGGAGCAGAACGTTTTCTTTAACACGCTGAAACCTGCTTAGCATAATGGAGCTGATGAGCATGATCAATCCTGTGGCAATGCTTATGAAAGCCATAAATTGGATGACAAATGCCACTTTGCCGAGAATCTCATCTAATGTCTTCAGGATCAGTTCCAAATCGATGACTGAAACATTGGGGAAATTTTTCACAACCGCTTGCTGATAATTGGCAGCCATTTGTGGGCTGCTTGTTTTGGTAATTACTACATGAAACTGAGGGGCTTTTTCCAAAACACCTGTTGGAAAAACAACGAGAAAATTGGTTTGAACCCTGCGCCAATCAATTTCTCTAAAGCTGCCGACATACGTTTTCACGACTGCTCCCTGAATATTGAACAAAAGCGCGTCACCGATTTTTACATCCATCTGTTTTGCATAATCACCAGCAATGGAGACAAAAATGCTGTCGCTTTGAGTTGACTTTATACCCGCCCATTTCCCATCGGTTATTTTTTCGGAAGAAATCAAACTGTCCCTGTAAGTCACGCGATATTCACGGGTATAAACCCAATCCTTGATTTTGATGGTGGTATCACTTTCAGCTTCATTTTTACTGATACCATTTATTTCCAATAGCCGCATGGTGACCACTGGCACTTCCTGCATAATAGGAAGGTCAAAATCTTTGGTCAGGGCGATTAAGCCTTCTTTTTGATTTGTTTGAATGTCGAAGAGTACCGTATTTGGCCGATCGTCTGCACCAGAAATGGAAACCCTTTCGATGAGCATATTTTCCACAAAAATCAAAGTAGCGATAAATGCGGTACCCAAGCCAAGCGTGATTATGAGCAGTCTTGTTTGATTTTGGGGACGATATAAATTGGACAGGCCTTGTCTCATGACGTATGGCAATTGCTCTGGTGCAAACCTTTTGATCAATCTTGTCAGGCCGATAGCTATCAAGTACAATATCACTATGCTTGCTAGCAATGATCCGGTGTAAACGACGGCATCCTTCCAATCGCCGATTTGCAAATAAACTACCAAGAGCAGGAAGCAAATTGTGAATAAAGCAACAGCGATTTGGAGGAAATCCAATTTGATTGATCCATTTTCAAAATCAGCGCGAATGGCCTGTAAAGGGCTGATTGTCCGCAAAGCAAGTAGCGGAATCAACGCAAACAACACAGAAGTAACCACGCCAATGGTAAGTCCCATGGATATAGATGACCATGAAATGGCCGAATCGATGGTGACAGGTAGAAAATCCTGAAGCAGCAAGGGTAAGTACAGATGCAAACCTACGCCCAAAATGCAACCAATAATGGATCCGATCAATCCGAAAAATGCTACCTGAATAAGAAAAATATAAGTAGCCTGATGTGCTTTCATACCCAGACATCTGAGCGTCGCGATGATGGCTGTTTTTTCTTTGGTATAAACATAAATGGAACTAGAGATACCAATGCAGCCAAGCAAAAGCGCGATAAAGGCAATCAGGCTTAGAAAATTAGTCAGATCGCCAAATGACTGATCGGTTTCTCTTTTTCTTTCATCCACATCGTCTGATCTATAGCCCAATGCATCCGCCTTTTTTAGCAGTTTACTCCAGCCCAAAGTGTCTGGCTGACTATCAAATTTGAAATAATTCAGATAGTTGATTCGGCTTCCTTTTTGGATGAGCTCAGTATCAAAAGCATATTGATAAGGAATGTAAACGACCGGGGCTGCCGCCGCGCCGATTCCCGTTTGACCAGGCATTTTTTGTAGTTTCCCTAATATCTCAAATTCCTGTTGCCCGATTTTCAGCTGATCGCCTACTTCCACATTGTATTGCATCATCATTTTTTCATCAACAAGGGCAAAACGACCAGTCTTGAAATCCTTTGCGGCATTGAGAGGCTCGGTTTCAATATCGCCATAGTAGGGAAAATCTCCTTCGAGTGCTCGCACCTGCACCAATCGAGTACCATTGGTTGTTGGGAAATAGACCATAGAGGCGAAATACAACTCTTTGGAGTTTTCGGGAGCAAGTGTGTTGAACTCAGCGTATAGACTATCTGTAAGAGGCTGTTGGCTTTTGACCTCTACATCTGCACCAAGCAATTCCTTCGCCTGATCGTTGATTTCGCCCAAGAGATTTTCTCGGAACGAGTTGATGCCTACCATTGCCCCGATACCCAACGTGATTGAAGCGATGAATAAGAAAAGTTTGCCCCCATTTTTTCGCGCATCGCGCCATGCCATCACCCATGGCCAAGAGGCTTTGTATCCTGATCTTTTACTATCAATTTCTTTGTTCACTTTTTGCTGAGTATTCTGGTGCATTATTGATTTTGAATTTTCCCAGCACGCAGGCGTAGGACTTGATCGGTTCGGTTGGCAAGCTCATGATCATGAGTCACCAGAATCAGTGTGGTATTTTCTTCTTGGTTGAGTTCAAAAAGAAGGGATTCGATGGTTGCACTGGTTTCATCGTCCAGATTCCCTGTTGGCTCATCCGCAAAAAGAACTTTTGGTCGGTTAGAAAAAGCCCTGGCGATGGCTACACGTTGCTGTTCACCACCAGAAAGCTGTGAAGGATAATGGCTCATCCGATCACCCAGACCTACTCTTTGCAGCAGTTCTTCAGCTCTCGGTTTGATGTTTTTTTCGCCTCGGAGCTCAAGTGGCACCATCACATTTTCCAAGGCCGTAAGGGTAGGAATGAGTTGAAAATTTTGAAAAACAAAACCAACATGATTGTTTCTGAGTTGGGCCAAATTGTTTTCAGATAAACCTGTCAGAGACTCGCCGTTCAGGGAAACGCTACCCGATGATGGCTGATCCAGTCCTGCACATAGACCCAAAAGCGTCGTTTTGCCACTACCAGAAGGCCCAACAATGGACATGGTCTTGCCTGCTTCTACTTCAAAATGAATATTGTCTAAAACTGTAATGGATTTGTCCCCACTCTTAAAGGATTTTGTGAGTGACTCAGCTTTTAAAATAATTGGCATATAAAATCTTTAGACTTACAGAACGAAATACCCAGCCGCATGTTTATTATCTTCGAAATTTGTAACCAATTATGAGCAACGTTAGTTTTTCAGCTTTAATAATTATACTTTTTTTGATTTCCTGCGGTGGTGAAAAAAAGGCAACTGATCAAAAATCAGAAAACTCAAGTCCCGAGGTAAAAGTTTCAGCTCCAATGAAAAAAGCAGTCCTGATGTTTTTTGGCAATAGTATCACTGCTGGTTATCAATTAGATCCTGATGATGCCTTTCCGGCGCTGATCAGTGATAAAATGGACACGTTGGATTACGACTATCTGGTGATCAATGCGGGATTGAGCGGTGAGACTTCTGCGGGAGGACTTAGCCGAATTGATTGGGTACTGAGTACCGTTCCAGATGTCTTTGTTTTGGAGCTTGGCGCAAATGATGGATTGAGAGGTCTGGATCTGGCTGAATCTAAAATCAACCTTCAGGGAATCATTGACAAAGTGAAATTGGCGAATAAGGATGTGAAAATCATAATTGCAGGCATGGAAATGCCTCCAAACCTTGGGAAGACATATACCAATAGTTTCAGACAAATATTCCGAGAACTTGCCACTGAAAACAATGCCACTTTAATACCCTTCATTCTCGATGGAGTAGGGGGCAATCCCGAGCTTAATCTCCCTGACGGTATTCACCCGACTGCCGAAGGTCACATGATCATTGCAAAAAATATCTGGAAATATGTGGAGTCGGCGCTTGTTTTAAACAGGAAACTATGATTGCAATTGAGCATTTCCTTGAATCCGCAGCAAGTTTTGTTTGGGGCACGCCACTTCTGATCTTGCTGCTAGGTGGAGGCATATTTTTCATGATATATTCCCGATTTCTGCCATTCAGGCACCTGGGGCACGCCATCAATGTATTACGCGGAAAATATGATGACAAAAACGATCCCGGACAAATCAGTCATTTTCAAGCACTATCTGGAGCCCTTGCCGCCACTATCGGGATGGGCAACATCAGTGGTGTAGCTGTGGCGATTGCCATGGGTGGACCTGGTGCCATCTTTTGGATGTGGGTGAGTGCCTTTCTGGGCATGGCGACCAAGTTTTTTACTTGTACTCTGGCAGTCATGTATCGGGGGAAAGATGCCAATGGTGAAATCCAAGGAGGGCCAATGTATTTCATTCAGGAAGGATTGGGCAAGAAATGGATACCGATGGCCATCTTTTTTGCTGTGGTAGGGACTTTTGGTGCGACACCTGTTTTCCAAACGCATCAAACCATTGATGCCATCAAGGATATTCTATTGGTTCCAAATGGAATAACTGAAGACTCATTTTTTCTCAATCTTGGACTTGGAATTCTCATCGCAACTATTGTCGGGATGGTGATTTTTGGTGGTGTTACCAGAATAGGAAGTGTCGCCGCGAGATTGGTTCCTGCTATGGTGGTCTTATATGTAGGGAGCGTGATTGTAGTGTTGTTCCTTAATCTTAGCGAGGTGATTCCTTCCTTAGTCTTGATTATAAAAGATGCATTCACAGCAGAGGCGGTTATGGGCGGTGCAGTTGGTGCTTTGATTATTACAGGTGCCAGACGAGCAGCCTTTTCCAATGAAGCAGGTATAGGCACAGCCCCTATGATGCATGGAGCAGCCAAAACCAAAGAACCCATCCGTGAGGGATTGGTAGCGATGTTGGGCCCTGCCATAGATACCTTGATTATTTGCACCATGACGGGTTTGTGCATTCTAGTGACAGGTGCCTGGAAATCTGGAGATCTGAATGGAATAACGCTCACAGCCAAGGCTTTTTCTATAAGCCTACCTATCGTGGGCCCTTATATTTTGTTGCTTTGTGTTTTGATATTTGCCATCACCACCATCTTTGGGTTGGCTTATTATGGACAAAAGTGTTTTTCCTATTTGGTTGGCCCAAAATACGGTGCGTATTTTAATTATTGGTATGTCGCCTTGGTTCTTTTAGGCTCAGTCACCAGTCTGGAGGCGATTGTATCATTTATTGATCTTGCCTATGGACTCATGGCATTCCCGACAATGACCGCAGCGATATTATTAGCTCCAAAGGTAAAGGCAGCTGCCAAAATCTATTTCGGGAATTTGCGCAAATCGAAATGAGCCATTCATCTATCAAATCATCTGTTCAACACGGATAATCCTATAATGGTCGAATTTGTTGTATTGCTGGAGGTTGTTTGCTTTATATTTGTAACCAATTAGGACTAGCTAGTAAATGAGGATTATCATAGCAGGGGCAGGGGATTTAGGGTTTCATCTCGCCAAATTATTAGCCTTCGAGGGTCAGGATATTGTTCTGATAGATCAGGATAGCGCAGCATTGGAATATGCTGCCAACCATCTGGATGTAAGCACCATAAAAGGAAGTTCAACTTCCATCAGAGTACTGGAAGAAGCGAATGTGGCTAAAGCCGATTTGCTAATTGCCGTGACTTCCATTGAGGAAACCAACATCACCACAGCGATCATTGGCAAGAGCCTTGGCGCCAAGAAAACAGTTGCCAGGGTTTCAAATATTGAATTTCTGCATCAACGTGATAAACTGAACCTCAAGGACATTGGCATAGATGAGATTATTTCGCCTGAATCACTTGCCGCAAAAGAGATCAAGAGACTACTAAAAGAAACCGCCCTCACCGATACTTTCGAATTTGAAAACGGGAAACTTTCCCTCATCGGAATCACGGTTGACGAGAATTGCGAGCTGCGAGATAAAACGCTTACAGAAACAGCCTACCTAAATCCCGATCACAATTTCACAACTATTGCAATTCTCAGGGATAATAAAACCATCATTCCACATGGTGAAAACAAGTTTTTGTTACATGATCATGCCTATTTCATCGCAGAGCCAACTGGTATAGAGCGTGTAATGGCTCTGGCTGGTAAAGAGCGTTTTGAGATCAAAAACGTCATGATTTTGGGAGGCAGCAAAGTAGGGATCAATACGGCCCGAAATCTCAGTAAAAAATACAACATCAAGCTTATTGAAAGAGACAAGGAGAAATGTTTTGCATTGGCTGATTCCCTTCCAGACACCATGATTATCAATGGTGATGTGCGCGATACCAATCTACTAAAAGAAGAAGGGCTTGATCGCATGGATGCCTTTATTGCTGTGACGGGTAATTCCGAAACGAATATTATTTCATCATTGGTGGCCAAAAAATATGGCGTGAGAAAAACCATCGCGGCGGTTGAAAATGTGGATTATATCCATCTTTCTCAAAGTATCGGTGTGGATACCATGATCAATAAGAAACTGATCGCTGCAAACTTTATATTCAGATATATCAGAAGAGGAGAGGTATTGAGCCTGACCAGTCTTCATGGTGTAGACGCTGAAATTCTTGAGTTTGAAGTAAAACCAGGCTCCAAAATTCTTACCCAAGAGCTGCGTAACCTCAACTTCCCAAAAACGGCAATCATTGGTGGTGTGATTCGAAAGGATGTCGGTTATACCGTACGAGGGAACTTTGAATTTGAGGCTAAAGACAAAGTTGTGGTACTCTCCAATCAAAACTGCATTCACACAGTAGAAGGATTTTTTAAGTAGTCATGCTTTTTAATTACAAAGTCATAGCAAACATTCTCGGCATTTTATTGATGATGAATGGAGTGTTTATGTACTTATGCATTCCTTTTTCGCTGATCTATCAGGAAGGGGATTTTATTGCAATTTTGGAGGCTGGTTCCATTACTTTGTTGGTTGGATTGTTATTGTTCTTTGGCACTAAAAAGAATCAGGATAAAGAACTGAAAAAGCGGGATGGATACCTCGTTGTAACATTGGGCTGGCTCATCATGTCATTTTTTGGCGCCTTGCCATATCTCTTGAGTGGTTCCATACCAGATCTGACCAATGCTTTTTTCGAAACCATATCCGGATTTTCAACTACGGGTGCTACCATTCTTACTGATATAGAATCAGTCCATAAAGGCATTTTATTTTGGAGAAGCCTGACCCAGTGGATAGGAGGAATGGGAATCATCGTTTTGACGGTGGCTATTTTGCCAATATTAGGAATTGGCGGTATGCAGCTTTTTGTGGCTGAGGCACCTGGCGTTTCTCCTGATAAATTACAGCCCAGAATCAAGGAAACGGCCAAAAGATTATGGTTGATTTATTTAGGTCTCACCTTTGCAGAAACTGTTTTTCTTTGGATTGGTGGAATGACATTTTATGATGCTATCAACCATGCGCTGACTACCATGGCTACAGGAGGATTTTCTACCAAAAATGCGAGTATCGCTTTTTATGATTCAGCATTCATTGAATATGTGATCATCGTATTTATGTTTTTGGCAGGCACCAACTTTACCATGACTTATTTTGGTTTGCACGGCCAGTTTGACAAAGTCTTTAAGAACGATGAGTTTAGATACTATCTGGGTTTTTGCGTGGTGCTGTCATTGATTGTTGCCTTTGGCGTATACCTTACGGGCAGCACTGTTGAACAATCGTTTAGAAATGCTGCTTTTCAAGTGGTTTCTATCATTACTACCACAGGGTATATCACTGCAGACTACACGTCATGGACGCCCTACCTAACCCTGATGTTTTTTGT
>JBLICU010000105.1:0-10905 GCA_047632435.1 Cyclobacteriaceae bacterium
TTTAATGAAGGAGCAAAGCAGCATTCCGGTTGGGAAAGTATCTCGGGCGGCAAAATTTGTGACCATTGGAGCCAAAGTAGGCGGCAACTATTTAAAGCATTATTCCAAAAAACTTGTTAATTCATCCACTACGAGGGAACAACTGGATCTGGACAATGCTACTGACATATACGACTCACTAAGTCAACTGAAGGGGAGTGCTTTGAAAGTAGCACAGATGTTGGCAATGGATAAAAATTTACTTCCTACAGCTTATCAGGATAAGTTTTCGATGAGCCAATACAGTGCGCCACCGCTTTCGTTTCCACTCGTTGTAAAGACTTTTCAGAAGTATTTCGGTCAATCACCACTTTCCATTTTTGACACTTTTACAAAAAATGCAGCCAATGCAGCATCTATCGGTCAGGTGCACAAAGCCACATTGGATGGGCACACCTATGCAGTCAAAATCCAGTACCCCGGTGTTGCTGAAAGCGTAAAGTCGGATTTAAAATTGGTGAAACCATTTGCCCTACGGCTTTTTGGCTTAAACGAGAAGGAGCTTGATCAATATATGGATGAAGTGGAGGGCAAACTATTGGAAGAAACAGATTATAAGCTTGAAGTCAAAAGATCCATATCTATTTCGGAAGCGTGTGCGCACATCGAAGGACTGAAGTTTCCGAAATATTATCCCGAGCGCTCGTCAGATAGGATTATCACCATGGACTGGATGGAAGGTATGCACATAAAAGAGTTTTTGGCTGCTAATCCTACACAGGAAATCAAGAATAGAATTGGTCAAGCTATGTGGGACTTTTATCATCATCAAATTCACGAACTGAAGGAAGTTCATGCCGACCCTCATCCTGGCAACTTCATCATGCAGGATGACGGTACTTTGTCAGTTATTGATTTCGGTTGTGTAAAGGAAATACCTGAGGACTTTTATGATGCCTATTTTCGATTAATGAGTAAGGATCTGATCGCAAATGACGAGGAGATGATTCCACTGCTATTGAGCCTGAGCTTTTTATATGAGGATGATTCCCCAAAAGAAAAGGAGCTATACATGTCAATTTTTAGGGATATGACCATGTTATTAGGTACTCCGTTTCATCGCGATACATTTGACTTTGCAGATGACAGTTATTTCAATGAAATCTATAGCTTGGGCGAAAGAATATCAAATATGAAGGAGTTGAGAAACTCCAAACACCCACGTGGTTCGAGACATGGATTGTATATCAATAGAACTTATTTTGGTTTATATCAATTATTGAATGCCCTAAAAGCAAATATTACTACAGCTAAACCTATGTGGTTGTCATAAGGAATTGTTGTTTTTATTTATCTTTTGAGAATGAAAAAAAACACCCCTTATTTTTTGCTGTTCTTTTTAATTTCTTGTGGCTTGGCTGAGCCTGATTTTCCGGAGAGAAACGTGATGCAATGGCAATCGATTGAAAGAGATCTCCAAACACAGCTTATCACAACTCCAGATAGTGTTGTCATTGATTTGCCTGAAGGCAATTTCATGTTTACGCGTTCACTTTTGATCGATGGCAAAACCCAATTAACGATAAGAGGAAAAGGCATTGATAAAACAGTATTGTCTTTTTCGGCACAGGAAGAAGGGGCAGAAGGAATCAAAGCTGCCAATTGCACAAATCTTGTCATGGAAGGATTCACCATTGAGGACGCTAAAGGCGACAATATCAAAGTCACGGATACACACGGTGTAACACTACGAAATATAAAATCACAGTGGCTTGGTGAACCAAAAATAGAGAACGGAGCTTACGCCTTTTATCCCGTTCTTTCTAAAAATGTGTTGATCGAAAACTGTATTGCTATCGGTTCGTCGGATGCGGGTATTTATGTGGGTCAGTCTGATACGGTCGTCATCCGAAGAAATGAGGCATATTTCAATGTAGCCGGTATAGAAAGTGAAAACTCAAAATGGGTAGAAATTTATTACAACAATACCCATCACAATACCGGAGGAATTTTGATTTTTGATCTCCCGGGTCTTACCCAATATGGCCACACCACCAGGGTTTTTGCCAATCGTGTTGAGTCTAATAATTACAAGAATTTTGCTCCAGTAGGAAATATAGTGGCAACAGTTCCACCAGGAATGGGGATCATGCTTTTGGCGACCAGAACCATTGATATTTTTGACAATATCATCAAGAACAATCGAACGATAGGTACCGCGATTGTGAGTTATGATATGGTAGAGGCAATGGCGACAAAAGACGAATCTCAGCTCAACGAAAATATTGAAAAGGCTCAAAAGGATGCAGCATATGATCCGTATCCAAATGAAATTTTTATTCACGGCAATACTTATGAGAATGGTCATCTATTTCCAACTATGGAAAATGATTTTGGATTGCTTTTTCTGATGAAGTTTCCTTTTTCCACACCAGATATCGTTTGGGATGGAATCAAACCCGAATCTTTGGATTTTCAGCTTTGTATTGATCAAAATGAAGAAATCAATTTTGCCAATTTGGATGCTGCCAATGATTTTGCTGAATTAAATACAGATTGGTCTGCTTTCAGCTGTGCTGGAAATCAAGTCGATTTAAAGCTGGGTTTATGAAATGGCATTTCCTTATTTTGGTTTTGATTTTTATCGCTTGCCAGCCTAAAAAAGGCAAGAAACCGAATATGCTTGAAGAGGTGAGGTTGGAAGGTTCAACAAGCACGTCAGATCCACAAAAGCTTTCTGATTGGAAATTGTTTCAGGAACCGATGAAGGACTTGAAACCGATGACAAACATTTTACGCTATGATCTAAACACTCCACTTTTTTCTGATTACTCACATAAATCTAGATTTGTCAAAATTCCAAAAGGAGAAAGTGCAATATATCAGACAACAGAAGTATTTGATTTCCCATTAGAAACGGTTTTGATAAAGAATTTTTATTATCCAGCTGATTTTAGAGCACCCAAAGGGAACAGGCGAATAATTGAGACAAGATTACTTATTAATGAATCTGAAGAATGGAAAGCACTCACTTATGTTTGGAATGAAGCGCAAACAGAAGCATTCCTTGAGATTGCTGGCAGATCCATCCCTGTATCTTGGAAAGATGAAAATGGTGTCTTGAAAAATGTCAATTATTCCGTCCCAAATTTAGTGCAATGTAAAAGCTGTCATGAATTTAACGGGAAATTGATGCCCATTGGACCCACTGCGCGGCAACTCAATCGCCAAATGGATTACACTGATGAAAGTATCAATCAGCTTAAAAAATGGGAGTCTGAAGGGTTGATCAGTTCATTGCCACCGGTTTCAGAGTGGTCGGTAATTCCTGTTTGGAATGATCCCAAAACTGGTTCACTTAATGACAGAGCGAGAGCTTGGTTGGATATCAATTGCGCCCATTGTCACAGGGCCGAGGGACCCGCAAAAAATACAGGTCTCTATTTAACCTATGATGAAACAGATTTGTACAAAGTGGGTATTAACAAACCACCGGTGGCAGCCGGACGTGGTTCTGGTGGTCTTAAATATAGTATTGTCAAGGGCGATCCTGATAAATCAATATTATTGCATCGAATTAGCTCACTCGACCCTGGTGTAATGATGCCAGAGGTTGGTCGAAAAATGAATCATGAAGAAGGCATTGCACTTATTCGTGAATGGATCAGCCAATTATGAGAATTGTCATCATTCCATTACCTAACTTTCTCTTTTTTTAAAATAAACAAAACCCCATGAATTACGCAGAAGGAATGTTCAAAGAAAATGCCTTAAAAGGCAAGACCATATTGGTAACTGGTGGTGGAACCGGTTTGGGTAGATCAATGGGGATGTATTTCTCAAAACTGGGTGCCAATCTGGTAATTACCAGCAGGAAGATAGATGTTCTGGAGGCTACAGCTAAAGAAATGGAAGCAGAATCCGGTAATCCGGTTTTGGCCTTGGCTTGTGATGTGAGGGAATATGATCAGGTAGAAAATGTGATTACCAAAACTAAAGAACGCTTTGGGAGGGTCGATGTACTGCTAAATAATGCAGCCGGTAATTTCATCAGCCCAACGGAGCGATTATCACATAGAGCATTTGATACCGTGGTGGATATTGTACTGAAAGGATCATACAATTTCACATTGGCCTTGGGTAAAGATTGGATTGAAAATAAGCAACCTGGGAACGTATTAAGTATTGTGACCACATATGCATGGACTGGTTCGGGTTATGTTGTTCCGTCGGCATGCGCCAAGGCTGGTGTGCTGGCAATGACCCGATCTCTTGGAGTGGAGTGGGCGAAATACGGAATCAGATGCAATGCCATTGCTCCTGGGCCATTTCCAACAAAGGGTGCATGGGACAGGTTGCTTCCGGGCGGGTTGAAAGATAAGTTTGATCCGGCAAAAAAAGTACCGATTGGCCGGGTGGGTGATCATCAGGAATTGGCGAATCTGGCGGCATATCTCGTGTCGGATTATTCAGCGTATGTCAATGGAGAAGTCATTACCATTGATGGGGGCGAGTGGCTCAAAGGTGCAGGTGAGTTCAACCAACTTGATCAGATTCCAGAGGAGCTTTGGGATGCCATGGAAATGGGCAGAAAAAAGGAGGGAAGTAAGCTAAAGATGATGTGGCTTTACCTCAATGGTATGAGGAAGATTAGGTTTAAATGAGTTAGTCATGTTCCATTTCATTCGTTGTTTGAATAAGCGAAATCTGGTTTTTCCTGCTTCTATTGAAATACTAACCTTCCATCAAATACATCATTTGCACTCATTATTTTCTAGCTAAATTTGAATTTAACAACTATCCAAAATCATGAAATGAGCATGATTAAGGAAAGTATCAATTCATGGATGAATATTAACCATGCGAATTCCATGTTGCTGCTAAAAATCAATTATTCACATGAAACAGATTTACGAGCATTACTCTGCGGAAGATTTTCAAGTTTGGAAGCTATTATATGATCGCCAGATTCTGAATCTTCCAACAGCTGCCAGCAAGACCTATCTGGAAGGATTGAATCAGGTCAATTTTGAATCTGATCGCATTCCAGCCTTTTCAGAGACAAACGAAATCCTGCATCAACTTACGGGTTGGAGATTAGCAGTCGTGCCTGGAATTGTTCCTGACTACACCTTCTTTGAATTGATGTCCAATCGACGTTTTCCTGCAACTACCTGGCTGAGAAAAATGAAAGAGTTGGATTATCTGGAAGAGCCTGATATGTTTCATGATGTATTTGCGCATGTTCCGCTTTTGTCTAACCAGCATTTTGTAAATTTTCTGGAGGCACTCAGTAAAATAGGTTTGGAGTATGTCGGTAATGACTATGCCATCGAATTATTATCTAGAATCTACTGGTTTACAGTTGAATTCGGATTGATAAGAGAATCGGGTGAAATCAGAATTTATGGTGCAGGGATTTTATCTTCGGCCGGTGAAACCAACTATTGTTTATCTGATCAACCGGAACATCATGAGTTTGACGTAGATCAAATGATTGAAACGTCCTATCGAAAAGATGTATTTCAAACACAATATTTCATCATTGATTCTTATGATCAGTTGTATCACAGCATTCCCAAAGTGCGAGAAACATTGAAGAGAACCTTGGAAAAAAGAAATAAAGAATCGGTGACTGCTTAGCCGAAGGTTGATAACTTTGAACTTTCATACGGTTGTGGGTTTGCTCACAGCCTTTTTTATTTTCAATGAAGGTAGCAATCGTAAAATACAATGCCGGCAATATTCAATCTGTGAAGTTTGCATTGAGCAGATTGGGAGTGGATCAACCTATTCTTACGGATGATCCTGAAGAAATACGTTCGGCTGATAAGGTTATATTCCCAGGACAGGGTGAGGCTAGCACGGCCATGAAAAGCCTTCATCAAGCGGGGTTGGTTGCGGTTTTGAAAAACCTCAATCAGCCGTTTTTAGGAGTTTGTTTGGGTATGCAATTGATGTGCACTTGGAGCGAAGAGAACAATACTGAGTGCATCGGTATTATTCCAGAAAAGGTATTGCGTTTCAAAAATACGCCGGGTATCAAGGTGCCTCACATGGGCTGGAACAATATCACCGGATTAAAGTCTCCTTTGTTTTCAGGTATTGAAGAAAGTAGCTATATCTATTTTGTGCATAGTTATTATGTGCCTAAGTGCGCTCAGACCATTGCATCTTGTGACTATGTATTGCCATTTAGCGCAGCGATTCAAAAAGACAATTATTACGCCATTCAAGCCCATCCTGAGAAAAGCGCAGATACAGGAATGCAGATTTTGGAAAATTTTTTGAAGCTTTGAGATGGACATAATTCCAGCCATAGATATTATAGGGGGCAAGTGCGTCAGGTTGACCAAAGGGAATTTTGCGCAAGTCAAACAGTATGCAGATAATCCTTTGGAGGTTGCGCAGCAATTTGAAAAGGCAGGGATAAAACGCTTGCATCTGGTGGATTTAGATGGTGCCAAAGCAAGTCATGTTGTGAATATGGAAGTCCTTTCTGCTATTACCAGCAATACCCAACTACACATAGATTTTGGTGGTGGCGTAAAAACCAGAGAAGATCTTGAAAAAGTCTTTAATGCTGGCGCAAAACAAGTTACTGCCGGGAGCATTGCAGCTAAGGATCCGGCTTTGGTCAAAGAATGGATTACTGAATTTGGAAGTGACAAAATTATTCTTGGCGCAGATGTGCTGGATGGCAAAGTGATGGTTTCTGGCTGGCAGGAATCGTCTGGAATTGATTTGTTTGACTATCTGAATGACTACATATCAAGTGGGATAGGGGAAGTGATCTGTACTGATATTTCAAAAGATGGTGCACTTCAAGGGCCTTCATTTGAGCTCTATCTTGAGATTTTAAATCAATTTCCCAATTTGAAACTAATTGCTAGCGGTGGCGTGACTGAATATGCAGATCTGGTGAAACTGAAAGAAAACGGGCTTTCAGGTGCAATTGTTGGAAAAGCTTTTTACGAAGGACGCATTACTTTGGATCAACTGGCACAATTTTAATATGCTGACAAAAAGAATCATACCTTGTTTGGATGTCAAAGACGGTCGCACTGTAAAGGGCGTCAATTTTGTCGATCTTAGAGATGCGGGTGATCCCGTAGAGTTGGCAACCCGATATGCACAGGAAGGTGCAGATGAGCTGGTATTTTTGGATATTTCGGCGACTTTGGAGAAAAGAAAAACCCTTTTTGAGTTGGTGAAACATGTCGCTGAGGCTGTTCATATTCCCTTTACAGTCGGTGGTGGTATCAGTTCTGTGGAGGATGTAAAAGCACTGCTCGACGCTGGTGCAGATAAAGTGTCTATCAATTCATCAGCAGTAAAAAATCCATCCTTGATCAATGAACTGGCGCAAGAATTTGGTTCGCAATGCATTGTAGTAGCTATTGATACAAGAAATGTGGATGGAGTTGATTTGGTACACACTCATGGCGGTACTATCCCAACCGAGCTTAGAACGCTGGAATGGGCCAAAGAAGTAGCACAAAGAGGAGCCGGCGAAATCTTGTTGACATCAATGGACCATGATGGTACAAAGGCCGGATTTGCGGTTGAATTGACCAAACTTATCTCAGAAACAATTACAATTCCTGTGATTGCCTCTGGCGGTGGAGGAACTGAGCAACATTTTCAGGATATATTTGTGACTGGAAAAGCTGATGCAGCTTTAGCAGCGAGTATTTTTCATTACAAAGAAGTGGAAATCGGTCACTTAAAAGCGCAGCTTAATAAATTAGACATTCCAATAAGATTATAATGGATTTGGATTTTAGTAAAGGAAATGGTTTGGTTCCAGCAGTCATACAGGATCAGACTACTGGTAAGGTATTGATGCTGGGATACATGAACGAGGAGGCTTTGACCATGACTGAAAAGTCAGGTAAAGTGACATTTTTCAGCCGATCTAAAAACAGATTGTGGACGAAAGGTGAAACCTCCGGAAATTTCCTTTTAGTCAAAGAAATCATCGTTGATTGCGATAAAGACACACTTTTAATCAAAGTCCATCCAGTTGGCCCAGCTTGTCATACAGGAGCAGATACTTGTTTCGATGAATCCAATGTTGATCCAATGCAGTTCCTGAATCACCTGACTCAGGTTATTGAAGAACGCAAGAACAGCGCGCCTGATTCTTCTTACACCAGTAGCCTGTTTGCCAAAGGAGTCAATAAAATAGCACAAAAAGTAGGAGAGGAGGCTGTTGAGGTGGTGATTGAGGCGATGGACGATAACATTGATTTACTCAAAAGCGAATCTGCAGATCTTCTTTTTCACCTTATGGTACTTTTGGCACACAAAAACCTCACTTTGAAGGATGTGATTGAAGTATTGGAACAGCGACATAAAAAGTAGCGGAGATTACCTTCTACCCGTTCTGATTTGCTTGATGATGCTCAAAGAAAGATCGAGACCATCTGCTCTGGCTTTTCTTACTTCAGGCTGAAGATCCTTAATATCACCTTTTGAAAATGACTTGCTGTTGTATTGGATAAACCTGTATCGAATCTCCGGTCTTAGCAAAAAATTATCTGAAATAGTGAGCGTGGCACCTCCGTGCAATTGAATTCCTGGTGCTATATGATAATTCACACGGCCCTTATAGTCATTATTCACAGTCCTACGCATAGTTCCCGGAACTCCAAGTAGTAATCCACCACCACCGTAAATATCAGAGATAAATTTATTATTGATTTCATGGTACTTGTTGGCCCCCACTGTAATGAATTTTTTATTCCATGAAAAAGATGTTTTGGAGGTTTTTCCATTCACTTCTTCATAATGAAAATTTAGATTGAAAGTGAATCCCAAAGTGCTGTACCAATAGATATCATTTTTAAATTCTCCTTCAATACCTGCTTCCAGACCAAGTCCACCGCCAGGACTGAAAAATGTTTTTATTCCATTAAAATCCTGAGACGTATAATCAAACCCAATTCCAAAATTTGCTCGTCCTATCAAATTTAGATCCTGTGTAAAACTCAGAAACGGCTGACTAATGACCATCAGAAAAAACGATAATCTTAGAGTATATCTCATTCAGGAATAATGATTTTAAGTGATCGACAAGATAATCAATTAGAAAAAAATCTTACAATCAACTGCTGAATTCTGTTGCCGAATTAGTGAAGTTTGTTCAGTCTGGAATTGCTTATTTCATTTCAAATTGGCTGAATCCATATTTATTGTGCTAAGTAAAATGTTAATCCTTAGCAAACTTTCATCATTGTAAATATTTTGACTAGATTATATCAACCAAAATCTGATCTATTATGACAAAGTACGATGTATGTGTTATTGGTGCAGGTCCTGCGGGATATGCAGCAGCCATGCGAGCTGTTGATTTTCACAAAAAGGTGTTGTTGATTGAGAAAAAACAACTTGGCGGTGCTGGTATTCATCATGGCGCATTGTGGAGTAAAACCTGGTGGGAATTGAGTCGTGAGGCAGCATCTCTCAGAAAGCACAACAAATCGTTCAATATGCAAGACACTCAATTCAGTTTTGCAAGTCTGAAAGCTGAAGTGAGGGAAGCTATCAATGAGCGCATGGAGCAGCTAGAGCACCATATGCGGAATATTAATTTATCTGGCATTGGCAATCATCTTGACTTTGTTTTGGGCAATGCCAAAGTCATAGAAAACAATAAGGTGGAGATCAAGACGATGAGTGAAACCACAATCATTGAGGCAGAATACATCATCTTGGCTACTGGCAGTACGCCAAGAAAATTGTCCAATCTCCCCATCGATGAGGAGCATGTGTTTACTAGCGATGGTCTTGACAAATTGGAGGAGTTTCCACGCAGCATGGTGATTGTAGGAGCTGGGGTTATCGGTTGTGAATTTGCTACCATCTTTTCCAATTTCGGAAAAACCAAAGTGCATCTCATAGATAAGGGCGATCGTATTTTGCCATTTGAGGACGAAGATGTTGTTCGTGTAATCGAGCGCAATCTTGAAGCTAAAAATGTATTGATTCATCGCAATTCTCAATTGATAGATATGAAAATTGAGAATGATATGGTTGTTTACACTCTAGAATACACCGATGGCTCAAAAGAGATATTTCGTGTTGAAAAAGCCTTGGTCTCAGTAGGTCGTGTGCCAAATTACAATGCATTATTCGATGAGTCGGTCAAAATTGATATCGATAGCCGCGGAATTAAAGATGATAACACTAAAACGACTGTCGATAATATTTACGCTGTTGGTGACATTACTGCTGATATATCCCTGGTAAATGTAGGTGAGTTGGAAGGACGTTTTGCAATAGAAAGCATCTATGGAAAACCAGAAAGAGATTTGGTTTATGAAAATATATCATCCATCATGTTCCTGCATCCTGAAGTAGCAGGAGTAGGTATGAATGAAATCCAAGCCCAGCAAAAAGGACTTGAATACAAGCTCGTAAGCGTAGATTATTCATGCATTCCGCGAGCCATTGCTATGAGGAATACGCAGGGATTTATTAAGATTCTCGTGACAAATGACGAAAAGCAGAAAATCTTGGGCATGCGTGTGGTTGGAGAGCATGCCTCTAGTGCTATTCAGGCTGTGGCATTGCTCATTTCAATGGACAAAGGCATGCAAGAGCTTGCAGAACTTATTCACCCACACCCATCTATTATTGAAGGCATACAAGAGTGTGGAAGAATGCTTCTTGGCAAATCGATGTTAAAACCAGCTGTATTGAGAAATGCAATGACGTGTAAAACCTATAAAAATGGTGGTTATACAGATTTTATTATCACTTAAGCATCTTCCAGGTTATATTTTCTGGTAATTCAAAAACCTCTTCTGGGATTGGTTCATTTTCAAGAAAAGTCTCTGCTGTCATTTGGTAAGATAGATCACCCAAAGATTTATATTCCTTTAAAATTATGCCATTCCATTCCCAAACGGATTTCCGAGC
>JBLICU010000106.1:0-10851 GCA_047632435.1 Cyclobacteriaceae bacterium
CGGCAATGCGTCAATGCAGCCTCAGCATAGCTATCCTTTTTCGTGATTAGATAGGCTGAAGTTAGCGTTCCAACCATCTCACTGAACTGTATAAGTGATTCCCGGTGTGCAACGAAGTTATCCGGATTTGTGAGGCCGTCTTTTTGAATGTAAGGGCCGTCTGGGTTTTCAGGGTCTGGCCACCAGTAGTCGCCTTCTGAGTAAAAATCATGAGAATCTCCCTCGCTTCGGTCGCAAATGTCAGCCGTTACTGTGACAGGCAATTCCTTTAGGAATTGGTCAGCTTTAATTAAAAGGTCCTCTTCAAGAACCAAGATGATACGATCTTCGATGGATACTTCGCTTAGGCTACAGCCTACAAGGAGCACTGAAATTAGCAATAGGGATGTGATTTTGCTGATGCTATTCATTCTTTTATTTGATTGTCGGTTTTTGGATATTCCACACTTTGAAGTTTTTGTAAATAGCACTTCTGGTATACATATGTCTCAGACCGATCCAGCCCTGATCGCAAGATGGTTTGCCACTGGCATCCCAGGAGAAAGTCTGATTATTTGATGGTTCTGCTGGATTGGTCACCTTCATCTTAATCTCATTTTCAAACCTGCTTATTTCAATGTGATAGGTTACGTCCTTTTTAAATAGCCCGGTATTGAAATTATCTGGGAGGATTTCTGTGCCGCTCAATCGATACTGAGCTTCGTACCTTCTGAGCCGCACGTAATCAGTGGTGTCTAGGTTATTGCTAGACGTGGCATAACTGATGTGGTAAGCATTCATATTTCGGAAATAGGTACTCATAGTGGGTATCTCTCTCTCGTCATTCCACTTGCGGATATCCTTTGGGTACTCATTGTCACCTTTACCAGTGGTATGGAAATACAAAATATTGACACCACGAGTTTCTGAATCGGTTCGGGTGTAATCGTATTCGATTAAGATGTTGCCTTTAAATGACTTTTTGGTCCAAAGTACGGCATGGCTTGTGTCGTTTCCCCACTCTTTTCCTGCCTGAAAGTGCATGCCATTTTCATCGTGGGTGATGGTGGCATGTGAACCATCCAAAAACCATTTTCTTCTCCAATCAGTGGTGCCTGAATCATCAAATAATAGCTGCTTCTTTTTCCATGATGGCTCAGTGGTTATAGCCGGTTTTTCTTCTAATATTAGATTCCCTACTGCGTACTGAAGACCATTGGCTATAAATGGAATGAATCCGGGGATTTCAAAAGCTTGTGCATTGTGTGCTGGAGCTGTAACAAATATTCTTCCTTCACCATGCTTTTTGATCCATGATATGTATTGGGTATCTTCGGTAGGTTCGTGTTTTAAGTTTTTCAACCCTTTTGTTCTCATAGCCAGTAGGGGATCAAATCCTAGTTGGCTGTAAGCACCATTTAGAAAATAGGGTTCCCCATAAATGGTAAATTCATTATTGAATTCAGCTGTAATTGGGTGATTCACATCGGATACCTCGACAACATACGCCTGTTGCGGGGGGTGATAGTCAAAACTTGCGCCGGCTAAATTGCTAAATTTTTCAGATTGGTTAAATGCCAATAATCCTCCGTGAAGTAGCACCAATCCACCTCCGCGATAGACGTATTTGATTAGGTTGTCTTCCTGCCTTTTAGCTTCCGACCAACTTGTTGCAGAATCTGATTCTTGTATTTGTACATCATAGATTAGATTTCTATAGGGCTTTTCTGGACAAGTGTTGTTAAGAACCACAGCGTCAAACAATTTCAAAGAATCATCTTCTAAAAATGAGATATCTTGAGAGATGGTAAGATGATAGTTGGCTTTTTTACTGATTTCCCTGATTAGTACCTCATTATGAGGAATAATCCAATGTTTATAGCCTGTTGCGAGAGATAAGACCAATATATTTTTAGTTTCTGTGTTTTGAAAAGCTGGAATCCTTCGGGAAATAATGTCAACCCATTCCGGCGTAATCTCTATTTCAGGGAGCTTTTGAGTGAGTCCAAGAGATGAATAGAGGAGCAATATGAAACTCAATTTTAGCCTCATGGAAAAAGCAATATGATTTCAGATTGAAATTGTTCTCTTTTTGTCAGTATCTCCACCGTTTCATCAATCAACGGATCATCGAGATAATGGCTGGCGATCCATATCAACTCTTTAAACCCATTCATTTTGGCTTCTAAGCCACCTAGTTGGGTGTATTCCCATTTTTTATCTCCCGTCATATAAGGGATAAGGAATTTAATCGCCTTCTTGATTGACCTACCGTCTTCAGACTCATAGTTCCAAAGATCAATACCATAATGCTGGGCAATGATGGCATTCTCAATCAAATGATCTAGGTTTTTGATGCTGTAAGACATGGATTTGGTGCGTTCCAGTTCCCATGGCTGACTTCCGTCCGGCTCTATTTGACGGGTTATACGCTTAACCTTCACAGAGTCAAGGATCATTTGAGCCACAGAGTCCTGACCTACAAACCATGAAAAGGTAGCCACCTGGCTATCGTAGGAAGAACCATGGTTGTTGTGCCATAGCCGCTCATCCCATCCCTTTTCACTTGTAAGTAACCAGTCATTATACTTTTTGAACCATTTCCTCAGTGTCTCAAACTGAAGGTCTGTTAGCGAATTAGAACCTTTCAAGAAACCTATAGCATTGACCACATTCAAAAGGTTGCCAGTTTCTATAATGCCAATACCTCTGCCCTCAACGATACCAGGAATGGCTTGGCCATATTCAAGGTGAGGATTCATTTTAGTTGCTGAATTGATAAACCATGTATCCAGGAACTCCACTGCTTTTTTCGAATATTTCTCGTTTTGGGTGTAGTAATAAGCAAGCGAAAGCGTGAACACTGATTTTGACATTTTGGCGATACCAGGACCATCAAACTCGTCGTACTCAGGATTTTTTATGCCGTCTTTTCTAATATAGGGAAGCCCATTTTCTGTTTCGGGGTTGGGCCACCAATAGATACCCAAGCTGTAGTAATCGTGCATGTCACCATTTGGTGGTGTGTGCTTTTTCTGTAGTACTGAAGGAGGGTACTCTGAAAGGAGTTTCTCTGCATCTTCGGATAATCTATTTACCTCAGAGAAATAAGGCTCCTTGCCTCGTTTATATTTTTTTCTAGCTATATCCAGCTCGTCGAGATTATAAAGGACTGGATCGGGTCTAATTGATAGTTCCTGGCTATGGGCTTTCTGGGTCTGAGCGAAACAGGATAAAACAAATAATACAACAAAGGCTTTTACTTGTATTTGCATGAAAATGGGGTTACACTTAAAAATGGGTTAATTCGATGAGCATTTCAAAACATGGTGTTGATTGAAGCCTGACTTATACTTTCGCACACCCATTTATAGATTTCCACACACTTTTTCTTGTTCTGGTTGAAATAGCTTGATTAAAGATAAAGAACTATCCAGGTTTGGATATTCAATTTTCGATCAGATTCATGAGAAGGCATGCGGTCCAATCATATCGATTCAATTGTGCCTATGTTGAATTATTGATAATGATTTTATTGAAATTATTTTAAGGCGCTCTGCTTTCATTTTTTGGTGGCCTTTCTGCCAAGAAGGAAACATCGGAGAAGGCTCAAGTCCTATAAGTTGAGATATTTATGTAAGAACAGAATAGAGGAATATTCGATTTAAAAAATTAACCAGAAGATCTGCAATATCACCATTATTCACACTTGGACAAAATGAAACTATCAGATAAGAAGAGGAAATTGAGACTAAATAAGTTCGAGTAATCCATCATCAATTTTGGCACTCGAAAAATCATTAATTAAAAGTTATTTATCAAAGTACTATTTAATTGAATCATCTGCGCGATATTATATTTTCTTTGATTCCCCAGTCTACTACTTGTTTTTATGAATTTTTGTATACTATTCTATTTTTTGATATCAATAAATAACCATTCAAATCACTACACTTGAATTTGTCAGAACTAAACAGGAATCTATAAGAATGCAATAAGTACAAGATCCTTGAGATATGACTTATTACTGACTAAGATTTATACTCCTGTATACCTTATGTGGATTTTTAATTTTCTGAATTGGCTTAACTCTGTGTTTTAAACAAATAACTATGATCAATCTGAAAAGGAAATTAAGATTCTTTAGCACCTTATTGTTATCAATTCTCATTTCCGGATTTCTTATCTCATGTGGTGGTGGTGATGAGGATGTTGAAGGCCCTGTAATCGATACACTTTCTCCTACTAGTGGTGAAGTTGGTGATCTCATCACTATTAATGGTTCATTCTTGTTTGATGCCTCTGTGGTTTTATTCAACCAAACCAGTGCTTCAATAATTTCGAATACTGAAACACAAATTACTGTTGAGGTACCTGTTGGAGCAACAACCGGAAAGGTACGAATAACAACTCCGGGTGGTGCAGTAGAAAGTTTAACTGATTTTGAAGTGATTGATCCAACCTCACTTTTGCCGACAATTACTTCATTTTCTCCTGCTTCAGCTTTAGTAGGAGAAAATGTGGAAATTATAGGTACCAATTTCGCAGGTGAAATTAATCTCTACTTCAATGAAACTTTGGCGGAAATTGTTTCAAATGTTGATAATACGATAGTAGCAACTGTCCCTGAAGATGCGACCTCTGGCAAAATATCAGTAGTAACCGGAACCGGAACAGCAATTAGTCAAACGGATTTTGAGTTTATAATCCCAGTAATTCCAACTATCACTTCAGTCTCCCCAATCTCTGGATTCTTTGGTGATGTTATAAAAATTGAAGGGATCAATTTTACGGGAATAACCACAGTCCAAATTGGGTTTGTCGATGCTATAATTATCAACACATCAGATTCATTTGTTGAAATTGAAATTCCCACAGGATCAAGAATAGGACTTAATAACTTAATAATACATATTGGAGAATTGTCTTTCACAAGCTCCTCTGAAATTAAATTTTATATTATCAAAACTGAAGCTAGCCTCCGCCAAACTTTTGATGGAGAGTATGATGGTGTATATTTTGGAAGTAAGGATATAGAAGAGAATACATTTTTTGGACAATCAAATGAGTTGGTTGGTTCAGGAGCTTTGTACTTGCCCTCGGCAATAGACGGTAATTATTTCCATATGGAAGGTTTTAGTAGTACTCAAATAGCTGGTAGTTACATAAGCCAGGTATCTACGGGAACAAAGGCTACCGGATTCTACTCATCTTTTGTTGGAGATATCACCTTTGATCAAATGTTCATCAACCTGCAAGTCCAGTTAGGTTCGCTTCCAGATGGATATGGTGGTGGTGATAGTGATCATCTATTTGGTTTGCGGGTTAGATTTGAAGGAGATGATTATAGATTTTATATCAATCAGGCAGAACTTGACCAATATTCAAAAGGACCTGATGCTAATGGCTGGTACGAAGCTTCATTCCCGGTTTCATTATTTACTGATTGGACTGATATTGGCACTTATTCAATTGGTGATTTTCAGAGAATATCTGTTACCGCACGACGAGATTACGGAGAAGGGGGAAGTTTGGGAGTACCACTTGATGGCACAGAGGGATCCATTGCCCATTCTCTTAGTTTTGATAATTTAATTGTGACCATCGGAGGCCCCTATAGTTTCTGATTTTTCTAAACTTTTAATACTTTATAAATTTAGCCAAACAGATCCCGCATGCATAGTTTTTCATGGAGATTTTTTTATTCATGCAATTTAAATTCATGCGGGAATGAGCTTTAAAATTACACCAATCATATTTTTATAGACATCTCAACACATTTTTTGGATTTTTTTCTATTTCTGGCAGTCTAATTTTATAGAATCTTTAAATCGAATAAATAAAGAAAATTATGACAACAAAAATACCTTTTCGATTGATTCTAAGTACCGCCTTTTTGATCGCTGCTTTTGTCGCACAATCCCAAACCTACACTTAGGTCATTGAGGAATTCAATTTCACAGGAGGTAGTAGATCATCAGAAGCAGGCCTGGATGTAGGCTTTTTCAATACCAATGCAACTGTACCTGATGATGGTACTGATGACCAACATTTCACAGACCGGACCGATGGTTTTATGACCGCTACTTCTATCAGCACTATAAGTGAGGGTAAAGTAGATGTGTATATCACAATCAGTGATTTTGATATGGAGTTGAATCCAGCAAATGGAGCAGGCGAAAGATTTTTCAGTGTACGTCTTCAAAACTCAGGATCTGTTGTAGCTGAGTGCCGATTAAGATCAAGCGTCAGAGATTTTGGAAGCGGTGAGGTTCCGGCAATTAGATTGGGCGGAGACGGAAATACGGTTTCGTCTGCCGGATTCCCATATGCATTTGATAAGTCTTCGCTGGCGATCACTTTTGGGATGACTATCGATCTTGATGGTGATACCTATAAATATTGGATCAATACACCAGATGACGATGGTTCTGAATGGGCAGCTCCATTTTCAGGGATTGAAGGTCCATTTGTAAATAACAATATCATCAACCAGCTGCGTTTTGTAATAGATCACACTGGAGGAGGAGATACCCCACTTCCTGCCAATTACTTCAATATTGACAGGATATTGATTCTCCATGAATCTTCAATTGCTCCTGCAACTGTTGCCTTAGCCTCAGCTACAGAAGATGATGCAGTCACTATCAGCAGCAATACTACCACGACTTCATCTGCTCGTGTACAAAGCCTGACGATCGATGCTGGCACAACGCTAATAGTGGATGCTGATCATGAGCTTACGGTCATCGATGACTTGATCATAAACGGAACATTATTGGTGACCAGCACAGGGTCATTAAAAACCTTTGGTGGTATTACTATAAGTGGTGGTGGATCGTTCACCAAGGAAAGAACGACTACCTATGGAGCATCCGATGGAAAATACAGTATCGTAGGAGCACCTATATCTGATGCGACAACTGATGATCTTGGAGGTATAACGTACAAATATGATGAATCAATAGCCTACGGCGCAGGAAACCAAGAGCGCTTTACATTAATAAATAGTTCTGAATCAATGAACCCAGGAGACGGCTACTTTTCAGCTAATCTGGGAGCTGCTTCATTTTCAGGAACACCAAATAGCGGAGTAGTGTCTGCGGGTTTAGTATATGATGCTGGTGAAGGTTCTGATGCTGGTTGGAACTGCGTAGCAAACCCATTCCCTGCAGCTATTAATTTATATTCATTTGCCACAAACAATCCATTCACCACAGGATCCATTTATCTATGGGATGATGGAGGTAGTGATGCAGGACAAAGAGATAACAATGATTATATAGTAGTGACTGCTTCTGGCACTGCGACCATGGGTTCAAGCAGAGCTGCAGATTTTGATGGATATATCAGAAGCGAACAAGGATTCTTTGTGCAGGCAACCTCCGCAGGAACATTGGTATTTAATGATGTAATGAAGGCTGGAATAAACGCCAATTCAGCTGCTGGATATTTCAGAAAAGCAGAAGGTAATTCGAATTTATTGAGAGTGTTCTTATCAAATAAAGAAGTGAGCTCCAATATGGTGCTGGAAATCAATCCAAGAGCTACAGCAGGATATGATAGGCTATTTGATGCTCGACGTATAAACACAGGTAAGGATGTGAATATTTATTCAATCCTGGGTGAAGACGAATTAGCCATTCAAGCGATGAATGAGCATGGTCTGAATGAAGAGATTTGGCTGGGGATGGATATAGCAGAAGCTGGCAACTACAGCATAGATTTTCAATATGGTATCAATGATTTGAATCTTTATCTACACGATCATCAAACCAACAAAATCATCAATCTGAGCGAAGTATCAAGTTATACGTTTTACTCAGAAGGCTTGAAAGTAGGAGAGAAGAGATTTTCTCTAAGTCGTGTATCTGGTGTTTTAGCATTTGATGAAGAACTGAAAGCAGATGTATTTACAGCTTTCTTCAATGATGAAGTGCTTGAGTTGAGATTTGGAGGAGTGATGGAAGATGCAGCTGTCACCGTTCATGACATTCAGGGACGTTTACTCATCAACGAATCAGGAATCAATGCACCAACGGGAGTTTGGACATCCAAAGCCAAGTTCAATCCGGGCATTTACATCGTTCGTCTTGCGAACAAAAACAACATTCAATCAATCAAAATCTTAAAGTCAGATCAATAAACATTTGATTTGGAGTGATTTATCATAAAGGCACTGGATTCAATAATGCAGTTCACTTAACGGACTATGTAATAATTCAGATACCCGATTACTACCAATAATGAGCAGTATGATCGGAACTTGGAACAGCTATTCGTTAGGAAAAATTGCCTTCTTCGGACCATCAGTTTGTTGATTAAAGGATAATCAGTTTCTTTCTAATCTGTGTTTTTGAATTTCTAATATCGGCTATGTAAATACCTTTTGAAAGTGTTCTGCTACAGATTCGAAATTGACCTGTATCAGATTCAATTGTCAGTTGCTTTGTACCCTTTACATCAAAAACTGTAAGAATCACAGTTTGATCTAATTTACTGGAGATTGTTATATCTCCATAAGAAGGGTTTGGATACAAGGTTACTAGCTCTTCATTTATATTAGGATTTACAGCAAGGATCACTGTAGTCGTGGTATCGACGATGATCTTCTTCTTGGTATAAAAATCTATTTCAATGATTGAATTAAATGCGTTTGATGTGTTACCGTATCCAGTATATCGAACGTACTTAATCGAATCTCCACTTACCGAATAGGACTCCTGTGTAGCTGAATTCCCAGACGAATTTCCTGAATATATATTGGTCCAGGATGTATTGTCTAGTGAAACATCTAAATCAAAAAAAGCTTGTCTTTCATTGCTTCGGTACCATAAGATCCCAATGGCCCCTACAAATCTTGATTCACACGCTTCAATGGTCAAAGTAGCTCCATTTTCATCACTTGACCATCTTGAATCATCTGAAAGGCTTCCATCAATTGTTGATAGGGCTACATTCCCATCGTCAGATGACGCGACTGCATCGCATAACTCGATAGCTTCAAGAAGGTTCAAATCGATAGGTTTTGGTGGAGTGGCGGTTATTTTCCTTCTTGCAAATGACGTATTTCCATCATTGTCAGTAGCAATGAGTTGTACCAAGTGCAATCCGGAAGTCAAAGATTGTATTTTTGATTTGACATTTGCGAAGACAAAAGGCGTTTCAAGATCTTCTGCAAATGGCTCGCCATCTATCAATAAAACCACTTTTTCAACATTTCCATCTGAATCAGACACTTCTACTTCCACATCTGTTCCACTCCATTCATCAAGATTTGTGTGGAAAGCTGGGTTAGTAATATTTATGGATGGTGCTGATCCTACAGCTCCACCATCTTCAAATGATCCAATACCAGCCCAGGCCTCTAACAAATCGAAAATTTTACCGATTTTTTGTTCAGTAGTAGCCACATTATCTAATGAACTTTCTCCCAGTCGTTCTTTCAATTGCTGCAAGTATAGACTTCTCGGTAAAACGGGAGTACCCCAATTGTCCCAGTATCCTGATCCGTTTTGCTGGATGCCTACACAGCCTATTCCCCAGTTCATAGCACCAAGCGGACTATCAATGCGAATATCTGCTGTGGTAGACATCACATTCCAAAACATCGTTTGGGCTCCCGACCAACCATGGCCTGTTCCGAAATCTCCTCTGTTCCAAACACGTGTTTGTCCTCCTTTGATATTATCAAATAATGATCCGGTCGACCACCTTTGGTGTGGGCCAATGTCCGAATTAGTTCTGTTGGCATAGCAATCGAGAAAGACATTTGGTCCGGTCACTCTGGCCTGAACCACAAAGTCATGTCTTCCCTGATCTGTATAGCATCTCTGGAAAAAATTACCCAGTCCAGACTGAATTGCAAAGGAATACCTTCTGCCTCCAGTGATTATTGACACTGGGTTGATATTGGCACAATCTTCAATAGTATTGAAATTCGCTCTTTGAATATTTACTGTGGCATAAGCCATGTATTGACCTGTCACTTTCTTTACCCAACAATTCTGAACATCTTCAAGGAGCACTGCATCCCATGCATGATCCTCATCTTCGTTTCCATCATAGAAGGATTCTACCCTCAAGTTTTCAATTCCACAGTTTTCAATGCGGCCAGTCTCACTATACTTGGCAATATTTCCACCACCATAAAAATCTTCAATCACATCCACAATTGGAATATTGATGGTAATGGTGTTGCCAGATATAGTTTCTATGATTCTTTCATGGCTTAATGTGTAGGATGATGTGGTCCATCCTACGCAATCATTGGCTGATCCGCATAATGTTGATTGATCCATGCCTAGATCAGTAATCCACTTTTGGTTTGGGGTTCTTGTTACAAAAATTAAATCTCCGACTGAATATAGAGATGCATCTTCGACTTCAAATGAATAGGACCCTACAGGAACATATGATGTAGTTATTTGCTGTATGGTTGAACTTACTGTAGTCGCAGAATATGAACCCTCAACTTGAATCACTGAATGTTCAGCTCTGATGTTTGAATGTAAAACTGTACCGTTTTTTCCCTGACCTTCACCTCTTAACACCACACCAGAAGTTCTGATATATAAAGGGCTTTCTAAGCTATAATATCCAGCTTTAAGTAATACTGTTCCTCTAAAACCATTTTGATCTAAAGCCATTGATGATACATCGTCGATTGCTTTTTGGATGATTTGATTATCAGTGCCCTCAATTGGTTCAATAGTTATCATCACCGGAACCTCTGGTAAGGCAACACCACCGCCCATATAGCCGGCATAAGAAAAATCAGGAATGATATTAACCTCATTGGTCTGGCCAGTCATAGCAAAAGGGATGTAGGTTAGTCGACCATTTTCCAAGTAGACTAAATTAGATTCTTGT
>JBLICU010000107.1:0-10726 GCA_047632435.1 Cyclobacteriaceae bacterium
CAAAAACCTCTTCTGGGATTGGTTCATTTTCAAGAAAAGTCTCTGCTGTCATTTGGTAAGATAGATCACCCAAAGATTTATATTCCTTTAAAATTATGCCATTCCATTCCCAAACGGATTTCCGAGCGCCACTGGTAAACTCCCAGATGGTAACAGGATAATTCAGTTGAATGGCTTCACCTTTTTTCAGACCACCATTATCCTCAAGGATGATGGTGGGTATTTCTGAAGCAGGTTTGTAAGTGATTAATTCAGACCATCTACCATCAATGCTCTTCAGTCCTTTTTTAGAATCCAGATTGGCTTTGTGCAGGAGATCACCATCAATATATTCAATTGTCTTTTCTGTGCTTTTCATTCCATACCTTTCGAAAGTAAGCTCACGAATGATCATTTGACGCCATCCATTTCTATCGAAATACAATGTGGCTGATCCTGATGCACCACCAGTAATGCTATAAGAGATTTTACCTGATTTTAGAGGGAGCTTCTCTTTACCTTTTTGGTCAAGTACTAATGAATTACCTGTTTGAGCGGATATGGTGAATGATGACAATAGGATGAGAAGGAGTGGCAGTGTTTTCATCTTTTTGGGGTTTCTCTATCAATTTACTCAATTTCTCTAAAAAAAAATAACCCTGGAATAAATTCCAGGGTCCCAACCAGCTTTAGACAAGATTTCTGATCTTACTCAGAAACTATAATCCAAAAGTAAGGCTTCAGGAATTATTATATCTGCCAATTCACTTCCAATTACTGCCATAATGCTAAATGTTTACATGAAAAGTAGGTGCAGTGGAAAAGCATAATAACCTAAAAAAAGGCAGTTTATAGCAGTTTTAAATGGGTTTTCAAATTACGATACTGCCATATTTCAGGAATATCCTGCCATGTTAATAAAACTTAGCTATTTCATCAAGATTTTTTCTTTTCAAATCGGGTACTAGGGCATTCTCTATTGGTAGACCTACCGGTAATAATAAATAAGGTCTTTCATTTTCAGGTCTATCCAAAATTTTAGTTAAGAAGTTCATGGGTGATGGTGTGTGAGTCACTGTAACCAACCCTGCATGGTGAATTGCCGAGATCAGAAAACCGCATGCGATTCCCACCGATTCGTTGACATAATAGTTGTTTTGCTTTTCTTCTTGATCCTTTTCATAAACCCTCTTAAATACCACAATTAGCCATGGCGCATTTTCAAGAAAAGGTTTATTCCAATCAGTAGCCATGGGTTGCAAATCATTGAGCCAACGATCACTCATGCGACCATGATAACTTTCATATTCTTCCTGCTCAGCCGCTGCACGGATTTTTATTTTAAGTTCAGTGTTGGACACAGCACAAAATGTCCATGGTTGTTTATGAGCACCTGAAGGGGATGTAGACGCTGTTTGGATGATTTTTTCAATGACTTCTCTGGAGACTTTCGAATCGGAAATATCCCTCACAGTGCGTCTTTGCTCCATGAATTTATAAAAAGCGCCAGATCTGGATAATCTTTCCGCCTCTGATATGTCTAAACCTTGATAAGGAATATGGTAATATTCTCCAATTTTCGTTTTTTCCATTTCAATTTAGTTATTTGAATTAACCATTTAAAACCATGAATTGTCTGATAATGGCAATCAGATCTTTTTCGGCAGATTCAGCTGTTTTAATTATTTCTTCAATATTTATAGGCATTAGATTGTCCGGATCACAATCGTCGGTTAGTACAGAGATAGCTGCCACGGGTAAACCTATTTGATTGGCAGCTATCACTTCCGGAACAGTTGACATACCCACCACGTCAGCCCCTGCATTTCTTAAAAACCGATATTCTGCTTTGGTTTCCAGATTAGGTCCTGATACGGCCACATATATGCCTTTATTAAGTGGGATGTTTTTGGATAATGCTGCCGCAGTGAGAATTTCGTTTAATTTTTGATTGTATGGTTCACTCATATCGGTAAATATTTGTCCGAACATAGCTGCATCACTACCTCTCAAAGGATTATCAGGTTGTAGATTGATATGATCCCTTAGCAACATAAGTTGTCCTTTTTTCCAGTCCATGTTCATATTTCCTGCTGCATTGGAAATAAGTAATTTTTCCACACCCAGGTACTTCATTACCCGCACAGGCATCACCACTTCCGCCATGGAATACCCTTCATAATAGTGAAATCTACCTTGCATGGCAATAATCAGTTTTCCTTCCAAGGTTCCGAGAATCATTTTGCCTTTGTGAAATTCCATTGTAGAAATCGGAAAATGCGGGATATCTGAATAGTTTATTGTTTTTGTTATTTCAATGTGGTTGACCAAGCCACCTAATCCAGTACCTAATATTATAGCTGTTTTGGAGCCTTCAAATCCTTCTTTTTTAAGGAATGCAACTGCTTCCTTCACTTTTTCAAACATATCTATTTGGATTGATGTGATCTTAATGGAAAATTAAAGTTAATTGAACACTAAAGATTGATTTCTGTTTTAAATTCGTCGCTTAGTTATATCAAGTATTGTAATATTTGGTTGTTTAACTAAAAATTACAATCTGCTATCTTTTAGAAACTCTAACAATATCATCTACATGAAGAAAATTATCATTTTCGGTCTTTTACTTTCAACGTTAAAAATTTTCGCTCAAAGTCCTGTCGCTACTACACCATTTGAATTATTCGGGGATCACATTTTTATAAAACTGAGTGTTAATGGTTCCGAACCACTGGATTTTATTTTTGATTCTGGGTCAGGAATCACAGTTATTGATACTGATGCAGCATTGAGTCTTAAACTTGATTTGTCCCATAAAGAAACAGTAGCTGGTGCTCAGGCTTCTATTCAAGGGGCAAAAATTAAACACAACAAAATTAATATGGGTGATATCAAAATTGAAGGTGATGTGACGCTAGAAGCATTTGATCTTACACATCTTGGGATTAGTATAGGAAAGAATATTGATGGGATCATAGGTCATGATTTATTGCATCATCATGTAGCCAGAGTCAATTATGATGATATGATTGTTGAGATATATAGTCCAGATGAATCTCCAAAGACAGGCAAAAAAGTGAGTTTCACATTGCACAACGGGATTCCAGTAATACAGGCTCAGGTAACTTTGAACAATGATCAGACCATCGATGGAACGTTCTATGTGAATACAGGTGCTGGAACTTCCTTGGATTTTAATACACCCTTTGCTAAAGAGAAAGACATTATCAACAAAACGGGAAATCACTATTCATACTTGGTGAAAGGCGTTGAAGAGAAGGAAAGCAAACATTATGAAGGACGCATAAAGTCTTTTGATCTGGGTTTTTATCTTTTCACAAATATGCCGGTCGGAATTAGTCAGGCTTCAGGTGGTTTGCAAGGAGACAAGAAAGTGTCAGGAATTTTAGGAAATAAGGCTTTGAGTCGATTCAATATCACATTTGACTATAAAAACCTCAATTTGTATTTTGAGCCAAATGCAAACATAGACAAAGCGTTTCTTGTGAATTGCAGCGGTTTGGATGTGCAAATGGGCAAGGATATGATCAAAGTTTTGATACATCAAGTACAGGATGAAGGTCCTGCAAAAAAGGCAGGAGTAATTACCGGAGACGAATTGATAAGTGTTAATGGAAGACCAGCAAGTGAAATGACACTTGCTGAAATAGAAGATTTACTCAAAGTGGCTGCATCTGAGATTATCTTGGAGGTAATGCAAGGAGCGGATATCAAAAAAGTAAGTTTCAAGCTGGAGAACCTGCTCTAAGATTGCTAAATGGAATTGATGGCCTGTAGGATAATCTTACAGGCTTTTTTTATTTCCTCGTCTGTAATGGTTAATGGCGGGGCTATTCTCATCGAGTTGTCGCAGAATAGAAACCAATCTGTCACCACTCCTAATTCTATGGCTTTATCAATGATCTTTTTTAATACTTCAAACGATTCAAATTCCACAGCCATAAGTAAACCTTTGTGGCGAAAACCTCTAATGAGTGTGTGTTGAAGTAGGGTTTTTATCAGGTTGGCTTTTGCTGCAACTTGCGTCAAGAGGTTTTCTTCATGAATAACTTTTATAGTGGCCAAAGAGGCCGCTGAGCTTACTGGATGACCTCCAAAAGTAGTTATGTGTCCCAGAATCGGGTTTTCTTTTAAAACATCCATGATCGTTTTGGTGCTGATAAAACATCCTATCGGCATGCCACCGCCCATCCCTTTTGCACTGACTAATATATCAGGTATGACATCATATTGTTCGAAGGCCCAGAATGTGCCTGTGCGACCAAATCCTGCTTGTATTTCATCCAGAATCAGCAAAGCACCAACTTCTTCGCATCTTGCTTTGACTTTTTTCAAATAACCTAGATTGGCGAGTCTCACACCCGCCTCACCTTGTACTGTTTCAATGATTATTGCCGCGGTTTGGTGGTCTATTTCGGTGAGAGCTGCTTCATCATTGAATGGAATAGATGAATGCCCGGGGATCAATGGTCTGTAATTTTGCTTGAACATTTCATTACCTCCAGCAGACAATGCGCCATGAGATGAACCATGATAAGCATCTATGCATGAAATGATTTTCGGTTTTCCTGTATACCGCTTAGCAAGTTTAAGCGCACCTTCTACCGCTTCACTTCCGGAATTGACAAGATATACAGATGACAATTCGGATGGAAGTGTAGATGTAAGTGCCTCAGCCAATTTCACCTGAGGAGTTTGTACAAATTCACCATAAACCATCAAATGCATGTACTTATCTACTTGATCCTTGACAGCTTGAACTACTTTGGGATGTCTGTGACCAACATTGCTCACACCAATTCCAGATATCAGATCCATGTAGGTTTCACCATTTGGTCCAAACATATAGATGCCTTCAGCTTTTTCGATTTCAATTAGCAGTGGAAAGGCAGTAGTTTGTGCCAGATTTTTCAGGAAAAGTTGTCTGTTGGAAATCATGGGGCAAAGGTGGTAAAGAAGCGGTGAATTGCAAATATTGGAATTTCTATCCTTAATGAATAAGACTTATTATTTCCGATGATTTAACTTTATGTTTACTTAAAACTATTGGGTTGTCTTTACGCAAGTTCGAAACTATCCATTATAAGAATATCAATGCGAGAAGGTTTAAAAAAGCCACTCGTTTCCTTGGCCTAAAATGGTCTGGAAGATTCTTGATTTTTGGATATTGTTGTTTGTTCCACCTTTCTGCCGTGGCGCAATCCAATACTAAGGCACTTTCGATCAGAAGTGATCTTGATGAAACTCTGTCAGGTGCAACCCTAATATCAAATCAAGGACATACGCTTATCGCAAACGACCTTGGCGTTATTCGTATAGTTTGTGAATGTCAGCGATTGCTAATTGAACTGTCACATATGGGATATGAGACTTATCGAGATACAATCGAAGTAGATGGAAAGTCTCAATTAATTTATTTGAAGCCTTCAAACCGATTAATGGAAGAGATTGTCGTTTCTTCAGAGAATCAATTCAATTCCACACAATTGTCGTCTGTTCAAACTATTAGTATGAATTCAATCAGGGAGCTGCCGTATCTGCTTGGTGAGCAAGATCCAATTAAATTCATCCAGACGCTTCCGGGTATTTCAACAGGGACGGATGGAAATAACGGATATTATGTAAGAGGCGGTGGTATAGATCAAAATATGATCATGCTTGATCATATGGAGCTATATAATACCAATCACTTATTTGGATTTTTTTCAATGTTCAATGCTCCAGCTATTGATCGAATCGAGCATGTGAAAAGTGGTTATCCTGCTTCAATAGGAGGCAGGTTGTCTTCTTCAATGAAAGTATATACCAACAATCCTGATTTTAATGAGGTTTCAGGAAGTGCTGGATTTGGTCTTTTGGCTGGCAAGTTTCACCTGGAGACACCTGTGATTAAGGGGAAATCTTCTGCAATGATTTCAGTACGTAAGTCATATCTGGATCTACTCACCCAAAATCTGACATCAAATGATTCAAAGTTGAGGTCGAGAACGGACTATCGTTTTGGCGATTTTGTTGTCAAATATGCTCACAAATTGAATCAGAATAATAATTTGAGTATTACCGCATTTGGAGGATCGGATGATTATTTCCTTAGAAGCAGTGATTTTTTTTCGAATGACATTCGTTGGGAGACCTATAATGTGGGGGCACAATGGAACTGGATTAAAAATGAAAAAAGTGATGGAATCGTGTATCTAAATATGGGAGATTACGGTCAACATTTTTTAGCAGACATCAGTGGGTATGAGGTGAATATGCAATCGGCTATTAAAAGTTATAGACTTGGAACTAACAACTATTTTCAGACAGATAACCATCTTTTTAATTATGGGGCTGATTTGGTCTTTCGTAAGATCCGACCTAATGAGGTTTCCTTGGAGAATGGTGGTGAGGTTCTGAGTCTATCGCCCAAGGAAGAAATTTTATCATTTGAGTCCGCCATTTTTATAGATGATGAATTCACCATTGGCGAAAAGATAACAATCGGGGGAGGTATTCGCCTTTCCGGGTTTGCTCACATTGGCCCATTTACTAGATATGTCAGCACAGAGAATTTTATCATTCAGGATACTATTAACCATGGTTTAGGTGGGATTGTCAAGAGTTATCTTCGACCTGCTCCGAGATTTAGGATGATTTATGTATTCAGTGAAAGAAATTCAATGAAGTTTTCTTATGATCGCAGTTTCCAGTACATCCATTTGAGTCCCTTATCTTCTGTTTCTCTACCGACTGATGTTTGGGTGCCGAGTTCAGAAAACATAAAACCACAATCGGCACATCAATGGACGCTAGGATATCATAGAAAATTTCAGGATTGGCCTGTTTCCTTTTCCATTGAGGCTTATTACAAGCTCATGCAAAACCAATTGGAATACCGAGACGGTGTGGTGGTAGGATACAACCAAGGTAATAACTTCGATGATGTCTTTATTTTTGGCAAAACCAGGTCACGAGGTTTAGAATTTTTATTGCAAAAGGACCAAGGAATCACACAGTTTCAAATCAGTTATACTTTGAGTAAAACTGAAAAGTCAATTGGCGAAATACAAAACGGCAGATATTTCCCTGCTAAATACGATCGCACCCATGATCTCAATCTGGTTCTAAGTACAAAACATAGGCAATGGACATTTTCAGGACTTTTTAAGCTTGCTACTGGGAATGCCATCACACTTCCTGTAGCGAAGTATTTCATCAATGGAAAATTAATAAATGAATATGGAAACCGAAATGCTTTTCGAATGCCCACCTATCATAGATTGGACTTGGCAGCTACACTGAAACCAAAGATGCATTCAAGATCAACATGGGTCTTTTCTGTATACAATGTTTATAATCATGCAAATCCATATTACCTGCATTTTGATGTAAGTGGTAATGTGGATGAATATCGATTGGATATTGATTTGAAGAAAGTTGCCCTATTTCCTGTATTACCTTCTATATCTTATGAGTTTTCGTTTTAGGATTCACTTACCGGCCTGCATTTTTTTCTCATTCCTTGGGTCATGCGCCGGGGACTTTGAGGTGAATCTTCCACCATATGATTCGAAACTTGTCATAGATGGCGCCATTGAGGAAGGTCAGTTTCCAGTAGTTTATCTCACCATGAGTTCGGGATATTATGAGTCTGTGGACTCTGTATCTCTGTTGGAACTTATCGTTCCAACAGCACGAGTTTCGGTATCGGATGGTGATGAGCAGGAGGTACTAACGCTCTTTCGAAACACTGATCGTTATCCTCCCTTCTTTTATAAGGGTACGGATCTTCGAGGAGAGGCAGGTAAAACTTATACACTGGAAGTAGTGAGCAGAGGGGAAACATATACCTCGATTACGACCATTCCTGAAGCCATTGATTTGGATAGTATTTGGACGCAAAAGGTGGAAAATTCAGATAGTCTATATCAGGTTTGGCTTTCATTTATCGATCCTAGTGAGCAAGAAAATTTTTATCGAATATTTTCAAAAGTGGAACAATATCAATCTGAATTTGTGCCCGTATATCAATCGGTGGTAGGTGATCGTTTTTTTGATGAAAGTGATATTTCGTTTTTTATTTTGAAAGGTAATGACTCTTTTACAGATGTTAAAAATGACTTTTATTTTAGAAAAGGTGACTTTGTTGCGATCAAATTTTGCACCCTTGATAGTGATCATTTTGATTTTTGGCGCACTTTGGAGCGGGAGCTTTACCTAACTGGTAATCCATTTGGATCTTCGGGAAATAACATTTCATCTAATGTGTATGGAACAGCTCCAGTACTTGGCGTGTGGGGTGGTTATGGTGTTTCGCGACACTTTATAGAAGTAAAATAGCATTGCGTGCCTTTTATTAATGCAGATAAAAAAGAAAAGGGATGGCTCCATTCGAACCATCCCTTTTATATTCTTATCAATCTATGAGGTTTAAACCTGGCGATTAGTCAAAATCGACATTATCCAATTCTTCACCTATATCATTTCCAATGGCATCAATCAAATCGTTAAGGTCACTTTCAAGTTGTGAGAACCCACTTGCGAAGTAATCCTCAATATCAACTTTACTTTCATCCTCAAAAACCATTCTGGCTCCAAGCTCAATGGATTTTTCCGTATCATTCCCAAAGTTATATGTTTCCACGTAAGTGTACCATTCGGCAGTTGCCGCAATTGTATTTGTACTTATGTATTTGGTCGTGAGTGGAGCATATTTGTTAAGTGCATCTTCAAGGAGCAATGCATTTGCTTGCAAATCTGGTTCTGGATCATTACTCCAGGAATCCCAGTAGGTATCCAATTCGCCAACTTCATCATACAATTTTTTAAATTCAAGCTTGCCATTGATTTGGAAATCAAGCAAGGTCAACGTGACAGAACCATCTACAATAACCTGAGAAGGGTCATCATTGTCCTCTGCATCCAATATGTTGTCTTCATCAAAGTTTCCATTTATTGCTATGCTTGTACCAATGAGCAACTTGTCACCATTTTTAAAATCGACAGAATTGGCTATAACCGCCTCTGTATTGGTCATTTTGACTGTAAGAGTGAATGGATTCATGAAAAGTTCCGTGTCAATTAATTCAGGCTCACCATCTGTACTATAATCAATATCAAATGAATAACCCATCTCTTTGACTCCATCTACTTTAAGATCCATATCCAGACTTTCAGGCAGGTCTCCGTCGTATTCTTCATCAATCGGATTTGCAATGATGACTCCTGTGTAGGAGTTGATTGTAATCGAGGCATTATTGGTTGAACCATCTGTGGTTGCTGGAAAATTGAATTTAACCACATTTCCACCTGCGGTGTAATCCCATTCTTCAGTTGAATTATTCCATTCAAATACGCCTTTATATTCGTCCCAAAGTTCCTGAATGGTTTCAGGTTCATGATCATCCACAGTAGATGCCATGCGGGCAAAATCCCCTGGGTTCAAGCGTTGTTGAGCAAAAGCCAAAATGGAACGGTTGATTCGATTCAATCCTTTCGTGCCAGATACTTTTCTACCTCCGGTTGAAGGTTCTGCATCTTCCAGAAATAGTCCGAAAGAAATGAGTGTTTGAGCAGTTGTGGTTTCCTCTAAAGAGGACATTTCACCTACAAAGTCAATAGCGATAGCTTGTAGCAGTTCCTTATTCTCTTCAGCAGTTAACGGATTGGTTACCTTTGTGGTATCAATCATGGTAGTATCCTTGTCATCACCTTTTGGTGCTGGATCATCAGTACCACCGCAGTATGAAAGCATACCAATGATTCCGATGGCGAGAGAAAGATTAAGCAGATTTTTCATGTTCAATTGTTTAGTTTTATTTAATAGTTATTTGGGGTTGTAATCAGAAACTATACATAGATAAAAATGACCAAGTACCGCTCCTAAAGACTAAATCCATTAACAAATCTATTGAGCATTTAAGTACAATAAAATACCCGTTATTGGGTATTTTGATGATCGGAATGAAATATTTCAGGAGTAGTGTTAATGAGCAACGACGACATTATTTCGAAATAATGGTATGAAGCAGTCAATTATTCCACAATGATTACTGATTTAGTCAAGTGCTCTTATCAAATAGTGAAAGGTTTGAAGGAAAGGTGAATGCAAAAACATTGAAGTTATGCTGAACAGGATCATTGCTGAAAACATGGAACCGAGTGCGGCCAGGTTGTGGAGTGTTTTCTCCGAGATTTAAGATCATTAAAGAATCCTGTAAAACGTTCTAAAAGCCACATTCCTGAACAAAAACTCACCCTAGTATCTGCTGAGTATGTTTTTTGGTGTCTACTTTGTTGATCACATCTGAAATGATTCCATTTTCATCAATAATAAAAGTTGTGCGAACAGTCCCCATGTATGTTCTTCCGTACATCTGCTTTTCTTGCCAGGTACCGAATAGCGCATGCACAGATTTATCTTCATCGGCGATGAGGGGAAAGGGTAGGTCGAATTTTTTAATGAACTTTTGATGCGACGTTGAACTGTCGCTGCTAATACCAAGCACTACATAACCTTCAGATTGAAGCTTTTGATAGTTGTCTCGTAGATCACAAGACTCTGCTGTACATCCTGGTGTATTGTCTTTTGGATAAAAATAGAGCACAATTTTTTTCCCTTTAAAATCTGATAACTTAATAGGATTTCCATCCTGATCAATACTTGTAAAATTGGGTGCGAGATCTCCTGTCTTTGGTGACATGCTAAAGCGTTTTTGTGTAAAATGATTTGTTACCAGTGTTG
>JBLICU010000108.1:0-10356 GCA_047632435.1 Cyclobacteriaceae bacterium
AACCGCAACGAGTTGCGGTTAACTAACTTATACCTTTTATTGGTTACTTTTTCGTAAAATATTGAAAATCAATAACATAGCCACTTTTAAGTACTTATAGCCGCTTATGGTCGGATAACTCATCATTGATTCTTGCTTTACTAACTTTTAATTTCATCTGTCCAAAATAACGGAATCAATGATCAAATGCAATTTCTCACTCTATTAGTTATGTGTGGGAGATTATCAGATAAACTTTATAGAATTGATTAGTTCGTATATCACGCATGCGGCCAGCTTTGCTGTTTGATTGTCTTTATCAAATATAGGATTGAATTCCACCACATCGGCACTGATCAGCTTCTGAGATGCCATGATATGGCGGATCACTTTTTGAACTATCGGCGGATCGAATCCTATTGGTGATGGGGCACTTACTCCTGGGGCATAGGCACTGGAAAAGCCGTCCATGTCTATGGTGAGATACACACAATCCACCTTTGAAATGAAATTGTCAATACTGGATACTATGCTTGTCCAGTTATTCGTGTGAAACTGATCCATCTGCATGAATTTCGCCCCATATTCATTGGCCGTATGGTAGAGCTCTTTGTTATTCGCCTGTGGCTGAATACCTAAACAGAGGTAGTGAAAGTCGCTTGTTTCCTGTGCCAGTTGGTAAAACGGAGTTCCCGAATTTCGATGCACTTCTACCTTTCGCAGGTCAAAATGTGCGTCCAGATTGATAATTCCAATGGTGGGGTTTTGTCCTGATACTGCGAAATGCGATCTGATTCCTCGGAAATGTGCATACGCCAGATCATGCCCACCACCCAATAATAGGGGAAAGCAATGCAGATCAAGCAGCGTTTTTAGCTGATGGGTGATCAGCTCATGTGCATGCTCAAGGTCTTCATCGCCACAGACCACATCTCCAAAATCAATGAGGCTACTTTTAACGGGAAGATGATCAGCGAAACCTCCCAACGCTTTTCGAATAGCGCCTGGTGCCTGCTTCGCTCCTACCCGTCCATGATTTCTGCGAACGCCTTCATCGCAGGCATATCCCAGCAGGGCCATGGTTCGCTGCTCAAAGGGTTTAGTCGTTTGCTCTAAATCGAGACATTTTACCCGTTGGTAAATGTAATGTGGCTCAGTGCTTGTACGTCCAATCCAGTTGTTTTGATTGGGTTTTTGGTATTGTGCCATGGCTAAAAAAGGTTGTCCAAAAGTTGATCATCCACCAATTGTGGAAGTGTCACTTTCAAATTTGGTGATCGATTCATTTCTCTTTTGATTGCAAAAAGTGCCTCCTCATTTCTGGCCCAGCTACGTCTGGCTATTCCATTGTTCACATCAAAAAATAACATGTTTCGGATCTTTTCATCTGTTGTTTCACTTCCATCCAAGACCATCCCGAAACCACCGTTGCTCACTTCGCCCCAGCCAACACCGCCTCCATTATGGATGGAAACCCATGTAGCGCCGCGAAAGCTATCGCCGATCACATTGTGGATAGACATGTCGGCTGTGAACTGGCTACCATCGTAAATGTTACTTGTTTCCCTATATGGGGAATCAGTGCCGCTGACGTCATGATGGTCACGACCAAGAACGATGGGTGCGGAGATTTCACCCTCCTGCACGGCGTGATTAAAGGCCAAGGCAATCTTCATTCGCCCCTCTGCATCGGAATAAAGAATGCGCGCTTGCGAACCAACCACCAGATGATTGGATCCCGCTTCTTGGATCCATTTGATATTGTCCTGTAGTTGTTGCCGGATTTCCTCTGGTGCTTCTGTCAGCATTTCTTGCATTACCTGCTGCGCAATGCGATCGGTTTTTTCAAGATCTGCGGAGAGAGCAGAAGTGCAAACCCAGCGGAAAGGCCCAAATCCATAATCGAAACACAGAGGGCCGAGAATGTCCTGTACATAAGATGGATACCGAAAATCAAGCTTGTTTGCTGCCATTACATCGGCACCTGCGCGCGAGGCTTCTAATAGAAATGCATTGCCATAATCGAAGAAATAAGTTCCTCTGGCCGTGTGTTTGTTGATGGCCGCCACGTGCCTGCAAAGTGATCGCTGCACTTTGATTTTAAATGCTTCAGGATTGGTTTTCATGAGGTCATTGGCTTCTTCAAATCCAAGATCAACGGGATAATATCCTCCAGCCCAGGGATTGTGCAGTGAGGTCTGATCTGATCCAATGTCAACATATATTTCTGCAAGTGCGAACCATTCCCAAATGTCAACTACATTGCCAACAAAAGCAATAGACACAGTCTCTTTGGCCAATTGGGCTTCTTTCACCCGATGGATCAACACATCCATGTCCACTATTAATTCATCCACCCACCCTTGTTCATATCGCTTCAAAGCCGCTTTGGTATTTACCTCGGCACATATGGTGATGCAGCCAGCGATATTTCCAGCTTTTGGCTGTGCGCCACTCATTCCACCTAAGCCAGATGTGAGGAAGAGCTTTCCTTTAGGCGTTTCATTCTTTTTTAGCTTTCGCCGAAAGGCATTCATCACTGTGATGGTGGTACCGTGCACAATTCCTTGGGGACCGATATACATGAAAGAACCGGCTGTCATTTGTCCGTATTGGGTCACACCAAGTGCATTAAATCGCTCCCAGTCATCAGGTTTGGAATAATTGGGTACCATCATGCCATTGGTCACCACCACGCGCGGGGCATCTTTTGAAGAGGGGAAAAGTCCCATTGGGTGACCGGAATAGAGATGCAAAGTTTGTTCTTGGGTCATCTCAGCCAGGTATTTCATGGAGAGCAGGTATTGTGCCCAGTTTTGAAATACAGCACCATTTCCTCCGTAGGTGATCAGTTCATACGGATATTGCGCGACATGTGGATCCAGGTTGTTTTGGATCATGAGCATAATCGCTGCAGCAGACTCACATTTCGCTGGATATTCGCTGATTGATCTGGCGTACATCTCATATTCCGGACGAAAGCGATACATGTAGATCCGGCCAAAAGTTTTTAACTCATGGGCAAACTCTGTGGCCAATTCGGCATGCCAGTTTTTAGGGAAATAACGCAGCGCATTTCGGATGGCGAGCCTTTTTTCGTTCGTACTTAAAAGATCCTTTCGCACTGGTGCCCGGCTGATTGACAGTTCCACAATGGGCATGGTCGGAAGCACTTTGGGTAAACCTTGAAGTATTTGGTCTTTAAAAGTCATGGCCTCAAATTTTATGTGCCAATTGGCCATTTTTCCATACCATCGCAGGTTTTAATCTGCCTTGGTGGTAAAGGATTTCATTGTAATGATCAACAGCATAGATCTGTAAATCCGCCTTTTTTCCACTTGCCAAAACTCCGCGATCTGTCATTCTCAAGGCGTGTGCTGCCCGATATGTGATCCCTGACAGCACTTCGGCGTTTGACAGTTTCTCATAACTGCCGAGAATCGCCGCTTGCAAAAGCAAATCGCCCATAGGTGCAGAGCCCGGATTCCAATCGCTGGCGATTGCCAAACAAGCCCCAGCATCTAATAGTTTTCTGGCCGGAGCGAATGCACAACCTAAACCGATGGATGCGCCAGGCAATGCAGTGGCAACTACGTCACTTTCCGCCAACCAATTGATTTCATTATCTGTACTTGCCTCTAAATGGTCTGCACTTACGGCATTCACTTCAGCAGCCACTTTGCTCCCACCGACATGAAATTGATCGGCATGAACGGTGATCGAAAAACCGAGTTGCTGGGCGTTTTTGAAATAAGTGGTGATGGCATCCTCACCAAAAGCGCCATACTCCACAAAAGCATCTATTCGATTAGAAAGGTTTTCTTGTTTGACTATAGGCAATAGTTCTTGCGAAATCCAGTCGAGATAAGCACGCTCATCTCCATCAAAATCTTTTGGTTTGATATGAGCTGCCAGACAAGTGGATATTAAATCAGGATAACAAAGTGCATCTGCCTGTTGGATGGCTCGAAGCATTTTCAATTCCTCCACAACCGAAAGTCCGTATCCACTTTTCACTTCAATGGTGGTAATGCCATCGGCAAAATGTCGCTTGGCTCTCTCAACTATTCTAACGACCAATTGCTGTTGAGTAGCGGCTCTGGTTTTGCCGACTGTATCCCAAATTCCACCTCCTTTTTTCGCAATTTCCAAATAGGAACTACCAGCATTTCTAAGGGCGTAATCGCCAGCTCTGCTTCCCTCAAAACAAATGTGTGTGTGACAATCAATAAATCCCGGTAACCCGATGTTTTTGCCCTTCAATTCAACTAATTCAACATCTGGGGCATGACCATGCGTCTTTAACATCTTGCCAAAGCTTCCCACTTCCGAAACCATTTGGCCATCCATCATCAAGCCACCATTGAGAATGATGTTCAACTGTGAATCTTTTAATGCTCCTTTCAATGGCATTTGATCCAAGGTGAGTAGTTGCGTAAATGGTCCGATGAGTTGTTTCATTTTAATTAAGCTTTTGGCAATAAGCCTTTGTTTATGAAAGGGGTTAAAAATTTTCAAAAAGTTCGTATGCCGGCAGTGGCGTATCGAAACTTTCCTCAAGAGCCATTTCCTTAGCGATATGAAACAATTCACCGCTTCTCACTATTTCAATGGCAATCTCCATATTTTCATACATGATTTGATCTGCTTCTATATGATCTATTTTGGATCGCACTTGTACGTGCATGGCGCTCATTATTTTGCTGGATTTCAGTGGGGAATGAAAATCCAAAGCCTGTGCGGCGCACATCAATTCTATTCCCAAAATTTTCTCTGTATTTTCAATCACTCTCAATGCTTTCCTAGCACCTATGGAGCCCATGCTCACATGATCTTCCTGTCCCAAAGATGTAGGAATACTGTCGGCACTAGATGGAAAACACATTCCTTTGTTCTCACTGGCCAAAGCAGCAGAAGTGTACTGGACAATCATGAATCCTGAATTGGTACCGGTTTGCTTCATCAGCAACTTTGGTACTCCTGGGGTGTCACCAGTCAAGGAAAGATAAATCCGTCGATCCGAAATGTTGCCTATTTCTGAGGCGGCCAAACAGGCATAATCAATGGCCATGGCGAGCGGTTGACCATGGAAATTTCCACCGCTGATGGTGTGATCATCTTCAAAAATAACAGGATTGTCGGTGACTGAATTAAGTTCTATTTCCAATAATTCCTTTAAGTGCAGCCATGCAGTACGTGAGGCTCCATGCACTTGTGGAATACATCGTAATGAATAGGGATCCTGAACCCTGGCACAGTTGGAATGAGAATGAACCACATCCGAATTGTGCAACAAACGCTGAATCAGGCCGGCAACATATTGATTTCCAGGATACGGTCTCAAAACATGAAGTTCGGGTGAAAATGGCTTGACAGAAGCCAGTAATCCTTCCAACATCATGGCTCCACAATAGTCGGCATAATTCAATAGATTAAACATTTTGGATACTATTTTGACCGCATGCGCTGCGATAAACTGAGTACCATTGATCAGTGCCAATCCTTCCTTTGGAGCAAGGTCGATAGGCTTAAGATTGAATTTTTGAAGGAAGGATATCGATGGCATCACCTTACCCTCGATTTCTACTTTTCCTTTCCCGATCAAGGGCAAAAACAAATGCGCCAAAGGCGCCAAATCTCCAGACGCTCCAACTGATCCTTGAGAAGGAACGATGGGAATGGCATCATGGTCAATGTGCCAAATGATGCGATCCATGGTATCAGGACTCACGCCTGAATACCCCTGAGCCAACGATTGGACTTTCAGAATGAGCATCAGTTTGGCTATTTCTGTATCTATTGGTTCTCCCAAACCTACCGCATGGCTGATCAGCAGATTGGTTTGGAGCTGACTGGTCTCAGATAACGAAACCCTTTTGGTACACAAAGGACCAAAGCCGGTATTGATACCATAAACGGCTTTGTCACCAAGGGCAATTTGTCTGACTGTTTCAAAGCTGTGAATGACTTTTTGATAAGTCTCTTTGTTCAACACACCTCGACACTCTCCTTTGGCTATGGCAAGTGCAATGCTTGCTGTCAATTTGTGATTTCCGTATTCAAATACCTTTTCCATTCAAATGAGGTTATTTATTACAACCCATTCAAATTTACGTTGTATATTTAATAACTATAAATACCAATTTCATCATTAATCAATAACCATGAGTTATCAGTTAGAACTTAGACATTTTAAATATTTTAAGGCTGTGGCTGAGGAATTAAGCTTTAGGAAGGCAGCAGACAAGCTTTTTATCGCTCAACCCGGACTGAGCAGGCAGATTATACAGATGGAAGAAATACTGAACGCCAAGCTTTTTGAAAGAACAAAAAGAAATGTGCAGCTCACCCCGGCGGGAACATATCTTAAAGGAGAAGTTGATTTTATTCTTAATCATCTGGAAACGACCACAAGACAAGTTGCGCTTTTGAACAAAGGCGAATCTGGCGAAATTCGTATTGGGTTTGTCGGTTCGGCGATCCATCAGGTACTCCCCAAATTCATGATGCAGCTGAGTCAAAAGTTTCCAGATATTCACACCACACTACAGGAATTGCCTAACAATGAGCAAATAGAAGCCATCGAAAAAGACAAACTTGATATTGGTTTTGTGAGGGTGTCGAACGTTTCAGCTGATTTGACGATGGTGCCTGTACATGAAGATACATTTTCGGTGGTGTTGCCGGCGAATCATCCAATTAGTGAAACAAATTTCAACCACCTTGGTCAGCTGAGCGATGAGAAATTTATTCTTTTCTCTAGTGATTATAGCCCTCAATATTATGATAAAATCATAAGCATTTGCCAGGATCAAGGTTTTCAACCACAAATTTCACACAAGTCTGTGCATGCTTTTACCATCTTTAAGCTGGTAGAAAGTGGATTGGGCATTGCCATAGTTCCGACATCTTTGGTTGAAGGGTATCAGCTTGGCATCAGATCTATTGAGTTGAAAAGTATCCCTCAGAGAACTGTATTGTCGGCTATCTGGAAACCGAAAAACCGAAATCACACAGTTCAGAATGCTATTCGGTTTTTATTTGATAAGAAGGTCTAAAATCTAGTGATTTTCTATTATCTCTACGTCTGATGCGTTTTCGGTTACACTAAATTCTGTCCGCCGATTTTTTTGGTGTTCTTCGTCGCTACATTTCATGCCATTTGAGCATTGATTGACCAGCTTGGCTTCTCCATATCCTTTTGCAGTGATCTGCTCGGCAGGAATGCCCTGACTAATGATATAGGCGACAGCTGACTCTGCTCTTCTTTGAGATAATTTCTGGTTATATCTATCACTACCCCTTGAATCAGTATGAGAACTCAACTCAATTATAATTCCCGGATTGTCAAGTAATAATTGCACTAGTTTATTTAACTCGATGGCGGCATCCGTTCTGATGTCTGATTTATCCAAATCATAATAGATGTTTTCTAATTCGATTGCTTTACCAATCTCTATTTTCTCCAAAGGTATCTCATAAAACAAGGTGTCAACATCCAAATTAGCACCAACAGCAAATTTCAAATGCCCTGAGAAGTATTCATGATGATGAGCTGATGCTGCATATGAGATGTTTTCCAACGTTTTGTAATACTGTGTACTGTCCTTCAGTTTTTGAGTGGTAATAAATTCTCCGGATGAAACATCCGTAATTGTAATAGTAGCATTGTTGATGATCTCCTTTGTCTCCCCATTTACTGCTCGGATGGCAACAATATAAGAAGGAATGATTTCGGTATAAATGAATCTATAGATATCATCATTTCCTTTTCCGCCTGGTCTATTACTTGAAAAATATCCAGAATTCCCTCTCCTTACCAACCCAAAATCATCGTGTTCTGAGTTTAAAGGGCCTCCCATGTTTTCAGGTGTGGCATTCGGGTCATTTAAATTTATCCTGTAAATATCAAGGCCACCTATGCCCAGAAGTCCCTTTGAGGCAAAGTAGAGAATAGAATCCTGAAAGATAAACGGGAACATTTCTTCGGCTTGAGTATTTACCTTTAGCCCTAGGTTCTCAGGAATTGACCATTGACCATTTCGGAAATCTGAAAAGAAAATATCCGTTTTACCCACGCTCCCAGGCATGTCAGATGCAAAATACAGACGGTTTTGATCACTTGTGATTGTTGGGTGTCCGACAGAATATTCGTCACTATTGAAGGGCAATTCAGTCGGTTTTGACCATTTATCTGATTCGGGTAAAATTTCAGAATAATAAAGTTTAAGATGATTAACGCCTTCATCACTAAGTGTCCTTCTACCTTGATTGAAATTATTTCTGGTAAAGATCATTTTCTTGTCGTCTGCATAAAAAACTGCAGGGCCTTCATGATACATGGTATTTATTCGACTACTGAAGCTAGAGAAATAGTCTTCGGTACTATCTGCATTTTGGGTGTAATACAAATCCAGATAGAATGATTCATCCCAATAGTATTTATTCTGAGGTAAAATTTTAGATATTTCTCTAGCAGAGACAAATACGACTCCATCCTTATAATATGTTGCGCTAAAATCTGCTCTGTCTGAATTTACCACCAAATTTTCCATAAAATAAGCCGCTGTATCAATCTTAATTTCGCTTGATTTATCTGCTTGATCTATCCGTTCCAATGAGGTTCCAATTTCGTTTGCAATCTCTTTGGCCTTTTTATAATCTCCATGTAAAATTAGCACCTGAGCATAATTAGCCAAATCCTGCTTGGTCATTATCGGCTTACCTTCCACTTTTTGGTACCACTTTAAGGCCTCTTTATTATTATTGATTAAACGATAGCTATCTGCAATTCTAAGAGAAGGAAAATCCAAATCATGGTCACTAATTTTAATTGATCGCTTATACTCTTCGATAGCCTTTACGTAAACAAATGAACTGTATAGTGCATTTGCTTTTCCTAGGCTTCTATCGTACTTTTTAGGCACCTCTATTTGCTGAGCTATAGCAGCGCTAGAAATAAAAAGACTTATTAAAACTAGGTTAACAGCTTTTTTAATTGGATTCATATTAAAAATACCTTGGAGTCAAAATTTTGGAAGTAGGGAAATCGAGGATAAAGTTTATCATGACTTCATGAGAGGTCCTGTTTAGGTCATTGTTGTTTATGTCAAAAGCATAACCCAATTGCCATTGAGGACCAATTTGAATAGCTGCAAGAAGGTCATTGCTTTCTTTCCATCTGTGACTAATCCCCAACCATAGCACATTTTTAAGCAGCACATTCATATTTAAGTCCAACTGACCTGGTGCTTTCCCCACCGCCTTAATCAATATATTTGGTTTAATAATTATTTCATTGGCCAATCCAAACACATAACCTGCTGTAACATAATAGTGCTGAACAAGTCTACTTGCTGAAGGCAATTCCTGAGATCCAAATTTAGTTTTGAGCATCTGAGGCATTGAAAAACCAACATAAAACATTTTTGAATGTAATAATAGGCCACTACCAACATTAAATTTTATGGCATTGTCATCAAGCAGCAATGGATCATTGGGATCATCTGCCGCACCAAGTATAAAATTTTGATTCAACTGATGAAAATTAGTCTGAAGACCAAAAGACAGTTTTATATTCTTTGTGATTCCAATCCTATAGGCATAACTAAAATAAGCAGTATGTTCCTTTTTAACGCCAATAACGTCTCTATAAATAACTGCTCCTAAAGATATAGGCTGGTACTTCATTGGCCCATGAATACTCACAAACTGCGTTGATGGTGCACCTTCAATTCCTATCCACTGATGTCTGGTCAAAAAACTTGCGCTTATCCCTTCATGAATTCCTGCATAAGCTGGATTCATAGCCAGACCATTGTACATATATTGGGTAATCATGAATTGCTGCTGTGCCCTAGCAGTAAATCCGTAAAACCCACATACAATTGAAAATATTATTAATGATTTCTTCATAATCAATTTCTTATTTCAAATGAACCTTTCTGAATTCGCTCCTTACCATTTCTCGCGAGTTTGAGTACATAGAAATACGCACCATCTGGTAACTTTTGGGATGAATTTCTCACATTGGATGAACCTGTAAAGCTATTGGCATCAGCTGGGTCACTCTTATATCCATTCACATCAAAAACAACATTGCCCCATCTATTGAAAACGATGAAGCTATTGTCATCAAATTCATCCAAACCATCGATTCGAAGGAATTCATTATAGCCATCCCCATTTGGTGTTACAATAGTTGATATAGGCAAGTCATCACATGAATATTGCGCATCATCCAGATAGTTCGGTATTCCGTCTTCATCGCAATCTGCTTCTGGATCCTCCAACTCTTCCTCAGTCGGAATACCGTCATTGTCATCATCCGGGTCTTCAAAATCCGGAAGTCCATCACCATCAGTATCAATTGGATTA
>JBLICU010000109.1:0-10336 GCA_047632435.1 Cyclobacteriaceae bacterium
CAGTTCTGCTTCTTTTATTTCATAGTCCGAAAATTCCGAATCCAATGTATTTTGAACAGCTGATGGAAGATCAGATGTTCCCAATTCATATTCAGTTTCCAGCCAACTACCATCATTGGCGAAATTGGCAGAGTATTCTTTACCATATTGGTCAAATTCCGCTTCCCATTCCATTTCATTTTCTTTTTCCCATGCTACTTTGTAGGCATTTGGGAACATTTCAGTGAATGATTTGATGATGGCCTGGGGGACATCTTTGGTTGTTTTTTTTGACCGCATGACTGACTGGCCATGGCCAAAACCGCTCCGAGAATCAAGGTTACATTTTTCATTGTTTTTTCGTTTAAAGTGAAATTTTACAATTCAAATTTGGTAACCGATTTAGAAGACATTTTGAATTATGGATTGTTTGAAAGGGATTTTTTCTTCTTTTCTATTTCCACTTGTCTGGCAAATCTTCGCATAGTTTCCAGTGGCCCTTTGGTGATGGCCATATTCACCAACCAGATGGGGATATCTCCACCGGGATTTGAAAGCGCTGTATAGTCAATACTCAATTGTCCATTTCCCACAGGTGTAATGTGCCAATGTGATTCGAACTCAGTGATGTGCACAAATTCTTCATTTGTATATGAACTATCTGTACTGGTCACAGAGTGTGAATGATAGGCTCCATTTTCAGGATCTATCCAATGCTTGCTATGAACAGCGAGATCCCGGTCCCAAAAGGGAAATGGGAAATCCATTGTGATGTAATAATGGAACTCTTCTTCACTTACGTGTTTCAATAGAAATGAATCATCGCATTTATAAACCCAATCAGCGTATAGAGGGACATTGGCCAGAAGTTCGGTGATGTCTTCCATGGTGGTTTCCACGGTGAGAATGATCCTGATTTCTTTTATAGCAGATAGTTCATTGTGACGTGTATAAACGGATATCCCTTCATCTTCATTTACAAAATTCCAATCCTCACCAGCACTTTGTGAATACATGGAAACGGATTGGGCCAAAAGAAAAATAAAGATGATCAAGACTCTAATGGTTGCAACTGACATAAGTGGAAGTATTCCAATTTTCAAAATGTGTTGTAAGCTAAATCTAACGATGGAATTCAACTATAATTAGTTGAAGTTTACAGCAAACATATGTTTAGAATTTTCGAAATGATCGGAAACCGACCAGTGATTTCTCCACCGACATCACTCATATATATATCCACTTGATGATAATGGGAAAACATTCAGCAATGACACTGACATGGCGAAATCTAACTAATTTGATGATGGTGGAAGACAAAAAAAGTCAGAGTAAAAAATTGTGCCAATGTAAATATCACTAGTGCTATTTCAGTATTAAACGACTAATCCAAACAAACTATCTGCATAAAGCCTCGGTTTATCGTAAAACCTGATGTCGAAATTTCATCTTTTATAACTTCGTTAGACCATCGTCTAAATACAAATAATATGAAATTTTCATTCATGAGGCATTATTTTTTTGCAAAACGGCATAAATGCTACCAAAACAAAAATTGAGTCATATAGTATTCCGGAAGCTGAGGTCTCCGATTTTTTCGACATAGCTATTGAAGAAGCAATGGATGAGGCTTGCATTGATAAGAATGATCTGTTAATGGTTTCTGGAGAAGAAATTCCTCCCAAAGATAAAGCGGTCACTAAATCGATTCTAAAACCTTGCGCCTATGTCAGTGTCTCCACTGACATTTATACCCACTTAGCGAAACAGGAAAACAGTCAGTGGAGATTATGACAGTGATCGAAACACTCGGTAGGAGTATAATATTTTAGCAATAGCCTCCATAACAATTCGTAATTAACTTTGGTTTATTGTGAACCACCTGCCAAAGGGGTTACTTTAGTCAACACCATAATCACAAGACCAATGCCTCATACCAAAAAATTACTTCTACATAATCGTGATCAGCAAATACGTCACGAACTCAATCTCAATAATCAAGACATTGAGGAATGTTTCAAGATTGAAAAGTTTCAAAAAATGGCTGAGTCACCTTATGCGTTTTACCGTGGCTCCAATCACCTTTACTGGGCTGATTTTTACAATGACTGGAGAATCAATTTTTTTGGTGGTACATCTTCTACGCTCACATGGATCAATGGCGATGCACATATTTACAACTATGGTGCATATGCCAATCACTATGGAGAAGCCATTTTCTGCATGGATGATTTTGATGACGCCATAGTCGCTGATTATCAATTTGATTTATGGCGAATGGCCATAAGTCTGCTGCTTGATTGCCGAAATAATGGTGTCTTTGGTGAAATTCCCCAAAAGAAAGCCTTAAATACTTTTGCTGGAGCTTATCTCAAGGAAATGACGGCACATAAAGATGATGATCCTCAAAATGAAGTACATCTTACTAAAAATACCGCCACGGGACTCCTTCATAAATTTCTGAAGCGTGTAGAAAAAAAGAAAAGTCGATTAAAAATGTTGGATAAATGGACCAACATCGTGGATGGCAAGAGGGTTTTCGATACCCAAGTAGAAAAGCTGGAACGGCTATCGAAAGACGAATACACTAAAGTGGAAAAGGCAATTCTTGAATATAGATCAACGCTGGGAACCACCTTTGAAGCCGAAGAGGCTCATTTTGAGGTTAAAGACATAGCACGTCGTGTAAAAGCAGGAACTGGTTCTTTGGGTTCAGCGCGCTATTATATTTTACTGGAGGGTGATACCGCCTCTGCTGATGACGATGTGATTTTAGACATGAAAGCGCAGGGCAAACCTCCACTGTACAGTCATATGAATAAAGATGAGAAGTCAGAATACGATGAAAATTTTCCAAATGAGGGGGAACGTCATGCACGTGCATATCGCGCACTCGCAGAACACCCCGATAAGTATCTCGGCTGGATTTCGATGGATGACATGACGTTTTCCGTAAAAGAGCGGTCGCCCTTCAAATGTGATTTTCCAAGCACAGATTTGAAGAAAAATGAAGATCTCTTTTTTATGTCTGATGCATGGGGACGACTGCTTGCCTCTCGGCACAAAAGAGCAAGTTATATTTTGAATTCTGATGCCCACGAAATGCCGATTGCTGTGAAAGAAATGAGCGAGGAAAAGAAGCGCGACTTTAAGAGCCTGGTATCATCAATTGCCCTGACATATGCAGATCGTGTAGCACAGGATTATGGTTGCTTTATAAAGATGCTAGGTGAAAATGAAAATGCTCAATGAGCCAATAGGTATCAATAATGATTTTCGAATATCACCTATGTCAAAATCCCTATACCTTCTGAGTGTCTCCACTGACATATTATTGACGATACATGAAGTCAGTCAATAGCGCACTGACTATTGTGAATGAATATAATTTGTTAATATCGTATAAATGAAATTTTATTAAATTTGAATATGGAGTATTGCCAGGTTTATTTCTATTTCATAAGAACTGGAAAAACTCCTGCAGACGCAGAATTGCAATCTCTGCCTTGTTGGCACTGAATGAAAATCTCACCGAAAATTTCTACTTTTGATCAGTGGATCATTTGAAAGACATTCCGTGGGAAATAGTAATGACAACTACTGAAATGCTACTCGGTGGTTTGTTTGGATTGCTACTTTTGACGATCAAATTTCCAGCCGCACGGTACCTTGGAAGGTTGCTGCTTTCTTACTTATTGCTGCTAATTCCAGTATTGATTATTGGATTGGAATCCACGAGATGGGGCTTCATAATTCTCATTGTTATTTCCCTCTACCTCTATGCTATTGTCTTTTTCTCTCAAAAGACCAGACTCAGTTATTTGCACATTTTGCCGGTAGCATTAGGTGGTGCATTGTTTTGGGTGGATGATTGGGTGTTGACCATTTTTAGTGCAGTGACTGTTGTGTTTTATCTTGTTTTAGTCATTCGCACGATGAGAGCTCAAGGAATTCAGAAAGGCATTAGCTGGTTTTCCAATCCTGGTGCTCGGCTCGGCTGGTTTCGAAATTTTGTGATAATCAATGTCTTTTGCGTTGGCTATCTATTTTTCCTTGGGATCTCAAATTCTATGGTGACACAGATTATCATCTTGTTGGTGATTACTTATGCACTTTATCAGGTGATGCGAGAGTCTACTTTTTTTACACCCATTCCGCTCGGGAATAAGTACCAAAAGTCTACACTTTCTCCAGAGATCAAATCATCGATCTTAAACAAGTTAGATATTGTTTTGGGAAAGCAAAAATTCTATTTACGCGATGATGCTTCTCTGAGCGCGCTTGCCAAAGAGCTAGGTGCTACCACTCATCACTTGTCCCAAGTACTCAACGAGTCTCTAAAAATCAGCTTTCAGGATTTATTGGCCCGATACAGAGTGCGTGAAGCCTGTCGACTATTGCGTTCAAAGGATCAACAGCAAGTCAAAATAGAGAACATAGCCACGATGGTGGGCTACAACTCTAAATCAGCATTTAATACTGCATTTAAGAAGCGCACAGGACTCACGCCATCCGAGTATAAGGACGCTAAAGTCGTTCGGACTTATGGGGAAGAACGTCTAACCGAACGGAAAGCACCATTGCAGGAGAGGAGTACCTTTCTTTTGAATCAAGTTTTTAACTTCAAAATGAACAGTGACATGATTCAAGATTTTTTCAAAATGTTTAGCAGGAATGTAAAGCGCAATGCTTTTTTCTCCTTGCTCAATGTGCTAGGTTTAACAGTGGGATTTACCTGCAGTATTCTAATTTATTTATTCATCTCCGATGAACTTTCCTACGATACGGAGATTCAAGGGTATGATCGAATCTATCGGATTGCCTGGATGAATGATAATCCACAAACCCGCACCCCACACCCCATGGCACAGGCCATGGTCAATGATTTCCCAGAAGTAGAGGCTGCCGTTAGCCTTTCTCCATGGTATGGAAATGGACTTAGTAAAGAATTTGTTCGGGTCAAAAATGTAAAATCAAACATTTTATTTGAAGAGCCAGATTTCTATTTCGCCGATTCCGCTTTTCTGGATGTCTTCCAACTAAAGATCATCGAGGGTGATATGGATGCGCTGAGTAAGCCTTTCTCACTTGTGATAACCGAACCAATGGCTCGGAAATATTTTGGTGATGAAAGTGCTATTGGTCAGGAATTGGAACTTAATGACATGTCAATTTCGGTATCAGCAGTAGTGGAACCTATGCCAAAAAATGCGCACTTTCATTTTCAGGCTATCATCCCTTATGTCACTCTCAAACAAATTAACCCAAGAGATTCATGGATGAAATGGGAAGATTTTGGCCATTTCAACTATATCAGATTAAAAGAAAACGTTGAGGCTTCCACCATAGAAAGCAAGATTCCAAAATGGATTTCTGGCTATGTGGATTGGGATCAGTCATATATTGATCGACTGCTGTCAGGGGAATTTTCATTTGATTTACAACCGATCGCGGATATCCACTTATATTCTCATTTGCGATGGGAATTGGAGAGCAACGGCAATGTCCTTTACATCCACATCCTTACGGTGACGCTTTTCTTTTTGATCTTGATTGCGTCTATTAACTACGTTAACCTCACAACTGCTAAATCCATCGAGAGAGCAAAAGAAATAGGAATAAGAAAGACCCTGGGAGCCATTTCTAGAAATTTGTCAGTGCAGTTTTATCTTGAATCGGTACTCTTTTGTACTATAGCAATGGTTTTGTCACTTGGGCTAGCGTTTCTGCTACTAGATAGCTTCAATTTCCTTTCAGGCAAGCAATTCAGTTGGACAATGATAATGAATACTTCCTTTATACTCAGAGCCTTTGGTCTGAGTATACTGATAGGGCTGATGGCAGGCTTTTATCCTGCGATGGTTCTCTCTGATTTTAAACCAGTAGAAGTACTGAAGGGCAAACTAACAACACAAAGCAAAGGGGTAAAAATGCGTAGCTTTTTAGTGATTATGCAGTTTACAGTCTCAGCTATTTTGATATCTGGAAGTTTGATAATTTTTCGTCAAATACAATATATGAAAGACAAAGAGTTAGGCTTTGATCAGAAAGCAATTATCTCAATTGACATTCCAACAAGTATAGAATATGGAGGATTGAACATGGCAGCAGTCTACGCTGTACAACAGAAAATTGAATCACTTGCCGGGGTTATGAGTACAACAATGATGTCGAATATTCCTGGGGGACAGTTCAACCAACATCCATACTATGCAGAAAAGGATCCTCAAAACAAGGTCGATTTTATCAATATAATGGTTGATTTTGGGGTAGAGGAGGTGCTAGGATTGGAGGTGATGGCTGGCAGGTCATTTGACAGCTCTATTCCTTCAGATTCCGTTAAGAGTTATGTGATAAATGAGACAGGTTCAAAGCGACTGAACCTGAAAAATCCGATTGGTGAGACCCTAGTGTTTGCCGGAGCTGGAGATTCCTTTAGCGGAAAGATTGTTGGAGTAGTTCGTGATTTCCATTTTAAATCCATGCATGAGCCTATCGAGCCGCTTGCTATGGTAGTCCAACCTTTGGGAGTTAGTCATATGTTGGTAAAATTTGATGGAAATCAATATGGTTCAATCATATCACAAATCGAGGTGATCTACGAGGAATTGAATAAGGATTTGCCATTTGAATATCACTTTCTGGATCAGCAACTGGCAGGCCTGTATGATAGTGAAATGAAGACGCTAAGTATCTTCTCACTTTTTGCTGGAATTGCATTGATCCTTGCTTGTTTAGGTTTACTTGGAATGGCCATAGCCATGCTCAATCAGAGAATCAAGGAAGTAGGTATGAGAAAAATATTGGGAGCAAGTGCCGTTCAAATTATGCAGTTGATCTTTGGGCAGTTTCTTATACTGATTGGAATTGCACTCTTGATCGGTTTGCCGGTTTCGTCCATCGTGATGCAAGGCTGGATGAATGAGTTTTCTTATCGAGCTCCCTTTGGAATCATGCCGTTTGTATGCTCAACATTGATTTTGTTATTTGTAGCAGCAATAAGTGTGAGTTCAGCTGTGATAAAGATTGCTTTTTCAAATCCTATCGAAGCTTTGCGGTATGAGTAAAGCAACATCGAGCAAGACAGTCATTTACAATTAGTAGAAAATCAAGCAGGGTAAAAAATATTTCGCATCCGGAGAAGGGGTTCTCCTAAAACCCATAAATCGCCAATCACTGCTGCCATTCTATTTTTTGGATTATTGTCAGCGATCTCTGCGTAAACTACTCCACTGCAACTGCCTCTAAAACCTCTGCGCCCATGTCAATGTCTACACTGACATTTATACCAACTTGGCGAAACAGGAAAACAGTCAGTGAGGACACTGAGCATAGGCGAGCGAGGACATTGAATTTAGTTATGGTGGAATTGCGGAAAGATTTTTCTAAGTATTTGGCTTCATTGCAAATGTCGAACCTGCACACCACACCCGTCGGCAATGGTGCACAGCATTCAACTTAGACAAATGAAAAATTTTAATTTTCTTAATTCAGTGATTCAAAAAATCCATTAGATAACCTCTGCAGTTGTGATAGTCGGGGTGTTCAAGTACATCCTTTCTTTTTCTCGGTCTTTCGAATGGGATCACCAGCTCATCACCTATTTTGGCGTATGGTCCGCTAGTCATCATGATTACCCTGTCTGCCAGGAATATTGCTTCATCCACGTCATGGGTGATTGCCACTGCGGTGATTTTTTCCTTTTGCCAGATTTCTAGCAATACATCTTGCAGCTCTCCACGCGTAAGTGAGTCAAGCATGCCAAACGGTTCATCCAGAAGTAAAATCTTTGGTTTCAATGCAAAGGCACGGGCTATACCTACCCGCTGCTGCATGCCTTGCGAAAGGGCTATGGCTTTCTTGTGGAAGTCATTCCCCAACCCAACCTTATCCAAATAGTATTTGCAGATTTCTTCTTTTTGGGCTTTGCTTGCACTTGGGAAAACCTGTTTCACACCGATCATCACGTTTTGCATGGCTGTCAGCCATGGCAATAAACTTGGCGATTGAAAAACCACTGCACGATCAGGTCCGGCACCACGAATTTCATCGTCATCTACCAGTACCTTACCAGCACTGATGTCATTCAATCCTGCGATCATTGTGAGCAGCGTTGATTTTCCACAGCCGGAGTGCCCAATGATCGATACAAATTCGCCCTGCCTGATACTCAATTGTAAATTATCAAGCACCACGTAATCTCCTTTCGGAGTAGGGTATACTTTTTTCAAATCCCTACAAACCAGCATTTCTGGTTTTCCGTCGAGGTGAGGGATGTATTGTGTGTCTTTTTTTAATAATGCTTCCATTGTCTCTCTGTCTTTCGATTAAAAATATTTGACCTTTTCCTTCTTCTTTTTCTTACCGAAAATCACCCTGCCGGGCATGACGGGTTCCAGGTCTGGAAGTATGTATTTCTGATCGCTCACTTGTCTGCGAGTGGCTCCCACTTCAATGAGATATTCGAGGATATCATTTCTCAGTCTTTTATAAGCGTCATCTTTGTTTATTTCTGTGACCACTCTAGGCCGATCAAATTTCACTCGAAATTCGGGTCCCAAAGTCGCTTTTGGTCCTGGAGTAAGTGGAATGATCCGATCCGCCATGATGATGCCTTCATCTACATCATTAGTAATGAGGATCGCTGTTTTTTTATCCTTACTCCAGATATTCACGATTTCATCCTGCAAGGATCCGCGCGTCAGGGCATCCAGCGCACTTAACGGCTCATCCATCAGTAGCACTTCCGGATCCATGGCCAAGGCACGAGCTACCGAAACCCTTTGGCGCATGCCACCAGAAAGCTCCTTCGGACGCTTGTCTATGGCAGGAGTGAGGTTTACCATATCGATATATTTGCGGATATGCTCATCTTTTTCCTTTTTAGAAAAATAAGGAAAAACTTCATCTACAGATAATTTCACATTGCTATAAACCGACAGCCAGGGCAGGAGTGAATAGTTTTGAAAAATCACCCCACGATCTGGTCCCGGTCCTGTGATGGGCTTTCCATGAAGCAAAACCTCTCCTTCGTCAGGGAATTGCAAGCCATTCATCATGTTGATGAGTGTAGTTTTTCCGCTTCCGCTAAAACCGACAATGGCTACAAATTCTCCTTCTTCTACGGACAAATTGATGTTTGACAGTACCTCTATTTTTGAGGAACCAAGTCCATATGATTTTGACACATTTTTTAGTTCGAGTATCGCCATGACCTTATGCTTTATTGAAAGTCATGACGTTTTGCACAGAAAGCATGATTCGGTCAAGAAGGAAACCAATGATTCCGATGACAAACATGGCCACAAGGATCTTGGCGTTGGAGTCGTTGGCTCCATTCTGAAATTCCTCCCAAACGAAAGAACCAAGTCCAGGGCTTTGCGCCAGCAATTCGATGGCTATCAGTACCATCCAGGCTACAGAAACAGTGATTCTCAATCCAGTGAAAATCAGAGGAAACGAAGCTGGAAGGATGATTTTAAAGATATTTTGACCAATACTCAGTTTCAATACTTTGGAGACGTTTATAAAATCTTTGTCGACATTGGCCACACCCATACTCGTATTGATCAGAGTGGCCCACATGGCGCAGAGTCCGACACTTATGGACGAAATGATAAAGGATTTGTCCATGTCAGGATCGGTGATGACTGTTTTTACAATCATGAAAACCAATAGCAACCAAACCACGGGAGAAACTGGTTTCAGGATTTGGATCAACCAGCTGAATGAGTTCCTAAGAACGTCGCTCAACCCGATAATGATCCCGATGGGAATGGCGACTAAAATGGCAAGAAATACACCTGCAGCTATTGTTTTTAGGCTGGTGCCAATCTGATCCAGGAAGGATGGGCGACCCGTATATTTGATGGATGAAAGTCCTTGACCTGCCCTTTTTTCATTTATTTTAGCTGTTTTATCTTTGAAATCTACTTTTTTACCAGCGATTTCTTTGTGATCTCTCCATAGAGACTTGAATGCTTCAAGCACTTGCACAGGTGATGGAAGAGTATTGGGTTTGCAGCTAACATCACCAGATTTGATACATTCCTGCATGGCAATAGCAGCTTCTTCACTTTGTTCTGCGCGCGCTTTATCGATCCTTATATTTGCTTCCTTGTTGTATAGCGATTGTGCTCCGTAATGCCAGATGACCAGGAATAAGATCATGGACGCTATAGGAAATAAAGTTTTCTGAATAAATGCCGAGGCATTCTTTTTTGGCTCCTCGCCACTCAGCAATCGGATCAAAGGCTCTATAAACCCCAGCCCGATAAATTTTAAGGTTTTAATTGATTTGTCTTTCATTTTTTTTCATTTGTCGTTGGGGTGATTCAATTTTGATGGGCAACAAAAG